>NZ_CP028426.1:630119-945179 GCF_003010915.2 Gulosibacter molinativorax | reverse complement strand
TTTCCTCAAGTCTTAGCGGCTACAATTCCGGCCTCACCACAGCGGCTTCATCTCTCGGCGCTGGCCCGTTGAAAGCATTTTTGACCGTCACGCTTCCACTTATCCTCCCCGGTGTTGTCAGCGGGTTCGTCCTCGCCTTCGTGACCTCATTCGATGAATCAGTCGTGTCACTGTTCCTGCAAACGCCGTACTTGAAGACCCTCCCCGCGAACATGTACGACGCAATCGCTACGGAGATCGATCCGACCGTCTCCGCCGCTGCGACTCTCGTCATCTTGGCGACAACCACAGTGGTCGTGTTGGTTCAGGTGTTGCCTGGACTCAAGAAGAAGAAAGCAAATCAGCAATGACGCAGAAACCAGACCACGGGCAAGCGATCACCGTGAGCAACGTGACGATGCAGTATCCCTCCGCACCGTCTCCCGCTCTCAACAACGTCTCCCTAGACATCCAGCCTGGCGAGTTCATGTCGTTTCTCGGACCCAGCGGTTCAGGAAAGACGACCCTACTCTCTCTGATCGCAGGGTTCGTCAACCCGTCAGCAGGAACGGTCAGCATCGGTGGAGAACCCATTGACGGTCTCAAACCGCATCGCAGGGACCTTGGCGTGGTGTTCCAGAACTACCTGCTGTTTCCACACATGTCGGTGTTTGAGAATGTCGCATACCCGCTTCGGCAGCGCAAGCTGCCGAAGGCCGAGATTCGAGAACGGGTCGCACGGGCGCTGGCGCTGGTGCAACTCGACGCCTATGCAGAGCGTCTTCCGAAGGAACTCTCTGGGGGCCAGCAGCAACGCGTGGCCTTCGCGAGAGCAATCGTCTTTGATCCCCGAGCGCTACTGATGGACGAACCGCTCGGAGCGCTTGACAAGAATCTTCGTGGCGAGATGCAGCGGGAACTCGCGAGAATCCATCGCGAACTCGGGATGACATTCGTCTTCGTCACACATGATCAGGAGGAAGCTCTGGTCCTGTCTGACCGTATCGCCGTGTTCAACCACGGCGGTATCGAGCAAGTGGGCACACCCGAGCAGCTCTACTACCAGCCTGAATCGTTGTTCGTGGCCCGCTTCCTGGGCGATTCGAATGTGTTCACGGGCAGCGTTGACTCAACGTCAAGCACATTCGTCTCACAGTCGGGGACCGCGCCGCTGTTCCCCGAGGAAGCTCAACAGTCGGCCGCGAACGTCCTGATCGTTCGCCCTGAAGCGCTGACGGTGTCACCGCACACGGACCATTCGACTGGCAGCTTCGCTGCGACTATCCGTGAGATCGTCTTCACCGGTTCAAACGTCACCGTTTACATGGAATTCTCCGATGGCACGCCAGGGGTTGCGAAGCTGCCTGCGACAGAGGCTGCAGCCCTCTTGGTAGGGCAGTCGGTCTCGGTGTCCTGGGACCAGGCGCGGCAGCATCTCATTCATGAGGACGGAACACAGGCATGAACCCGCAAGCATCGACCGATGGATGTACCGTTGGCTGAAGCTCGCGCAGTAGGCAGAATGCCCAAGGCGGTCTACACCGAGATCGAGGGTCTTGATATTGCGCCTGGTATCGAGATGCTGCGCGCAGCCGGCTATGTCGTTACGCACGTCCCCACGCGGGATCCTGACGAGATCATCAGGGAAGCGTTCGATGCAGAAGTGCTGCTCATCGATTTCGCTGAACTGCGAGGGGAGACTCTTGAGTCTCTCCCTAACTTGCGCTTGATCTGCGTTGGTGCAATGGGAGTGAGCTGCGTCGACGTCGAGCGGGCGACCGAACTCGGTATCGTCGTCACCCATCTCCCGCCGCTCTCAACCGATGAAGTCGCGAGTCACGCTCTGGCACTCACCCTCCACCTCATCCGCCAGCTTCCGTCCTATCAAGGTTCTGCAGTACCCGAGTTGTGGGACGTTCGCTCTGACTGGAAGCCTGCACGAACGACGGAACTCACTCTCGGAGTACTCGGCCTGGGTAATATCGGCCGCCGATTCATCGACTTTGCCAGCCCGTCCTTCAAGAAGGTCCTCGGATACGACCCATTTGTCTCGGAAAGCCCAGACCGCAACGTGGAACTCGCCACGCTGCGTGAGGTGATTGCTCAAGCGGATGTGATCTCCCTGCATATGCCGCTGATCGACACCACAAGGAACCTAGTCAATGCAGAGTTTCTTGCCTCGATGAAGCCTGGCAGCTACGTCATCAATGTGAGTCGCGGCGGGCTCGTCGATTCCCAGGCGCTACGCGATGCCCTTGACAGGGGGCACTTAGCAGGTGCGGGTCTTGACGTGCTTGATGAAGAACCGCCCTCCATCGGACATGCTTTGGCTGATGCCCCGCGACTCATAGTCACCCCCCATATCGGCTACCTCTCTAATGCCACAGAGCAGTTGTATGTGCGAGTGCAGGCTGAAGAAGCCGTGAACTACCTCACTCATGGCCAAGCAGTTCATCCGGTGAACACCCTCAGGCAGGCGCCGGTAACACCTCACCCATTCGGAAAGGAACACTCATGACCGAGTTCTCCGCAGCACGGCCAACCATCGATCGTAACAACCTTGGCTACGCCATCCTGAAGCTCATCAGGGAGTACGGTGTCGAGACGGTGTTCGGGATTCCTGGCACACACAACCTTGAGTTTTACAGGCACTTGGGGCGTCTTGGGATCCATCCCGTCACTGCACGTCACGAACAAGGGGCAGGGTACGCCGCGGATGCTTGGGCTCAGCGTACCGGACTGCCTGGAGTGGTCATCACGACCTCTGGCCCAGGCCTTCTGAATGCACTCGCATCTGCTGGCACGGCTTACTGCGAATCACGTCCGATGCTCGTTCTCTCGCCTGGTGCTCCTCGGGGATCTGAGTTCAGCGATATCGGTACCTTGCATGAGACTAAGGATCAGCTCCGCTCGGCAGAGGGCGTCTTCGAGATTGCGCGACGAGCCAATAGTGCGGAAGAGGCGTTGCAGACGGTCCACGAGGCGTTTGAACTCGGCAGTTCGGGCCGCCCTCGCCCAGTGTATTTGGAAGTCCCCCTCGACCTTCTCGAAGCCGAAGTCGATTCCCGTGTTCTCCAAGAGGTGCCAAGGGCCCCCCGAGACAAGGACATGCCGGCACGTGAAGAGATTCTCGGCGCAGCCGACCTGCTCGCCAGCGCTCGACGTCCGATCATCCTCGCAGGAGGCGGAGCAACCGGAGCACGAAGCGAGCTTCGACAGGTCGCAGAACTTCTGCATGCACCAGTCCTGACCTCCATGAACGGAAAGGGGGTGCTCCCAGAATCCCACCCGCTCAGTATTGGATCAGAACTGCGGCTCGCAGGCGCACTCGAACTGGTCGCAGCAGCGGACGCGGTTCTGGTGGTGGGATCTAAGCTCGGAGTCGCAGAGCGCGCCGGAATGGAACTTGTGGCGAACGGCCCAGTCGTCCGGATCGATATTCTCGACAGCCAACGCGACAAGAACTTGCAGGCCGCCCACGCGCTGATCGGTGACTCAGCAGTGACACTCGCGACGCTCGCTGAGGAACTGCATACACGAACCCTCCAAGCTGCACCTCAAGCCACAGACGAAATGCGAAATCTGCTGGCTCGTGAGGCCGCGGAGCATGATCCCGTGTCTGCCGCGGTCGCCGCACGCATCATATCCGCGCTTCCCGCTGACGTAATCCTCGGGGGTGACTCCTCCCAGATCGTGTACAACGGCATCGGCAGCAGATTCCGTGTTGAAGAACCCGCTTCGCTCATCTATATGGGAACGTACTGCACTCTGGGATATGCGCTCCCAGCTGCCATCGGGGCGAAGATCGCCGAACCATCCCGAACTGTCGGCGCGGTGGTCGGCGATGGTGCCCTTATGTTCTCCATCCAAGAACTACAGACCGCCAAAGAGCAAGGTCTCGACATCTTTGTCATCTGCGTCGACAACGGCGGATATGGCGAGATCAAGCAGAACGAAACCGACCGGGACATTGCCCCCGTTGGCGTGCAGCTATCGCAACCCGACTGGCCACTTGTCGCTGAAGCATTTGGCGGATCCGGCTTCGCAGTGACGGATCCCGTGGACCTCGAAGACACGATCCGCGAAGCCGTCGCAAGGAAAGGTGTCACCCTCGTCCATGTGCCCCTCGACCTGTTCCAGCCCTGAACAGGAACGGGGAACTGCACGAGGTCACGTAGCAGGTGATGCCCGGCTCCGACTGGTGACACAGGACCTGGGCACGTAGCTGTGCACGCACTCACGCGTGCGCGCACAGCTACTCGGACATGCTCGCGAGAAAGGAATGGTTGCCGTGAGCATCCTGTTACAAGCGATACTGCCAGTGTCGGCGCTGCTAGTCCTCGGGTATTTGATCAAACGCTTCGCGCTCCCTGACGTCGGCTCATGGAAAGCGCTCGAGTGGCTAAGCTACTTCGTGTTCGCGCCCGCAATCCTCGCCACCTCGATCATGGAAACCGATCTCGCCGGCGCACCGGTGCTCGAGATGGGTTCCGTGCTGGTCATTGTGAGTCTGGGCGTGGTAGCCCTGATACTCATCACGGGAAAATTCCTGCGGATTTCGAGGTCACGGCTGTCGTCGATGACCCAGGGTGGGATTCGATTCAACGTATTCATTGGACTCACGATCGCCTCTGTCGGATTCGGCAGCACTGGCGTGGCAGTATTCGCCATCGCAGCAGCGATTCTTGCCCCCTTCGTGAACCTCGTCGCGGTCGCCACCCTGACTGTACTGAATCCGGACGCTGCCGGTTTCTGGGCGAGACGGCTCGCGAAAGAGGTGTTTGCCAATCCTTTGATCGCGGGGTGTGCGATCGGAATCGCGCTAAACCTCTTGAACATAGATCTGCCCGATGCGTTAGCGGTACCCGTCAATCTGCTTGCAGCACCTGCTCTCGCGTGCGGGACGATTGTCGCCGGGGCGGGAATCGTGCTCACCTTCGACTTCAAGGAGAGCTTGGCGATACTGTTCACAGTTGCGGTGAAGCTCCTTGTGCTTCCGGTCGCCGCGGTGCTCCTGGCAAGAACGATGGGCCTACACGGGCTAGAGGTGACCATGATTGCGCTCGTCTGTGCACTACCCACGGGCCCGGGAACCTACATGCTCGCCATGCGAATGGGTGGAGATGCCAAACTCATGGCATCGATTACCGGCGTACAGACCCTCGTATCTGCAGCCACGATTCCGCTCATACTCACCCTCGTACAGTAAAGAAGGCAACCCACCGACGCGCTCTACGGGCGTCGAGGGGTCGCCACGAGTATGGGTTTAGCCGCCCGTGATGACTCGAACTGTGTCAACCAACGGATCAGGGGCACCCCGCACATAGCCGTCGGGAGTCGCGGCGACTGCTCGGAGATAGTCGATTACCTCAGTGGTGATCAGTTCGCCCGGCAGCATATTCGGCACGCCTGGCGGATACGCAGCGAGAGCACTCGCAGCAATCCTGCCAATCGAGTCCTGCCACGAAACCACCTCTGTGTCGGCGAAGTAAGCGTCTCGAGGAAGCATCTTCAGCGTTCCGGGAACGGGGAGAGGCAGGGCCTCAACACGTCGCCCTGAAGCGGCTGCCTCGGTGGTGCCAGCATCCGCAGTTTCATTGAGCGCAGCGAGGATGAGGTCATGGTCGATGACTTGGCCCGCCCCGAGAATCGCTACGACCGTGTTGTCTGTGGCCATCTCGAAGCCGATGCCATGAACATCGTTCATGTGGGACTTTACCCAGTTGCCATCCTGTCCGGTGCAGCTGATGTCGATCACGACGTGCAACGGGTCGAGGGCGACGATATCGGCGAACTGGCTATACCCTGAGTCGAGGAGCGAGAAGCGGGGGTCGTGCTCGATTGCCTCGCGGAGCCTGCGCGCACTGTCGATTGACCGGCCGATCTGCTCGGTACCCGTTTCAAGCGAGTGTCTCGAGATATCTAGCGATCCGAGTAGTAGTGAGCTGGGCGAAGTGGAGGCTGTCATGCTGAACGCGCGATCGACGAGGGGTTCGAGCACATCGGCGAATTCTCCCTCTCCGAGGTGCAGCATGGCTGACTGGGAAAGGCTGCCGCCGAGTTTATGGTTACTCGTGACCATGAGGTCGGCCCCGAGACGGGTGGGTGTCTCGGGGAGGTCTGGATGGAACCCGAAATGTGCGCCCCACGCGCAATCAACGATCAGGGGCACTCCATGGTCGTGCGCGATATCCGCGAGTTGTCTGATGTCTGCAACCGTGCCGAAGTAGCTCGGCGACACGAGGTAGATCGAGTGCACAGGCGCACCCTGCTCCTCAGCTTCTTTGAGTGCATTCGCAAGAGTGACAGGGTGCACGCCGTGGGAGATCCCGTGCTCGTGATCGATGCTGGGAAGCATGAACCTGGGCTCGAGTCCTGCCAGAATGATGCCATCGCTCAGGCTTGAATGTGCGTTTCGTTGAGCAAGTATGCGGGTGCCCAGTCCGCGAACGGCGAGTGTAGCCATGCGGTTAGCCTGTGAGGCACCGTTCGTGAGAAACCACGTCCGCCTGGCACCCCATGCACGAGCAGCGAGCTTCTGGGCTTCAACTTCCGGGGAGTGCGGGCCGAGATCCACGCCGTCCAGTACCCGAGTGAGATCACAGGACAACGCCTCAGCTCCAACGAAGTCAGCGAGGTTGGCTGCGAGCCCTTCAGGAGTCATACCGTGTCCTGGGATCTGCATACTGTGTGGGTGGGTGAAGGCATACCAACGTACGGCATCTGCGTACGGCGTCCCAGATGCCTCTGGCTGGGGAGCTATCGAAGTCTTCATCGGTATTCCTTTCGATGATTCGGGGTTAAACCGTAAGGTATTGCAGATCCCAGTAGGGGAACAGAAGGTCGAGCGCCGCGTCACTGGGGTCAGAGAGATGGTGCGCAGTGCAGGTGCCGCGACGCGGGACCTGCACTGCGCACCATCGAGGAATCCTGGCGTTAGGTGACGCTGTCGATGAAGGATCGTGTGCGCTGACGCTGTGGGTTTCCGATGACTTCTTCGGGTGAGCCCGACTCAACGACGACACCGCCATCCATGAACACGACCTGATCGGCAACTCCGCGCGCGAACCCGATCTCGTGCGTGACCACGATCATGGTCATGCCATCTCGGGCGAGTTCTTTCATGACATCGAGCACATCTCCCACAAGTTCCGGGTCGAGTGCTGATGTGGGCTCATCAAACAACATGAGTTTCGGTTCCATTGCCAGCGCGCGGGCGATGGCAACACGCTGCTGCTGCCCACCAGACAATTGCGCTGGATAATGCTTGGCGAAATCGGACAAGCCCACGCGCTCCAGAAGCTCGAGGGCACGCTTGCGCGAAGCCGACTTGGGACGTCGGGCGACACCGACCGGCGCCTCCACGACATTCTCAAGCGCTGTCATGTGAGGGAACAGGTTGAAACGTTGGAAGACCATCCCAATGCTCTGCCGTTGCTTAGCGATCTGTTTCGGGGTCATCTCGTGGATGACCTGGCCGCTTTGACGGTAACCGATCAGATCGCCGTCGACGATGATCCTGCCTCCATCGATACTCTCAAGATGGTTCACGCACCGAAGAAGGGTGGACTTCCCAGACCCGGAGGGGCCGAGGAGGACGGTGACCGTGGCTCGCGGAACCTGCAAACTGATGTCCCGTAAGACCTGGTGAGAGCCGTAACTCTTCCGGACTCGACGAATGTCGACAAGCGGTGAGAGATGTGCGGCGTCTGGACGCTCGCTGAGGTGATGTGTCATGGGATCTCCACTACTTCGGTCTGCGGGGCAGGCTGCGGGTATTCCTTCTTGGAAAAACGAGCACGAAGCTTTCCAAGGGGCGTCACCCGCTGGTTCCGGGTGGCCCCTCGGCCGAAGTGACGCTCGAGATAGTACTGAGGAATCGACAGGATGCTTGTCATGGCGAGATACCACAAGCTCACTACGATCAGGAGCTCGACCTGTTTCAGGTTCGAGGAAGAAATGATCATTGCCTGCGTGTACAGTTCCAGCACAGCGATGACTGACAGCAGTGAGGTGTTCTTCAGCATGGAGATGAGCTCGTTGCCCATCGGAGGAATGATCACGCGCATTGCTTGGGGTAAGACGACATGTCGTAGCGTGTACACCGGCGACATGCCCAGAGAGAACGCAGCCTCACGTTGGCCTTCGTCGATCGAGAGCATTCCGGCTCTGACGATTTCGGATGAGTAGGCAGCTTGGTTCAGCGTCAGAGCGATGATACCTGCCATGAGCGGTGTGATCAGTGAGTTGGTGTTGACCTGCCAGAACACCACATCTGTGAGAGGAATTCCTAGAGTGAGGTTTTGAAAGAGCAGTCCCATGTATCCCCAGAACACGATCTGCACCAGGATCGGTGTTCCGCGGAAAGCCCAGGTGTAGAACCAAGCCAGGCTGTAAAACACCGGGTTCTCCGAAAGCCTCATGGACGCGATAATCACTGCCAGCACGGTAGAGACCACCATGGAAACGACGGTGATGAGGAGCGTCAACCCGATCCCGGAGATGATGCGAGGATCGAAGACGAATTCACCCACTGTTGCGAAATCAAGGTTCGGATTCGTGACAATGATGTACGCAAACCAGGCGACGATCAGGAGGATCAGCGTCGCCGCAACCCATCGCCAGGGATGCCGCAGCGGCAAGGCGGTGACATCATCGTTGCCGTTCAGGTCCTCGGCCGCTCCCGAAAGGATCGGTGTGCTACTCATTCGGGTGTCCTTCCTCGTAGAGGTGAAGCGCGAGGAGTTCGTCGAAGGTCTCCCGACGCGTCACCAGACGCGCATGTCCGGCCCCCACGAAGACGATCGCAGGACGCAGTGCACCGTTGTAGTTGTTTGATGTCGTGTACGAGTAAGCCCCGGAACCGGTGTAGGCAACTACGTCACCGATCTGCATCCCGGGGAGGCGAGCGTCTCGGGCAAAGACGTCACCGGATTCGCACTGTCGGCCGACGACGTCAACCACATCGGCTGCGAGGTCATTCATCCGGTTTGCGGCGATGACTTCGTGCGGCTCACCGGCGACCGAGATGTCAAGCTGATCAGCGAGCCCGCCGTCGATGGCGACGAAGTGACGTCCTGTGTGCTTGACGCTCACTACTTGGTACAGCGTCACGCCTGAGCGTGCCACAAGTGATCTTCCTGGTTCGATGATGAGTTTCGCATCCGCTGGGAGATGCTGTCTGGCTTCGTCGGTGATCGCATCGAGGTATTCCTCGACCCCGGGGGCCGACTGCCCGAGAGCGTACTTCACACCGAGCCCTCCTCCCACGTTATAGATCGGAAACGAGCCGAGCGCAGCAGCCTTCCGCACTGCTTCGGCGAGCTGTGCGGTGTTGAAGATCTGCGAGCCGATATGGACATGGACGCCGACGACATCGAACATCGGGTGAGCCTCCATGCGTGCAACAGCACGAAGTGCCTGATCGTAGGGCAGCCCAAACTTCGAGGTAGAGCCTCCGGTCTGAATTGCGGCATCCGTGTCAGCGTCGATGTCAGGGATCAGACGGATCAACACCTGTTGCGGACGTGTAAGCAGACGCTCAAGGCGGGATATCTCGTCGAAGTTGTCCACGATGATCGTGCTGACACGATGTTCCAGGGCGAGCTCAAGCTCCTCGTCGGTCTTTGCGTTTCCATGGAAGTAGATACGGGAAGGATCGCAGCCCGCCCGGATCGCGAGGAGCAGCTCACCGGCTCCAGCGACGTCGATGGAGACGCCTTCCTCTTGTGCGAGTCGATACATCGCCGGAACAGGGAAGGACTTTGACGCGAAGAGCACCTCCGAATTCGGCCATCTCTGCCGCAGGCCTTGAACGAACCGTTGCGCTTGGGCCCGGAGTCCTGCCTCGTCGTACACGTGCAACGGGCTACCGAAGTCCGCGATCAGATCCTGCGCCGAACAACCTCCGAGGTGAAGCATGCCGAACTGATCAACCGTGGAGAACTCAGGAAGCACCTCCCAAGTTTCTGAATCGATCACATCGGTCCCAGTGCAACTACCGGCCCGTACTTCAGGACTTACCACTCCCACGGGATACTGCACTACAGAGCCTTGCCCTGGTTGATTTCAGCGCTCTCGACAGCGAAGTCGCTCAAACCGTTCCGATCCAGGATCTCCTGGTAGGTGCCCTCTTCGATCAGTTCCTGGAGTGCTGCTTGCAGGGCCTCGACCAGCTGCTCATCCTCTTTCAGGATTCCGATGCCGGCGTAGACCGGGCTGAAGCCTGCAGGTGCCTCCGGGTCTCGCACGACCTCGAAGACCTCGCCGTCGTTGGTGTTCTCGGCGAGCCATTCTGCGACGAAGCCATCGGTGACAAATGCCACGGCACGGCCGGCTCGAACAGCAGTATGCACATCAGCATCCGTGGGGTACTCGACCACATTAACTGGCGTGTCCCCGCAATCGTGTGAGCGCAAAATATCACCCTGCACGGTCGATGCACCAACGGCAACGTTCAGGCCACAAAGATCGTCGAGCGTGCTTAACCCCTCCGGGTTGCCCTTCATCGCGACGGTCTTGAAACCTCCGAAGAGGTAGTTGACGAAGCTCAGGGTTTCTTGACGCTCGGGAGTATCGGTCATGCCGCCCATGTAGACGTCGATCTTGCCTGCTTGCAGCCCGGGAATTGCGGTAGAGAACGGTTGTTTGATGATCTCTGCCTCGACGCCCAGCTTCTGCGCCAAAGCGCGAACGAGTTCGGGGTCGTATCCGACCGCTCGGTTGTCCTCGTTGAGGTCGGCCATCGGGGGATAGGGGAACTCTGATCCCATCTTCAACACGCCCGATTCCTGAATCTCCTCCGGGAGGAGGGCGGTAAGCTCTGGGTTCGCTTCGGTCGACGGCTCTTCGCCGATCGGGAGACCCAGTTCGCTGTCACCAGCGGAACCGCCTGCCGCAGCATCGGCGTCGCCCGAACCGCCCGCACATCCGCTGAACAGCAAACTTGCGGATACTGCCAAGGCAGCGACGGAAATGATCCTCTTGCGCATCATGTGATGTGTCTCCTTTGACTCTCCGGCACCACTGAAGGTGTAGGTGAAACCGGTAACGCGAGGCACCTCGGACAGGTGCCTACGAGTCAGAATAGGAACGAGGGGGAGTTGGTATCTTGTGCAAAACGGATAAAATTCGGATATGCAGTTAGAGGATGGTCTAAGTGGTGGGGAGCGTCAGCAGCACATTGATGAGCTGATCGGGTTGCTTGGCGCCGACTCCGTTGCGCGAGTGACACAGGCCGGCGGCGATCGAGTTGTCAAACATATCGAGTTCTTCGAGTCCGTCGGTGAGCTTCCCGACAGCCCAGGCACACTGCTGCTCTATGGAGTGCGCGCAGAGGATCATATGGGCGAAGCGAGAGAGGTGCTCTCCGCAGCCTCGAGATTCGGATACTCAGGGGTCGCAATTAAAGGGGAACCTAGGGGTATCGAGTACTGGAAGGGTATCGCTGAAGAGTTCGGTCTCGTGCTCATGAAAGTGAACATCACGCTTTCCTGGCGTACGTTCGAAGCGATGCTGGCATATGCGGCGGGCGAACAAGTAGGGGACATCGACTACCTTGCGGGGAGTCCTCTCGACCTGTTATCCGGAATCGTGAATGAACTTGCCGGATACCTGGGAGGATCGGTCGTAATCGAGGATCTGGGCAGACGGCCTGTGGTGCATTCGACGGTCCCCGGACAATTGATCGATGCGCTTCGAACGCAAACGATCTTGAGCCGCTCCACACCGCCTTCGCCACAAGACTCGGAGCAGTATCAGGCCGTTCTACAATCTCCGGTCCCAATTCTGCAACCGAAATTGCCCAGAGAGGCGTTGAGGACAGCGGTAGCGGTTCGTGCCGGCACCCGCCCTTTAGGAAGCATGTGGGCCATCCTTCCTGCCGATCCAGGCGCGCAGTGGCCTGATATCGCGGACAGAATGAGTGCTTCGGCATCGCGTGCCGCAGGCGTCATGCTTGACTTGCTCCGTTCAAGTGAAATGGGCGTCAAAGACCGTGCACAACGCCTTCGTCGAATACTTCGTGCGAATACTGTCTCAGACTCGGACCTGACGGAGCTTGGGCTCAGCGCTACCCAAGGTCTCGCCTTCATCGCTTTTGATGCTGGGAGTCAACCGCAACCAGGGGAGCTGGACGCTTGCCGCGCCATGGTGCAACAGCAGCTGCGCCTCTTGCATGCTGAGGCGCTCACCGCAATCGAAGGCACCAAGGTCATCGCGCTCGTTGAAAGCGGGTCGGCTGACATGGTTGCGGCCAACGCTTCGAAGGTGCAATTGTTGCTCGAGCGGTCGCTCGGGCTGCACACAACGGTTGCTGCATCAAATATCGTCCGAGAAGCAGCTGAGTTAATTGCCCAGCGCCGCTTGGTGGAACGTCTCCTCCGGGCAGCAAGCCAACGTCCTCTACCCGTGAAACGCCAGGTTCTCACGATCGACTCGATGCGAACCCAGTTGTTTCTCTCAAGCGTAGCTGAACTAGTCGCGGCGGATTCTGACCTGACGCTCCCGGGGATAGCAGGAATGGTGTCGACGGACCCGGATACTGCAGACTCGCTACTTGCCTGGATTGCTTCAGGACAGAACGTGACATACGCGGCAGAGGAACTCGGAGTGCACAAGAACACTGTCCGATACCGGCTGCGGAAAGCTCAGGAACACTTCGGTTTCAACCTCAAAGATCCGGATGAAGTGCTTGCCATCTGGTTGCAGTTGACTCTGAACCTCAAATGATTCCGTCAGCACCAGGCGAGTACGAGCGCTGCCGCGTCACGGGGGGACGACAGGTCGATGCCGGTGACTTCGCGGAATCTTTGCAAACGGTTCGAGACCGTGTTTCGATGGCAGTACAGGGCTTCAGCGCAAGCAGTGAGGCTGCCCGTGCGCAGGAAAGCTACAGCGGTTTCCATGAGCCGTGATCGCTCGGTCAATCGGCACTGGTCAAGTGCCTCGTTTGCATCGCGAGCCAGGCGTTGGCGGAGCGGTTGGGTTGTGGACATGCTTACGACTCTGTGCCAGCCCGCCCGCCAATCGAGCGCTCCGAGATCCTCCGGCCTGCGCGACTCCATCAACGCGCTTGCAATAGCTGCAGCAGCCTTCACGCCCACGATTCCATTCGGCGAGATGTCGACGCCGATAGCGAGCTGGTGCAAATCAAAAAGAGTGCGTTCCACCTCACTCCCTGGAAGGTCTGGGGCGAACCCGAACGCAACGATGCCGGCACCTCGGTGTTGAGTATGGAACGGGTAGCCGAGGCGGCTCATATTACCCAGGATACGTTGTATGGCCAACGAATGATCAGGTGAAGCTGCATAGACGCGTATTGGTTTCGAAGGGGGAAGTCCGAGTTGGTGGGAGATATCCGCCGCCTCCATGGGTTGCAGTTCGTTTCCTCCGATCACCCTCGCCACGAGACGGTGTCTTTCTGAGGCCTGATCGGTTTCTATTCGATGCCGCTCCGAGAGATACGCCTGTTCGAGCTCCGCAGAGAAGGAATCCACTACGCGCATAATGAGCCGCGTCTTTATCAGGATAAGCCGAGCGTCTTCCGGACACGACGCAGACTCGATTGACTCCCAGATCAGCATAAAGTCAATACGCATTGCCGCCATCAACGAAGCGAGCGGAATACCGATCCTGGCCCGTGTGACCCCTATCTCACGTGCCACAGCACGCGTACGCTGTGGGTCTTCAGAACGGACCGCTGCGATGAGTGCTGAAAAGGCTGCACGGGCGTGCAAGGCCATTTCCTCCCGAGGGAGCGGCGGGGGATCGTATCCAGGAACTTCTGCAAGATTCGCCATGAAGGCGTCAGCCAATGCGCTCGGATCCAACGACCCGAGTAGTACGGTCCATCTATCCTCTGCTGAGCTGTCCACACCGAACCTCCGATAGGAATCAAACACCAAACCAGGCATGGAGCACAATTTTCCACGAAAGACCGCGTGGAATGCCCGCTTATTTTGTCTTGTCTACATGATTGCATGACTGTGTCGCTAACTGCGGCGTGATGATCAGCACAGGTACTCAATGATGAGGAGTAGACCATGAGCCACCCCGGGACCACGGCAATAGAAACGGACGCTGTTCGGCATATGACTGATGCCGAAGCGCGCAAAGTCACATTCGGAGCGCTTCTGGGCACCGCGATGGAATGGTATGACTTTTTCCTCTTCAGCGCAGCCTCGGCACTCGTGTTCAACATCCAGTACTTTGCGGTGGGCGATGCCACTTCCGCGGCACTCGCATCCTTTGCAACCTTCGGTGTCGGCCTCGCTGCCCGTCCCATCGGTGCGCTCATCTTCGGAAGGATGGGCGACCGTGTCGGACGCCGAAAGGTGCTTCTGATCACAATCGTCGGCATCGGGATCGCGACAGGACTCATCGGCGTATTGCCGACCTATGCAGCCATCGGTATCGCAGCACCAGTGCTCCTGGTGCTGCTCCGCGTGGTGCAGGGGCTTTTCATGGCGGGCGAATGGTCAGGCGCCATCACTCTGGTGGTCGAGAACGCACCCTTGGAACGACGAGCCTTCTACGCTGCCATTCCCCAGCTCGGTTCTCCCATCGCCACAATCCTGTCATCGGGGGGATTCTTCCTGCTCACGTTGACGCTTTCGCAAGAGAGCTTCGACTCCTGGGGTTGGCGGATCCCGTTCCTGGCTGCAATTCCATTGCTTCTGGTCGCCCTCTATGTGCGCACTAAGCTCTCCGAGTCTCCCGTCTTCCGAGAGCTGGAGGAACGCAATGAGATTCTGACTTCTCCGATCAAAACCGCCTTCAAAGAGCAGTGGAGGCAGATCCTTGTCGCAACGATGACGGGGACGCTGGGCTTAGCGGGCTTCTACCTTGTGACAACCTTCTGTGTTTGGTACGGCGTCAATATGCTCGGATACTCAGCTGGATTGATGCTGCTCGCAAGTCTCATCGCGGCCGCGGTCGAAATCCCGGTGCTTATCCTGGCAGGACGCTTCGGCTCGAAGCACGGTGCCAGCCGCGTGGTGATCTGGGGCTCATCAGCTGCGATACTCCTTTCCCTCCCTGTGTTCCTCATGTTCAGTTCGGGGGTTCCTGCCCTCGTGGTCACGTCAATGGTCGTAGCGGTCAGCGTACTTGCGCTTCCGTTCGGAGCCTCCGGTGCCGTCATCACCGGACTTTTCTCAGCGAAAACTCGAAACAGCGGCACTAGCTTGGCGAACAACTTCGCAGGAATGATCTCAGGTTTCATTCCTGTGCTCACGACCAGCTGGGTCGCCGCCGTCGGGGGACACTGGTGGCCCGCAGTGGCCATGCTCGTCTTGCTGGCGGTGCTCACCGGAATTTCTGGACTCCTGGCGCCCCGTATGAGCGTTGCCATTCCGGGCTTCAAACACTGAACCCTGATCCCGCCTTACAACTGGAGATGAAGAACCCGGCATGAAACTGGATCTGCTGCTCAGCGCGGGCACTATTCTGACACTCGACACTGACCGTCCCACTGCCGAGAGGGTTGGTGTCCTCGGCGGTCGGATTGTCGGGTTCGATGAAGAAATTGATGGCCTGGAGGCTGCGCGTACGGTCGATTTCGGATCTGGAACGATCACACCGGGACTGATCGATGCACATTGTCATGCAATTTGGTGGGGCCTCAACCTTGCTCAGGCGGACTACTCGCATATCCGAAAACTGGAAGACTTCTTCGAGGTTCTGTCCGAGCAGGTGTCACGGATCCCAGCTCAGCCTGACCCTGGACGCTGGCTGCTCGGGCACAGTTTCAACCAGTACAGCAGCGGTTCCGAGTATCCGCGGTTGGAAGAGATCGACCGAATCACAGGCAATGTGCCCCTGTACATCCGGCATGCCTCCGGTCACGCCGCGATAGTCAACTCTGCCGCGTTGAGAATGATCGGCGCACTCGAGCCCGGATTCTCAGATCCGACCGGAGGTGTTGTTTGCAGGGATGAGTCTGGCCGCCCCACCGGACTCCTCGAAGAGGCTGCGCAAGCGCTCGCGCAAGCGCACATCCTGCCATTCCCCTTGAGCGAACTCGTCGATGCGTTAGACGAAGCGACCAATAGGTTCGCAGCACAGGGCATCACCAGTTTCGGTGAAGCGGGGATCGGTGCAGGTTGGATTAGCCATAGCCCCGTCGAGTTCGCCGCGTACCAGCAGGCGGTAAGCGAGGGGCGACTACATGCGCGCGCACAACTCATGCCAGTGCTTGACGCCTTGCAGCCGTTATCAGCTCATCAAAGCGACTTCTTCGGGGCTGAGGAGAGCATCGGTCTGTCGCTCGGAATCGGGTCAGGTTTCGGAAACGCCTCGCTGCGTCTGGGGCATGTCAAGGTGTTCCTGGACGGGGCACTGGTGTCAAAGACGGCTGCAGTGAGCGATGTGATGTGCTCGCACGGTTCCGGACACGGGTACCTCCTGGGAGAGCCAGCTGAGTATCGAAGGCGAACGCTCGCGGCGTATCGGGCAGGTTGGCCGCTCGCGCTCCATGCGATCGGGGACATCGCGATAGATCTTGCCCTGGATCTCATTGCCGAGGCGCAGGAGAAGTATGGGCTCCTGTCGGTTCCCAACCGTATCGAGCATTTCGGGCTATCGCGTCCTGAACAGGTGGAGCGCGCAGGAGCGTTGGGTATCTCCGTCGTGCCCCAGATGGGTTTCATCCGTGACCTGGGTGATCAACTCATCGCCAGCGTCGATCCGGAACGAGAATCGTGGCTGTACCGGGGCCGATCAGTAATCGACGCAGGAGCCGGCCTCATCGGGTCATCTGACCTTCCGGTCATTGGCAACAACATCCGGATGGCCATGGACGCAGCTGTGCAGCGGACGACATCATCAGGGCGTGTGTTGAATAGTGCAGAGCGTATCGATCGATCTGAGGCTCTCCGAATGCATACTGTGTGGGCGGCACACGCTATGGGGCTATCCGATGATCGAGGCACCCTTGAACGGGGCAAGCTGGCGGACTTTACCGTGTTCTCAGGAAACCCCTTGACTTCATCGACCATGCAAGAGCTAGAGATTCTCGCCACCTTCGTGGGCGGCAAAGAGACATACGCAAAGTAGACGCCATCGCCTGCGAAAGGAGCGGACCGTGGAGTGGTGGGTGCCTCGGCCAAAGTTCATTTAACCGGAAGCGCGCGCAATGCCAACCACAATGTGGCTCTGCCATCAGCGGTATCAAGATTCACTTCGGTGGCCTCTTCGATCACGCTGAGTCGGCCGACCAGTGTCTGACGGTGGATTCCTAACGCGGCAGCGGTCACACGATGCACGCCATGATGTAAGAGATAGAACTCCAGCGTTCTCAGGAGCTCTTGATTCTCAGCGGTGGAATCGACCAGGCGGCCAAGTACGCCGGACAACTGAGTGAGTTGCAACTGGTTTAGCGAGTTGACCACGTAGGTGATCGACGGCAACGCCGAATATGACCGGACCGGAACTCGTTCATTTCTGGCAACCTGTAAAGCGTGCATTGCTTGTCCGGCGCTCCGGCGGAGATGCTCGACTGGGACGGGCTCTCCCACCCCGAGATGTACGTCCTCAAACCTCTCGCGGGCTTGTGCGGTGACAAACGCTGATAACGAAGGAATGAGATCTTCACGGACGAAACCGAGCATCACGCCCTGAGTGAGCGCAAAAATATCCTCGCCGTTGGTCTCTTCAATCCACTCATGCAAGAGCCGGTTGAGGTCACTGATGCGGGCACGAGAGCTCAGTGCGAACGCTGCCAGGGGAGTAGTCGGGATGCCCCATCTCTGGAGTATCGGCTCTGCAGTGGTTCTGCCATTCAGGAGCGACTCGAGTAACAGTTCCCTGCCGATCATTTCAGATTGTTTAGGTCGCTGTTTCCTGACGATGAGATCAAGCAGTCCCGCCGCATGCGCTGCTAGATCTCGCTTATGACTGCTTTCATGATGCTCTCGAGACGCTACGACGAGATAACCGGCGAGATCACCATCTGTGCCGACCTGGTGCGTCTGTATGCTCTTGTGCCTGACGCGAACTTGGCGACCGAAGGCCACGGCGAGCGCATCATCAATGTGAAGCCTTCCTGCTCTCGCGCTCGCCATGAGGTGACCTTGCGCATCCAGCAGAACGGCCCACCCTTCGATCCTGTTCGCGAGTTCGCTGACTACGGCTGGCACCCCTCCGATCCGGGCCGTTCGTGTCATTGCACGAAGGCCATGCACGATGATGCGATCGTGTGCCGCGGCGTCCTCCGCAAGGAGGGACTGGATCCTCCACCGCAGTGAATCACCGGTGAGGGACGCCCTAACGATCGCTGGCTGTTGTTCCTCCTCCTCGAGAAGCTCTCCTAGAGAAACGAGCGATCGAGGCGTTACGATTACCGCTCCTTCGCGTGGTTCGTCTCGTTTTCGCTCTCGTTTTAGCCAATCTGGGAGATTGCCCATATCGAGTACCAGAATGACGCCGTTCTCCCGATTCGGAGGCACATAGTCGTCTTGCGTGGTGAGGAGCCCTTCGACCCTTGTCAATCGGTCGACATTAAGTAAATGCAAGGTTCCTTGCGCGGCCCGTGCGACTGCGTCCAGATCAACTGTCACCACTCATGTGTACCACACGGTACAGATGACTGGCTAGACATGCCAAAGATGTCAATGACAATCGATCCAGAATGCTACTACTTTGGCGTCACCAAGGGATTCATAAAATCCCGTTGCTGAACGGGCGGAAGTAGGAACATTCATGAAGGCAGTCATCTTTCGCAACCCAGATGAGGAACTCAGCTATGAAGATGTCACGCTCGATCCGCCCAAGGCTGGTGAGGTCAGGGTTCGAATCGCTGCCGCGGGGGTGTGCCACTCCGACTTGCACGTCAAGCGTGGAGAGTGGGAGTCTCCTGCTCCGCTCGTGATGGGTCATGAGGGGGCCGGTATCGTAGTCGAGCTTGGTGAGGGTGTGACGTCTTTGGCGGTGGGGGATCATGTTGTACTCAGCTGGGTTCCACCTTGTGGACGCTGCCGGTACTGCCGGCAAGGACACGAAGTGCGCTGTCAAAAGGTCGCAAAGATCATCACCCCCAAGGGGGTGCTCTTTGATGAGACAAGTCGTCTGAAACGGGCCGCTGATGGAGATTCACTCCATCATTTCCTCGGCGTCTCCTCATTCGCTGAGGAGGTGGTTGTCCCAGCATCCGGGGCGATTAAAGTGCGCGATGACGCGCCGCTCGATGTGGTCGCGTTGGTGGGTTGTGCGGTGGCGACCGGAGTGGGGTCTGTGCTGAACACTGCCGGAGTGGAGCCAGGCTCGTTGGTCGCGGTCATCGGCTGCGGGGGTGTCGGGTTGAACGTTATTCAAGGCGCCGTGCTCGCTGGAGCGGAGCGCATCGTCGCTATCGATGTGATAGCTGAGAAGGTGGAGGTTGCGCGGCAATTCGGTGCGACGGACACGATCGTGACTCCCGACGGCGGAGCCGTCGAGAGTCTCCTCGATCTTCTCCCCGATGGCGTTGACTATGCGTTCGATGCGATCGGGCACACGAAGACGACTGAGCAAGCGATTCAGATGCTCGGTCTCGGAGGTAGTGCTGTCCTTGTTGGTCTACCGCCGAACGGTTCCCGAGCGTCGTTCGAACCGTTGCTGCTTGCTGACGCTGAGCAGCGCATTCTGGGCTCCAACTATGGCTCCATACGCCCTTCGATCGATATCCCAGCTCTTGTCGATCGATACATGGATGGTCAACTCAAACTCGATCCGCTGATCTCTGGACGACGACCGCTCGAGGAAGTGAGCCAGGCTTTCGATGACCTGGCCGGAGGCAAAGCGCTACGCACACTCCTCATCCCGCCAGCCTGATCACAGCCCCTTACATGTGGCGCCCAGATGAGGCGCCTCCATCCGCGAACCAGCCATTACAGAGAGGTAATGCAATGTCCGATACCAGCAAACCGCAGTTCCGACGAACCCTTGGCCCCGTAGGACTCACCCTATTTGGAGTGACCTACATGACCATCGCGGTCGTATTCACCACATACGGCGTGGTAAACCAGGTCACCGATGGGCACCTCGCCGCCGCCTACACGCTCGCCATTGTCGCGATGCTCTTTACCGCAAGCAGTTACGCCACCCTCGCACGGAAGTACCCCGTTGCCGGATCCGCTTACACGTATACCCAGCAGGCGTTCGGAGGTTTCGCCGGGTTCATCACCGGCTGGGTCATCCTTCTCGACTATCTCTTCATTCCGATGATCAACTTCATGGTGATCGGCATCTACCTGCACACACAGTATCCAAGCGTGCCGGAATGGGTATTCACCATTGCCGCACTCCTGCTCGTGCTCGTGTTTAATCTGCTCGGCATTTCCTTTGTGAACCGCGCGAACTTCGCGATCATCGCACTATCCGTACTACTTGTACTCGTCTTCATGCTGCTGGTATTCAAGCAAGTCCTTGGAGGAGATACCTCTGTCGGACTTCTCGAGCCCTTCAGTTTCGGTGAGGGAGGTATCGGCGCGATCGCCTCAGGGGCCGCCATCCTTTCGCTCTCATTCCTCGGGTTCGACGCAGTCTCCACGCTCTCTGAAGAAGCGAAGAATGCTCGGCGAGACATACCCCGTGCGATTTTCGCTTCCACCCTGGTCGGCGGGCTCCTATTCGTCCTTGTGGCCTGGACCGGGGGACTTGCGTACTCGCCCGATTGGGCAACGCTTTCAACTGAAGACGTGGATGCTGCCGGAGTCACGCTGGTGGGTGAACTTGGTGGCGCACCGTTCACCGCATTCTTCATCGCCGTCTACGTGGTCAGTAGCTTCGGCAGCGCAATGACGGGCCAAGCCTCAGTTTCTCGGCTCTTGTTCGCAATGGGAAGAGACGGGGTTCTCCCAAGGCCCCTAGCCAAGCTGCATCCGCGCTTCGGGACTCCATTCATTGCGGTCATCGTGGTCTCACTTCTTGCAATGTCCAGTTTGGTGCTGGACCTCAATACGGCGGCGTTCATGATCAGCTTTGGAGCGCTCGCAGCGTTCGCGATGGTCAACCTCTCCGTGATGAAAGATCTCTTCTTCAGCAGACAAGGTAGGGAACGACGCACTCTTCGGACGGTGCTGGTGCATCTCGTATGCCCACTCATCGCCTTCGGGCTGACCGTTTGGCTGTGGACTTCCCTCGACCCCTTCACATGGATCGTCGGGGGCATCTGGAGCCTCTTGGGTGTCGTGATTATCGGGATTGTCACGCGCGGCTTTCGGCGACCTGTACCAAAGTTGGACTTCTCCGGAGAAAGCCCGACGACTACGCAGATCGATCAACTCGGGGAAACTTCTGCACCCCGTTGAACCGGACCCGATCCGCCGAGGTACTCTCGGCGGATCGGGCTACAGGACCTCCGCTGCCAATGAAAGCACCGTTGAGAGAGCAGGATTACGCGAATCGGATCGCCATGCCATCCTTAAAAGCACCTTTTCGAAGGGATCTGCCACGGGCAAGAAAGAGAAGCCTGAGGTATGCGTGTTCTCCGCGACAGAGGAGATGGTGAGGTGGATGCCGACTTCTGCCGCGACGAGCGAGAGCGCCGTCCAAGTGTCTGGGGCGACCTGTGCGATCAGGGGGTCAAAGCCGGCGGCGTGGCTGAGCCGTAGCAGCCGGTCGGTGAGTACTGAACCGGGGTGTGCAGGGAGCGTCACGAAGTAGCTGGTGGAGAGCTGATCCATACGAACCGAGTCGGAGCCAGCAAGTGGGTGTGTCGCTGGGACCGCAACCACCAACTGCTCATTCAGCAGCACCCGTGACATGATCCCTTCAGGAACGAAATCCCACCTTCCGATAGAGATGTCGGCTTCGTCGTTCAGGAGCCGGTTGATTGCAGGCTGGGCAAAGTTCTGGCTCGAAAGCTCGATCGTCAGCTTGGGGTAACGTTGCCTCGACGCGCGCGAGAGCTGACCTACGAGGACCTGGGTCGATGCGCCAGCAAACGCGATGCTGACGCGTCCGAGCTCCCCGCTTTGGGCTGCGTGAACATCATGTGCCGCATGCTGCAGATCGCTGAGGATCCGACGAGCAGGTCCGAGCAGAGCCTCTCCCGCAGCCGTGATCTCCACGGAACGAGTCGTGCGGCGGAACAGCTCGGCGCCGAGTTCCTTCTCAAGCGCCTTGATGGTTCGACTGACCGGAGGCTGAGCAAGATGGAGGCGGTCGGCGGCGCGCCCAAAATGCAGTTCCTCAGCGACCGCGACGAACGCACGAAGGTCTTGGATCTCCATCCCGCAATGATAACACCACACGCATATATAACCCTTGATTTCCTCCCTCTCTGGTCTAAGTGTGGAGCGGCAGTTGCTGGCGTATATATGCGTCAGGGGTATTTATTTGGAGAGAATAGGTATTTGACTGTCACTAATGACTGCTGGGAGAGTAAAGGCATCATGTACGGCTCGAAGGAAGAACGGTCCTGAGGTAGACGGTGAAAGATCGCAGCAGACTCGAAGAACTCCTCGCGCGTTCGTCGAAGGGGCCGCTGAGCGGCATAGTCATCGCAGATTTTGGGAGGGTGCTGGCAGGCCCATACTGCACCATGCTTCTAGCGGACATGGGGGCGACAGTGATCAAAGTCGAGAGCCCCGCCGGAGACGAGACTCGCGCTTGGATGCCCCCGGAACACGAGGGGCAGTCCACCTACTACCTCTCAATCAATCGGAACAAGCTTTCGATCAAGCTCGACTTCAGCGATCCTGATGACCTCGCGGTTGCCCGTGACCTTGCTGGGCGGGCGGATGTTGTCATTGAGAACTTCAAACCGGGGGGGTTGGAGAAGTTCGGTCTGGACTATCAGAGCGTGACATCGATCAACCCCACGGTGATCTTCGCGTCGATCACCGGATTCGGCACGGCCGGAGGCGCAGGCCTGCCAGGGTACGACTTGCTTGTACAGGCTGCCTCAGGACTGATGAGCCTCACCGGCGCTCCAGATACGGAACCATTCCGTGCGGGGGTCGCCGTCGTGGATGTGTTTACGGGGATGCACGCTTGCATCGGTATTCTCGCGGCGCTCAACCATCGACAGGCGACCGGTGAAGGGCAGCGGGTTGAGGTAAACCTCTTGAGCTCGGCCCTTTCTGGCCTCGTGAACCAAACTGGTGCGTACGCCATTGCTGGTGTCGTTCCGACTCGCATGGGCAATGAGCATCCGAGCATTTACCCCTATGAGCCGATCGCTACCGGGGAGGGTGAAATCGTCCTCGCAATCGGCAACGACAGGCAGTTCCGAGGGTTGTGCCGAGAACTAGGCATTCCCGAACTCGCAGAAGACCCCAGGTTCGCTGCGGCTCCAGACCGCAGCCGAAATCGGCTCGAGTTACGGCCATTGCTAGAACTGGCGCTCGCACAAGCCGCAGCATCAGAGTGGTTCGAACGTCTTACTGCTGCAGGCATACCCTGCGCCCCGATTCAAGACATCGCCGCCGGCGTGCAGTTCGCAGAGCGCATCGGTCTCGACCCGATCATTCACGCAGGACACGAGGCGGAGTCGCTGCCCGGCATTCGCCATCCGATCGCCTTCTCGCGAACCCCAGCTACCTATGACAAGGCGCCTCCGGGGCTAGGAGCTGACACAGACCTAGTCCGTCGTTGGCTTGCAGGCCCGCTGGCACCCACATTGACCGCAGCAAAGGAAGCAACAGCATGAGTGCACTCAATAGCTCAAACGTGAATGTCGATTTCTATGAGGTGGCCGACTACCTCAACGACGAGGATCGTGCGCTCGTTGCAAAGGTGCGTGCCTTCGTCGATGCTGAGGTCACTCCTGTCATCAATGACTATTGGGAACAGGCCGACTTCCCCTATCATCTCCTTCCGAAGCTCGGGGAACTCGGCATCATCGGAACGGCCATTGAGGGATACGGGTGCCCAGGTCTCACACGGCTGCAGGCTGGACTCGTCGCCATGGAACTCTCCCGCGGAGACGGCAGCGTAAACACTTTCAACGCGGTGCACTCCGGTCTCGCGATGGGCACGATCAATCTGCTCGGTAGTAAAGAGCAGAAGCAGCGGTGGCTGCCGAAGATGGCGAAGCTTGAAAAGCTCGGTGCTTTCGCGCTCACCGAGCCGGATCATGGCTCGGACTCTGTTGCTCTCGAATCCTCTGCACGGCTCGACGGTGACCATTACGTCCTCAACGGTTCGAAGCGTTGGATCGGCCTCGGCCACGTTGCGGATCTCGTGATTATCTGGGCGCGGGACATCGCGGACAACAAGGTCAAAGCGTTCATCCTGGAGAAGAATGAGGATGGCAGCTACCCGCAGGGCTACCAGGCAGAAGCGATCCAGGGCAAAATCGCGAAGCGAGCGATCCAGCAGGCACAAATCACCTTTGAAGACCTACGAATTCCGGTCGAAAACAAGCTCGAGAAGTCACAGTCTTTCCGCGACGTGGGAGCGGTGCTCAACCGGACGCGCAGTACCGTGGCCTGGGAGTCGCTCGGACATGCCACCGCGGCATACGAAGCAGCCGTGCAATACACGTCTGAACGGGTACAGTTCGGTAGCCCGATCTCGCACTATCAGCTCGTCCAGAACAAGCTTGCGAACATGCTCGCTGACCTTACCTCGATGCAGCTCGTGTGCTTCCGTGCCGGTGCGCTGCAGAACGAAGGCCGACTGAGCAACGAACAGGCATCACTCGCGAAAATGCTCACCGGCGACAGAGGACGTCAACTGTGCCGAGACGCACGGGATCTGCTCGGAGGAAACGGCCTGCTGCTTGAGAACCACGTTGCCCGCCACCTCACCGACATGGAAGTCGTTCACACCTACGAAGGCACGGACTTCATCCAATCTCTGATCATCGGGCGAGAGATCACCGGGGTCTCGGCATTCAAAAGCTAGGACGAACTCACAATAAGTAAGTACCGCATTGCCGGTTGGGCTGGTCCGCCCCTACAACACGCAGCCTGCCCGGACTCGAATGTCTAGCACTTAAAAGAAAGGTCACGGTCGACCTCATGACCACAACATTCATCTATGACGCGGTCCGCACACCATTCGGGCGAGCAGCAGGATCGCTCTCCGGGATCAGGCCCGATGATCTCGCGGCCGTTGTGATGCGCGCCGCAGTGGAGCGTACAGAAATCGATCCAGCCCGTATTGAGGACGTGATCTTCGGTGACGCTAACCAGGCCGGCGAGGACAACCGCAATGTGGCCCGGTTTGGTGCACTTCTTGCCGGGTTCCCGACCTCAGTGACGGGAGTTACGGTCAACCGTCTGTGTGCTTCGTCGGTCGAGGCGGTGATCCAGGGCTCCCGCGCCATCGAGTCGGGGGATGCCGAGTTGATCCTTGCAGGCGGGGTCGAGTCGATGTCGCGCGCGCCGTTCGTTGTCGAGAAGGCAGCGAAGCCGTGGCCTGCGGTCGGTAACCAGACACTCTGGAACACCTCAATTGGCTGGCGGATGACGAATCGCGCGCTGCCGAAGCAATGGACTGTCTCGAACGGCGAATCGGCTGAAAAGATTGCGCGCGAGTGGAGCATCACTCGTGAAGCGCAGGACGAATTCGCGGTTCGATCGCACCGGCTCGCGGCTGAAGCCTGGGCTGCGGGACTCTATGCCGCTGAGATCGTGCAGGTGCCCGGCGCGGAACTCGCTCGGGACGAGGGAATCCGTGATGGCGGCACTGTGGATAAGTTGGCTGGACTCAAACCATTGTTCGCGCCCGAGGGAGAGGGAACAGTCACCGCCGGTAACTCCTCATCCATCAATGATGGCGCCTCAGCAGTGCTGCTCGGGCGCGAAGGGGCGCTTGAGGCTGAGCCTCTGGCACGGATAACTGGCCGAGGCGCACACGGCGTCGACCCTGATGACTTCCCCATTGCCCCGATCGAGGCCGCAAACAAGGCGCTCGCACGGGCAGGAAAGACGTGGGCAGAAGTCGACTTCGTCGAACTCAACGAGGCCTTCGCCTCTCAAAGTCTGGCGTGTCTTGCAGGCTGGCCGGAACTCGACCCGGAGAGGCTGAATATCCACGGTGGTGCAATCGCGATCGGTCATCCCCTTGGCGCTTCGGGCGGCCGTATTATCGGGCACGCAGCTCACGAACTCAAACGTCGGGGAGGTGGCGTCGCAGTCGCCGCAATCTGCATTGGCGTAGGGCAAGGGCTCGCGGTCGTTCTCGAGCGGTAAGCCGACCTCGCAGGTCGGGTCTGCCTTACCAGAAGCGGCGAAACTCTAGCGAAGTAGATGCGCAAGAGGCGTCCGAAGCAATCAAGTGAAAAGGAGGGGCACGAATGCGCGATACCGTGTTTCGAGGTGGCTCGGTGCTGATCGGGCTAGATTCTGATAATCGTCCTCTCTACTCGGATGCCATTGCATTCCGGGACGGTGTGGTTGCTGCACTCGGTCAAGACGCGCACGTTTTGTCGGAAGACCCTAACGGTGAGGTTGTGGATCTTGAGGGCGGAACACTGGTTCCAGCATTCGGAGACGGTCACGCGCACCCTTTGCTCGCTGGGCTTGAAGCGGAGGGCCCGCAGGTCCGCGGGGCCTCCAGCCTGAATGCTCTCCTCCGGATCGTGAAAGAGTGGAAAGCCTCACACCCCGATGATGATTGGATCGTGGGTGGGAGCTATGACGGGTCGCTGACGGACGACGGCCTATTCGATGCCAAATGGCTCGACGAGGTCACAGGAGATACGCCCACGATTCTGCGCGGTTGGAACTACCACACTGCGTGGGTAAATACTGCCGCCCTCCGGGCGGCCGGCATTACCAGCGAGACACCCGACCCCACCTGCGGAGAAATCGTCCGTCGCCCTGACGGCACACCACTCGGCACCCTGCGCGAGGCAGCAGCCAACGACTTCATCGAACGTGTGGTGCCTCGCCACCCTGAGGATGCACAACTTCGCGCACTCGATGCCGCTACTCAGCAATACATTGCACACGGCATCACCTGGGTTCAAGACGCATGGGTGGAACCAGCTGATGTAGATGTCTACTGCGTGGCAGCACAAGCAGGCCATCTTCACGCCCGGGTCAATCTGGCATTCAAAGCGGACCCAGGCGACTGGCGATCGCAACTAGTCGAATTCGGTGCTGCACGGCGCCGAATTGAGGAACTCGACACGGAAATGCTCACCGCGCGAACGGTGAAGTTTTTTGTGGACGGCATCATCGAAAATTTCTCCGCTTTCCTCACCGAGCCTTACGCTGTGCGACCAGACGAGCGAGGAACACCCAACTGGGCTCCGGACGAATTGGCCCGCGCGGTGCGTGAGATCGACGCACTGGGGTTCCAAATCCACCTTCATGCCATTGGCGATGCGGCCGTGACGAGCGCTCTCGACGCCATCGAGTATGCACAGCAAGCCAACGATGCCTGGGATCGACGGCCGGTCATCGCACATGCGATTCTCGTTCGTCCCGCTGACGTGAACCGATTCTTTGAACTCGGTGTCATTGCGAACTTCGAACCATGTTGGGCGCAATGCGATCACGTCACGGTGTCACAGACGATTCCCTATATCGGTGAGATCAGAGGTAAGTGGCAGTACCTCATCCATTCCGTCCGATCTGCGGGAGCGCAAGTGTCGTTCGGCAGCGACTGGCCCGTCTCATCAATGGACTGGCGACTCGCATTCGCTACGGCGGTGACCAGGCGCGATCCATTTGATGAGGGTGCTGAGAGGCTCATCCCTGAAGAGCGAGTCGATGCTGCAACTGCGTTCGCGGCCTTCACCGAGGGCACATCGTTTCAAGCATTTGCCGCTACGCGAGGTTCGTTACGCCTTGGGAACGTCGCAGACGCGATGTGGCTCTCGGAAGATCCCCTGCAAACTGAGGCCAGTCAAATACCGACACTCGCGATTCAAGGCACCTGGCTCTCGGGTAAGAGAGTCTCTGGCTGAATTGGCCAAATTGCTCTGCTTCAGAGCTCAAAACAATCAAAGTCGATCGCTTCACCGAGAGTGTGCGTAACCCGTGTTTTGGTGAGCAGGATTGAAAAAGTGGCCACTGTATCTGACTTCCCTCGCCGGACTTCGCACGCCCTTCCCAGCGAGAATCTCGTACCCCTAACGGTACCCATATGACGCTTGCCAGAACCCTAACGGCTACCGCACGCGGCACTGCATGAGTGCAGGTTGCGCTGATGGAAGGTCACCAGAATATCGGGAGGAGAGATGCGACGAACCCGATTGCTGCGGTGCTGAGCATGGTGATCGCAAGGGTGCGGCAGAGACGTTCTGCATGAGAGCGTTTATGCAGGTGAAGCCTGTCGGGCCGGCGTTCGGGAACGTATCCGGTGACGGTGGTCGAATCGTGGTCGCGAAGATCATCGTGGGAGGTGAGGTGACGCGTATAGGTGCGTTCCTTCACGCTCCATATTGCGATCCGCTGCTGATCGAGATCCTCAACGATTGTGACTTTCGTGACACTGCGGGGACCGTCGATGGCGTTGATGATGACGGCTGTGATCAGAAAGGGGATGCCAATGATGGCTCCGATCCAGGACAGCATCTCTCCGATGATGCCGATCGTATCGATGATGCTCATCGCTGCGGAGTACTGAGCATCATGTGGTCATGCCATCGAGCCGGTAGCCCATGCCGGGTTCGGTGAGCAAATGTGTCGGGTTGCTGGGGTGGTCTTCGAGTTTGCGGCGGAGTTGTGAGACGTAGAGGCGAAGGTATCCTGTGTCTTCAGCGTGTTCAGTGCCCCAGATGGTGGTGAGGATGGTCTGACGGGTGACGAGTTTCCCGGCGTTGCGGATCAGGATGTCGATGACTTGCCATTCAGTGGGGGTGAGCCGGATCTGTTTCTGCCCGTCGGGAGTGTCGCGGGTGACACTGTGGGCGGCGAGGTCAATGGTGACCTTGCCGAGGTGTACGACAGGGGTGGTCTCTTCTTGCGGGACGCGGCGGGTGAGGGCGCGGATGCGGGCGAGGAGCTCTTCAACGGCGAAGGGTTTGGTGATGTAGTCATCGGCGCCAGCGTCCAGGGCTTCGACCTTGTCGGCCGCACCGGTACGGCCGGACACGACGAGGATGGGGGCCCCAGACCAGCCGCGGATGCCGTGGATGACTTCGATGCCGTCAAGCTTCGGCATGCCGAGGTCGATGAGGAAGATGTCCGGATGGTGGTCAATGGCAGCGGCGATGGCCTGCGCGCCGTCGGCTGCGGTGAATATCTCATACCCTTTGGCGGCGAGGGTGATGCGCAGGGCGCGGAGGATCTGTGGGTCATCGTCGGCGATGAGGATTTTCATGACGGCTCCTGGCTCGTGTGGATCGTGGGGAGGGAGATGACCATGGTGAGTCCACCGCCGGGAGTGTCTTCGGGGGTGAGGGTGCCGTGCATGGCTTCGATGAAGCCGCGCGAAAGGGCAAGCCCTAGGCCGAGGCCGGTAGTGTTGTCGGTGTCACCGAGGCGTTGGAAGGGCAGGAAGATATCGTCCATCTTCTCTGGTGGGATACCGGGTCCCCGGTCGACGATGCGGATCTCAAGCCGATTCTCGAATGTGCTGGTGCCAACGTGGATCGGCGTGCCGGTGGGGCTATAACGGTGTGCGTTCATGAGGAGGTTTACGAGGACGCGTTGGAGTAGAACCGGGTCCGCATACGCGAGAGCGTCACCGTGATCAAGCGCGAGGGTGACATCGGTGGGACCGAGATGTAGTTCGTCGAGGGCGGGCGCGATGGTCTCGGCAGGATCGGTAGGGATCTCTGCGATGGTGAGGACTCCGGCTTGCAGACGGCTGACGTCGAGGAGGTCGGTGACCAGGGCTGCGAGAGCGCCCAGACTTTCTTCGGCGGTGTCGAGCAGTTCCTTCTTGTCTGCGGACGCCAGGTCGGGTCCTGCTGCTTTCAGCCCCCCGACGGCAGCGGAGGCGGCTGCGAGCGGGCGACGCAGATCATGGCTGAGCGCGGACAAGAGTGCGCCGCGAACCCGGTCTGATGCCGCGATCGGTTCGATCTGTTTCGCTGTTTCGGTGAGGTGTTCGTGTTCGAGGGCGGCTGTAAGTTGCGCGGTAACTACGGCGAGGAGGCGTTGTTCGGAGGCGGCGAGGTCGGGGCCGTGCAGTTCCAGGGTGGTGTCGTCGGTGATCCGGATACTGGCGTAATGGTTGTCAGGGGTCGGCTCTCCGGAGCGGGCGAGGACGTCTTCGCCGCGCATGAGCCGTATCCCGGGGAGTTGAAAGGCCTCACGGGTGCGATCCACGAGCGCTTGGATCGCGTTATCCCCGCGCAGCACACTGCCAGCGATGGTTTGGATCAGTTCGGATTCGGCGGCAGATCGGCGGGCGGCGCGGGTGTAGCGGGCGGCGCGGTCGACGACGAAGCTCACCAGGCTCGCGATGAGGACGTACAAGATTAGGGACAGCAGATGGTGCGGCTGGTGGATGTGGATTGTATACAGCGGTTCGATGAACAGAAAATCAAGCGTGATCCCCGAGAGCACTGCGGCGAACAGGGCAGGCCAAATACCGCCGACGAGTGCGACGATGACGACGAGGAGCTGATAGCTGAGGACGTCGGTGGTGATGGAGTCTTCGCTGTGGAACAGGCTCAGCAAGCCGGTGAGTGCGGGGCCGCCCAGGAGTGCGACGATGAAGCCGAGGACGCGGCGTTTGCGGGTGAGTGCTCCGGTCAGCGGCGGCAGCGTGAAGCTCCGGCCGGCGGCGGCATGGTTGACCATGTGCACGTCGATGTCGCCGGATTCGCGGACGACGGTCGCGCCGATCCCGGGCCCGGTGAACGCGGCGGTAACGCGTCCGCGACGGCTGGCACCCAAGACGAGTTGGGTGGCGTTGACGGAGCGAGCGAACTCCACCAGCGCGGTGGGGATGTCTTCCCCGATGACCTGATGGTAGGTGCCGTTGAGTTTTTCGACGAGCGCGCGCTGTTCGGCGAGCGTGGCGGGGTTCGCGGAGCGGAGCCCATCCTGGCTTGTGATGTGCACGGCGACAAGTTCCCCGCCAGCGGAGCGGGCCGCGATCCTCGCTCCACGCCGCAACAGCGTCTCGCCTTCGGGACCGCCGGTGAGGGCGACGACAACGCGTTCGCGGGCTTCCCAGGTGCTGTCGATGCCGTGATCCTTGCGGTATCCCTTCAGCGCCTGGTCGACCTCATCCGCGAGCCAAATGAGGGCGAGTTCGCGCAGCGCGGTGAGGTTCCCGAGGCGGAAGTAGTTCGACAGGGCCGCGTCGATGCGTTCGGCCGGGTACACGAATCCTCTGCTGAGCCGGTCGCGGAGCGCTTGCGGGGCGAGGTCGACGACCTCGATCTGTTCCGCACCGCGCAGGAAGCTGTCGGGGACGGTCTCTCGTTGGGGGACGCCGGTGATCTGCTCGACGACGTCATTGAGGGATTCGATGTGCTGAATATTGAGGGTGGAGACCACGTCGATCCCCGCAGCGAGGAGCTCTTCGACGTCCTGCCACCGTTTGTCGTTCTTCGAGCCGGGCGCGTTAGTGTGCGCGAGCTCGTCGACGAGGGCGATCTCGGGGCGACGGTCCAGCACCGCCTGCAGGTCCATCTCCTCGAGCGTGACCCCGCGATGCTCGATGCGCGTGCGCGGGACGGCCGGGATTCCCGCGGTCATCGCCGCCGTTGCGGCCCGGCCGTGGGTTTCCACGATCCCGACGACGACATCTTTCCCGTCTCCGAGGAGGCGGCGTCCTTCTTCGAGCATGGTGAAGGTCTTGCCGACGCCGGGGGCAGCGCCGAGCAATACCCGAAGCTGCCCCCGTTTCGGCATAATCAGTCCTCCAACTCGTCCAGGGCGAGGTTCAGTTCCAGCACGTTCACCCTCGATTCTCCCAAATACCCGGCGTCCGGGCCCTGGGTGTGTGCCGCGACGAGTTCCCGCACCTGCTCCACGGAGATCCCGCGCGCGTCGGCGACCCGGTCGATCTGGATCTGCGCGTAGGCAAGGCTGATGTGCGGGTCCAGTCCCGACGACGACGCGGTGACCGCATCCACGGGGACTTTGGCCTCGGTGACGCCGTTGAACTCCGCAATCTGGGCTTTGCGTTCGGTGATCGCGGCGATCAGATCCTCGTTCTCCGGCCCGTAGTTCGACCCGGAGGAAGCGCCACCGTCGTACCCGTCGCCTGCGGCGGAAGGCCTCGGCTGGAAGTACTCCGGCAGCGAGTTACCATCCGCATCGGTGAAGGACTGGCCAATCAGCGACGACCCGACCTCGTCGCCGTCCTGGTCGGTGAGGATCGACCCGTTCGCCTGGGCGGGCAAGGCCACTTGCCCGATCCCGGTGATCACTAGGGTGTATCCGACGCCGAGGACTAGGGTGAGTAGCGCCATCGCGCGGGTGGCGACCCAGATGGTGCGCCCGACTCCACGAGCTTGTGTGTTCATGATGTTCTCATCTTTCTGAAGGTGTGTCAGAAGCCGGGGATGAGGCGGACGACCAAGTCGATCAGCCAGATCCCGATGAAGGGGGCGATCACACCGCCAAGCCCGTATATGGCGAGGTTACGGCCGAGGATGCTGGACGCGTTCCCGGGCCGGTACTTCACTCCACGCAAGGCGAGCGGGATGAGGAATACGATCACGATCGCGTTGAAGATGATCGCCGACAGCACCGCCGAGGCCGGCGAGTGCAGCCCCATGATGTTCAACGCGGCGAGCTGCTGGAACACGCCCATGAACATGGCCGGGATGATCGCGAAGTACTTTGCGATGTCGTTCGCGATGGAGAACGTCGTCAAGGCCCCGCGGGTGATCAGCAGTTGCTTCCCGATCCGTACCACGTCGATGAGCTTGGACGGGTCGCTGTCGAGGTCGACCATGTTCCCGGCCTCTTTCGCCGCCGACGTGCCGGAGTTCATCGCGACCCCGACATCGGCCTGTGCGAGTGCGGGGGCGTCGTTGGTGCCGTCACCGGTCATCGCGACCAGGTTCCCGCCCTCCTGCTCCTTACGGATGTAGGCGAGCTTGTCTTCCGGGGTGGCCTCAGCGAGGAAGTCGTCCACGCCGGCCTCTTTCGCGATGGCGGCCGCGGTGAGGGGGTTGTCGCCTGTGATCATTACCGTGCGGATACCCATGGCTCGCATCTCGGCGAACTTCGCTGGCAGCCCTTCCTTGACGACGTCCTTGAGGTGCACCACACCGAGCAGGTGCCCCCGGTCGGCGGCATCCTTGGTGGCGACGACGAGCGGAGTGCCACCGGACTGGGAGATGCGCTCGACATACTCATCGAGTTCCGCTGCCAGCGATGACGGAAGACGTTCACCGCCCTCTTCCAGCCAGGCCGTGACGGCCGAGCCGGCGCCCTTACGGATCTGAGTGCCGTCGGGCAGGTCCAGGCCCGACATGCGCGTCTGTGCCGTGAACGGGACGATTTCCCCAGTCGTGTTCCGGTCGAACTCTCCGTGCTCCTGCTCGGCGAGCTCGACGATCGATACGCCCTCCGGAGTTGGGTCAGCCAGCGATGACAGCGCGGCGGCCCGGACCAGCTCCTGCTCCCGTACACCGCCGAGGCGGACGAACGCGCTGGCGCGCCGGTTGCCGTAGGTGATGGTGCCGGTCTTGTCCAGCAGCAGCGTAGTCACATCGCCCGCAGCCTCGACCGCGCGCCCGGACATTGCCAGCACGTTGCGCTGCACGAGCCGGTCCATCCCGGCGATACCGATCGCACTGAGCAGCGCCCCGATGGTGGTCGGGATCAGGCACACCAGCAGCGCCACCAGTACCGTGACGCTCACGGGGGCGGCCGCATAAGACGCGATCGGGTTCAGGGTGAGCGCGACAACGACGAAGATGATCGACAGGGACGCGAGCAGGATGTTCAGCGCGATCTCGTTCGGCGTCTTCTGCCGTGCCGCGCCCTCGACGAGGGAGATCATCCGGTCCACGAATGTCTCACCCGGCTTGGAGGTGATGCGCACCACGATCCGGTCCGACAGCACCCGGGTGCCGCCGGTGACCGCGGAACGGTCGCCGCCGGACTCGCGGACCACCGGGGCGGATTCGCCCGTGATGGCTGACTCGTCCACCGACGCAATACCCCACACGATGTCCCCGTCGCCGGGGATCAGCTCGCCCGCGGTCACAACTGCCACATCACCGAGCGTGAGGTCGGAGGATGACACCTGCGTCGTTGCGGCCCGCTCCGCAGCGGGGTCGGCCTTCGGGTCGTAGCTGCTGACGCGGTTGGCCATGGTGCTGGTGCGGGTCTTGCGGAGCGTTTCCGCCTGTGCTTTGCCACGGCCTTCGGCGACAGACTCGGCGAGGTTCGCGAACAGCACGGTCAGCCACAGCCACACCGCGATCGCCCAGGTGAACGACCACGGCACGACCGTCCCGCCGGAATCGGCAGGTCCGCCGACGAACGGCTCCGTGACTGCGAGGATCGTCGTGAGCGCGGCACCGAGCCAGACGAGGAACATGACGGGGTTGCGCCACTGCTCTTTCGGGTTGAGTTTGCGGAACGCGCCGGGCAGGGCTGCGCGGACCTGTTCCCAGGTGAACCCGCCCTTCCGGGCAGGGGTGCCCGCCGTTTTCGGGCGGGGTTGGGTGATAGTGGACATGGTTTACATCAGCCCTTCCGCTAGCGGACCTAGCGCGAGAACGGGGAAGAAGGTCAGTGCGGTCACCAGGATCGTGACCACGGTCAGCAGCCCGATGAACATCGGGCGGTGCGTGGGGAGGGTTCCGGAAGTGGTCGGAACCTTGTCCTGAGCGGCAAGGGAACCGGCCAGGGCGAGGACGAACACGATCGGCACGAACCGGCCCAGCAGGATCGCAAGCCCCAGCACGGTGTTCAGCCACGGGGTGTTCGCGGTGAGACCCGCGAACGCGGAACCGTTGTTGTTCGCCGCGGACGTGAACGCATACAGCACCTCGGACATGCCATGGATGCCGGGGTTCCAGATCGACGTGCTCTCCACCTCTTCCCGGACACCGGGGATCGCGAAGCTCAGCGCCGTCCCGGCCAGCACCAGGGTTGGCATGACGAGGATGTAGAGCGCGGCGAGCTTGATCTCGCGCGGGCCGATCTTTTTGCCCAGGTACTCCGGGGTACGTCCGATCAGCAGACCAGAGATAAACACCGCGATCACCGCGAGGACCAGGATCGCGTAAATCCCGGAACCGACACCGCCGGGAGAGACCTCGCCGAGCATCATGTTCAGCATCGGCATCATCCCGCCCAGCGCCGTGTACGAGTCGTGCATCGAGTTTACCGCGCCAGTGGACGTGCCCGTGCTGGTGGTGGCGAACAGGGTCGATCCGAGAATCCCGAACCGCTGCTCTTTGCCTTCCATCGCACCGCTCGCGAGCTCGGGGGCGGTGCCCATGCCTGCGGATTCCAGTGCGGTGAGGATGCTGAACGACGCCACGTACAGGATCGCCATCACGGAGAGGATCGCGTAGCCCTGGCGGTTGTCACCCACGATCCGCCCAAAGGTGCGCGGCAGGGCGAACGGGATAACGAGCATCAGCAGCACCTGGAACAGGTTCGTCCACGCTGTGGGGTTCTCGAAGGGGTGGGAGGAGTTCGCGTTGAAGAATCCACCACCATTGGTACCCAGCAGCTTGATGACCTCCTGGGACGCGACAGGTCCGCCGGGGATCGTCTGGGTGGCGCCGGTGAGCGTGGTGACGGTGGTGAAGCCGTTAAAGTTCTGGATTACCCCGCCGATCATCAGCACGATCGCGCCGACCACTGCGATGGGCAACAGGATGCGCAGCGTGCCGCGGATCAGGTCGACCCAGAAGTTCCCGATCGTGCCCGAGCGCCGGTAGGCGAACCCGCGCACCAGGGCGATGGCGACCGCGATGCCGACTGCGGCGGACACGAAGTTCTGCACCGCGAGACCCGCGAACTGGACCGTGTAGCCGACGGTGAGCTCCGGCGAGTAGGACTGCCAGTTCGTGTTGCCGACGAACGATGCCGCGGTGTTGAACGACAGATGCTCCGACGGGGCCTCCAAGCCCAGCGAGTACGGCAGCCACTGCTGGAAGCGTTGCAGACCGTAGACGATCAGCAGGCCGATCGCGGAGAACGCGAGCACGCTGCGCAGGTAGGCCTGCCAGGTCTGCTCGGCCTTCGCGTCGACGCCGATGATCATGTAGATCCCGCGTTCGACTTTCCAGTCCTTGCGGGACGTATAGACCCAGGCCATGTAGTCACCGAACGGGCGGTACAGCACGCCCAGGATGATGGCGACGGGGGCAAGGGCGAAAAGCGCGTACACCCAGGTCATCAGAAGCGCTCCGGTTTCACGAGAGCGAACACGAGATACACGATCGCCGCGACCCCGAGACCGGCGGCGAGAAGCTCAAAGACGATCACAGCTTCTCCACCGCTTTCCCCAGCAGCCCGACGACGACGAACAAGGCGATCACGCCCAGCACGTAGACGATGTCAAGCACAACAAGCTCCATCCGGATAACAAGCGACAGCAGTACCACTAGCCGCGCAACCCGAAACAGCGGGCGCAACTCACGATCAAACACCCGCCCACACCCCCGAAACAGGCGTCCTAACAGAACCCATACGAGGATCGGGCGGACTCTGACGAGCCGCTAACACGACAGGCGCCCATTGCGCTCTACCGGCACGGATGAGGTCGCCTTCCTTCGCGAGGTAGAGAGAGGTCTGCTGCGGCGGCCATACACCTTTCTGGTGTCCGGCCGCCGCAGCAGACTCTTCTACCTCTAGCTGAAGCTATTCATTGAGTAGTTCGTCGACTGTTACGAACTCGGGCTCTTCACCCCCTTCCGCGTTCTCGGCTGCTTCGCGGCGCTGCGCGAGGCGGCGCCCGAACAGCAGTACCGCGCCGGAGGCGAGGAGGCTCAGCGCCGCAGCGGCACCGACTCCGATCAGCCACCCGTCGGCCCCGGTCTGCGCGAGCTCCCTTTTCGGAGTGTCCTCAACAGGAGGCTCGGGAGTGACCGGCACTTCACTGACGACGGTCGTCTCGCCCGGAGCACCGCAGTGCCCACGGTGGATGCTCTCCCCGTTAGCGTCGAGCAACGTCTCGATCCAGAAGTAGGTGCCGACCTTGTCGAACACGACCTCGGCAGAGGCGTACTCGCCTGGCCCAGTCACCGTGATCGGAGACTCCCAGGTGTCGAACACGCGGTTGTCCGCCTCGCACACCGTCTCGTTGCCGTCCTGCCGGTACGCCTCGAACACGAGGGTGGTGCCCTCGGGCACCGGGCCGGTGATGATCGCGACATCGTGCGCGGGCTCACCGAGCACCACGTTCGCGACCGCCTTCGTGGTCACCTCGAGCTTCTCGCCTTCGGTGATGACGGTGGTTTCACCGGGCGCCCCGCAGTTGCCTTCGGAGAGCACTTCACCGTCGGCGTCGTAGAGCGTCTCGATCCAGTACACGTTCCCCGCCGACTCCACCGATGTGGTGCCGGAGGAGTAGACGGCTGGCTGGGTGACCGGGATCTCGTCGCTGACGTAGAACGGGTCCGCCTCGCACAGCGGTGCCTCATCGGCGGGCACGGGCCCGTAGGCGCGGAACATGAGGTACGCGCCCTCGGGGATCGTGCCCTGCACGAGGGCGGTGTCCTCGAACGGTTCCCCGACGAGCGCCGACGGCGTCGCCTGCGTGATCACCGATACCGGAGCCTCATACTCGGGCTCTTCCGGGACGAAAAACCGTTCCCGAATGTCCGCCGGCGACGACTGGTACGGCTGCACCCGGTCGTCACCGTCAAAGGAGCTCACGATCACGTAGTAGCCCAGCTCGGTCGGTGTGATCCGGTCCTCGTCGGTGTACCCGATCTGGTACACCCCGTTTCTTGCCGGGGTGTCCACGCGCGTCAGCACCGGGGCGTCCGTGAGATCGAGGTCGTCGGTGAGGACGGTATCGGAAGCGAACGGCCCGTACACGGTGTGCGTGATGGTCTTGGTGTCTGCCCCCCAGTAGCCGTCACCAGCGAAGTCGGGGTGGTTGTCGGGGAACCCGGAGACGACGATCGTGTCGAACGCGCGCCCACCCTCGTGGACGTTGTACTCGCGCAACTGGCTCGTCGTCTCGATCGGATGCCGGACGCTGGTCGACTCCACGGGGATGCCGTACTCGTCGATCCAGTCACCCGCCAGGTAGTCCCGCAGCTCTTCCGGCTGCGCGGCGAGACGCACCTGCCACACCCAGGTCACGAATCCTGCATTCGGGACGGTCACCTCCGGGGAGGTGTACACGCCGGGCCCGTCCGCGGTGATCGTCACCTCACCGACCGGCACGGCGGCCGGGTCGACGGTAGGGGACTGGGCGGGAGGCAGCGTGCCCGGCACCTGGTACAGGGTGCCCTCGAAGACCACCGGGATGTGCTCTCCACCGATCTTCAGCCAGGCGCCGTTGCTCGAGGACACGGTGATCGTGTCGGTCACCGCGTCGCCGGGAATGACGAGCCGCTGATCGGCCTCGGACACCGCGACCGGCTGGAACGGCACGACACTGGTCTCCGGCACCAAACCGAAGCGGTCACGCACCGAGTCGGTGAGGTACTTCGCGTACTGTCCCTGCGTGTCCTTGTCGATCTCCCACACCCAGGTGTAAAACCCGGACTGGGGGGCAGTGATCGTCGCTGGGGCGTCGTACACCCCCGTCCCGGTGAGCGTCAGCTCCACCTGTCCCGCCACCGGCGCACCCGCAGGGGCGGTGTCAGCTTCGGCAGGCTGCTCATCGAACGGCCCATACAACGTGCCGACCGCGTTCACCGGAACCGGGGTGCCATCAAGGTGGATCCAGGTGCCCTTGGACAGACCGACGGTGACCTGGTCGGCGAACGTGTCGCCCTCCGCAACGTAGCGGGAGGACACCTGAGTGGTGATCGTGGGCTGGAAGTCCAGCTCGATCACCGGGGTGCGGGTGTGCGCATCGAGCCCCATCGGGGAAGCGCCGCCGAGCAACCGCTGCTGTCCGGGAGTGTCGTAGAGGTTCACCCGCGCGCCGAGCCCCGCAGCCGGCACGGTTGCGGATGCTTCGATCCGGTACGAGGGAACCCCATCGGCGGGGGTGCCCGTGATCGGGAAGCTGCCAGCACCGAGAGCCCTGGTGGACTCACCGTTCGCAAACACCGCATTCGTAAGCGTTACCGTCCCGGACAGGCTCGACGGCGACGCCGACACGGTGAGCGTTCCCTGGTACTGGTCGGCCATGTCGATCGCCACCGACACCTGCGGGTTCACCGCATGGTTCGCGTCGGCCTGCGCCCGCATCTGGGCGAGGTTCGCGAGGATCTGCGGACGGTTCGCCGCAGGAGCGCGAGCGACGTAGTAGTCGTCACCGGACATGCCGTGCGAGTTGTAGGGGACAGGATCTGCGACCGACCACACATACAGCTGCACCGCAGCGGTGACATGCGGATCGCCGGACTGCCCCCACATCGCCATGACATAGTTCAGCTTTGCCAGCTCCGTCGCGGTGAGGTTGAAGCCGCTGTGCGAGTTCAGTTCCTCGACCGTGACCGGGCCGGTGGTGTTCCCCCAGGGGGGCACCGCGCTGAGGTCCATGCAGTACACCTGGGTGCCGTCGTTCGCGATGAACGCCCCGATCGACCCGTTCGGCCCGTACGGGTCGCCGAAACCAGGCCCGGGGGTCGCCGCCTGCGCGGGGGAGGCTGAGCCGAGGGCGAGGCCGGTGATCATGAGCAGCCCAGTGAGCAGCATCGCCACCCACCGGGCCAGCGCCCTCCCCGGCGGATACCCCGCCCCTGGTTCGTGTGCGGCATCCGTATGGAGCACTTCGACGCTCATCCGTTTCCTCCTGCGTGCTGTACGAGACAGGCAGCCCGTCTCCTTGGGGTGATGGCAGAGCACCATCAGGAGCAGGTGCCCCGCACCTCCCACCGGACTGATTCAGGGGCGTCACCGTGCTTCCCGTCGAGAACGACGCCGGGCCGAAGCCGCAGGAGACCGTGCGTGCCAGGCACTATCTGTCTACTTGGGTGCCTGGTGGATGGCGTCAGGCACCTCAGCGGCATGACATCTGATGCATCCGGGCCTGGAGAACTGCGAGCAGCATGGCGGCGCCAAGCACGGGCATGGCTCAAGGCCGCACACCCGGCAGACGCACTACGCCAGGAGATGCGAGCAGAAATCCTTTGGCAGGAGCGGAACATCCTTGCGGAACAACAAATCGACCAAGCTGTCGTTGAACGCTGGCTCGACGAGCGCGACATTCCACTCCCCGCGCACGTCCAGCGTCTCTCGGAGATCACGCAGGCGATGGCGTGGCTGGAACCTGGAACCGAGAAAACGGCACGAGAGGCGCACAGCCTGGCCGTCACCAGCGAGGAGATCGCCCAAGACCAGGAAACCCTGCTCACCCATTGGCGTCAGGGGCGCGACCTTGACGTCGTACCTGACCACACCGAACGATACTTCGCAACACTCCTCGCCGTCCGTGAGGAACGTCTCGAACGAGCGAAGACCCGGGCGAGAACCGAAGCACCCGAACAGTTCGCGTACTGGCAGAGGCGGCGCGATTACGCCGACACGATCGGTGATGCCTACGGAGACGACCGTGACCTGATCCGCCAATGGCTCCTCCCGCAACACGCCCCTGAAGACTCCGCAGCAGCGCCCGGCGGAGAGGCGAGGCAGGCCGGTGCCGGGGGTTCCGCCCCTCAGCTTCGCTCTCATGTGACCGTGACCCGCACGGGGATCACGCGAACCGGCTATGCTTCGTCCACGGGCACTGGTCTTGGGCTCTGAATCGCACGAACGATAGGTCGTCGCCCCGAGTCACGCCCTCAGCATCCGATGAGGAACGCAATGGGGAAGGCGCGGGACACCTCTAGGTGTGACGGTGTCGATGCGTGTGATGTCCGCGGGGGAGGGGTACCGCTATCTCCTCAAGTCCGTCGTCACCGGCGACGGCAATCGTGATCTCACTGACGCGTTGACTCGCTACTACCAGGAGAAAGGCAGCCCGCCCGGGTTCTGGGCTGGGTCAGCATTGACCGGCCTGGAAGCATCCGCGATCACGGCCGATGCGGAAGTCACCGAGGAGCAGTTGCGGTTCCTCATTGGGCAAGGCAGGCACCCGGTCACCGGGGAACCGCTCGGATCGCCCTACCGATCGTTCCTGACCCGGCAGGAGCGCATCGATCGCCGCGTTCAGGCCCTCCCCGACACCCTCGAGGGAGAGGAACGTGAACAGCAACTCGAACTCATCGAGACGGAAGAGCGGCAACGGTCGACACGGCATCCGGTCGCCGGCTACGACTACACCTTCTCCGTTCCGAAGTCGGTGAGTGTGTGGTGGGCGGTCGCCGACGGCGGCACCCAAGCGCTCATCGCCCGAGCCCACCACCACGCGATGGCACAGGTTCTGGATCTCCTCGAACGAGAAGTGGTGATGACCAGAGTCGGGCACAACGGTCTCGCCCAGGTCGAAGTCACCGGCGTGATCGCGACCGCGTTCGACCACTACGATTCCCGCTCCAACGAACCCCAGCTGCACACCCATCTCGTCATCGCGAACCGAGTCCAGGGCGTCCACGACGGGAAATGGCGTGCGATCGACGGCAGACCCATGCACGCCGCTGTGGTCGCCCTCAGCGAGCACTACAACAATGCCCTCGCCGATCAGCTCACCCGTGACTTCGGTATCGGGTGGGAAGCCAGAGACCGTGGCCCCAGGCGCGCACCGGCATGGGAGATCACCGGGATCCCCGACACCCTCATCGAGGAGTTCTCCTCCCGTTCCCAAGCGATCGATGCCCGCACGGACGAACTCATCGCCGACTACGAGCAGCAGCACGGCCGCCGCCCCTCACGCAAGACCATCATCCGGCTCCGCGCACAAGCCACCCTCGCTACCCGCCCCGACAAGCAGGTCTACGCGCTCGCCGAACTCACCGAACGGTGGCGGGCCCGCGCCACCAGTGTGCTCGGGCAGGACGCCAGCAACTGGGTGCAAGACGTCCTCAGCGGTACCGCGCCGCAGCCGCTCCTTCGAGCAGACGACATCCCGCTGGATACCATCGATGACATCGCGCAGCGCGTGGTCGCAACCGTCGGGGAGTCCAGATCGACCTGGAAACGATGGAACCTTCACTCCGAAGCCTCGAGGCTTCTCAAAGGGATCCGCTTCGCATCGATCACCGATCGGGAAGCCGTCACTGGCCTGATCGCCGATCGGGCGGAAGCCGCATCCGTACGGCTCACCCCGCCAGAACTGGCCGTCTCGCCCACACACTTCCAGCGCTCTGACGGCAGCAGCACGTTCCGCATCAAGCACGGCACCCTGTACACCTCCCAGCAGATGCTCGACGCCGAAGACCTCCTCCTGCGTCTCGCCCACACCCACACCGCCCCTCTCGTGCCACATGACCTGCTCGAGCGCGTCACCCGCAGAACCGACCGCAAAGGCCGCAGGCTCGGCCCCGACCAAGCTGCAGCGATAACCCTCATCGCCACTTTCGCGCGCACCGTCGACGTGCTCATCGGCCCCGCAGGCACCGGGAAAACCACCACGCTCGCATCCTTGCGCCGCGCGTGGGAGCTCGCACACGGTAAAAACAGTGTCGTCGGGCTCGCCAGCTCCGCCGATGCCGCGCAGGTGCTCGCCGCTGACCTCGGTATTCGTACCGAGAACACCGTCAAGTGGCTCCACGAACACCACGCGGGCAGATGGCGGCTGCGCCGCGGGCAGCTCATGATCGTCGACGAAGCCTCGCTCTCTGGCACGATCGCGCTGTCACGCCTCGCGGCCCATGCTGAGCAAGCGGGTGCGAAACTCGTCCTCGTCGGCGATTGGGCGCAACTCGGTGCCGTTGAGGCCGGGGGAGCGCTCGGCATGCTCGCCCGTGACCTCGATCAGACCCCTGAACTCCACGACGTACGACGATTCCGAAACCCGTGGGAGAAGCACGCCTCCCTCTGTCTGCGCCTCGGTGAAGCATCCGTCATCGACGAATACGACGCCCACGACCGCATCACGGCAGGCACCTACGAGGAGGTCACCGAACGCGCCTACCTCGCTTGGCAGAGCGACATGCGAAGCGGTAAACAGAGCATCCTCGTCGCCGAGACCCTCGAAACGGTCACCACCTTGAACATCCGGGCACGCACCGACCGCATCCTCACCGGCCACACCAGCGCAGGAGCCAGCATCACTCTCTCCTCGGGCACTGAAGCCAGCGAAGGTGACCTCGTCATCACCCGGAAGAACGATCGCCGACTCAGCACAGGAGGACCTCGCTGGGTCAGAAATGGCGACCGCTGGCGCATCACCAACATCCACGGCGACGGATCTGTCACCGTCCGCCGTGCGGGAACCCGATTCGGTAGCGCCATACGCCTTCCCGCCGACTACGCGACCCACAACCTCGACCTCGGCTACGCAATCACCGTGCACCGCGCACAAGGAGCCACCGTCGACACCGCACACTCGATCGTCCACTCACCCCAGATGACCCGCGAAAGCCTCTACGTCGCCATGACCCGCGGCCGCGACGCCAACCACGCCTACGTCGCGATCGACCAGTTCCCCCTCGAAGAACACCAGAAGAACCCCGAACTCGACGTCACCGCCCGCAGCGTCCTCGCCGGCGTCCTCGCACACGAGACCGCCGAACGCTCCGCCCACGAGCTTCTCCGCGCCGAACACGAACACTGGTCCTCCATCGCGCAGCTCGCCGGAGAATACGACACCATCGTCACCCACGCACAGCACGACCACTGGCTCGAGATCCTCGAAGCATCCCCCCTCACCACGGACCAGGTCGAGGCGATCACCGAATCCGACGTTTACGGGGCGCTTGCCGCGGAGCTGCGCCGTGCGGAGGCGGAGAACTATGACATCGCACGCCTGGTACCCGCACTCATCGCGTCTCGCCCTCTGGCCGGTGCCGACGACCTCGCCGCCGTGATTCTCCACCGTCTCAGGGCTGCGACCACCAGCCAGACCGGCAGCACCCAAGCTCGCCAACCCGCGAAGATGATCGCAGGACTCATCTACGAGTTCACTGGCGGCACAGACCCGCTCACCCAGCAGGCGCTCGAGGAGCGGCGCGTGCTTATCGAACAACGAGCCCAGGCCCTCGCCGAGCACGCGGTGCGCGACCGGCCACGCTGGCTCGAATCCCTCGGCACGCCACCCGTGCAGCCCGCGGTACAAGACCAGTGGATGCGGAATCTGCGCACCGTCACTGCCTATCGAGACCGACATGGCGTCACCGATCCGTATCGACCTGTCGGTGACCCTCCGCAGAACCGCAACCAGAGCTTGGACGCCATCCGCGCTCAGCAAGCTGTCGCGAACGCTGCCCGACTCGCCACGGCACCTGGAGCCCGCACTGCACCTGCTCAACAGCAGAGCGGCCCGCGGCTCTAAACAGGCGGCTGCGGTCAGTCGCCGTCTGAGTCCCGCAGCTCGCGCAGTCGTGCTACCTCGGCCGTTGATAATCCCAGGAGGCGACTGATATCTGCGAACGAGTACCCCTCATCTACCAGCGCAGTCTTCGCCGCCCGCAACAGCACTTTCAGCCCGACACCCGCCTCGACGATGCGCGCGCGCTGAGCTCCTGCATTCGCCGCTAACTGCAGCAGACGCGACAACCCGCCATAGTCATACGCGACGACCATCGAATCCAGAGGACGTACCCCGCCAGGATCAATGCTCATCATGATCGCACCGCGCACCATCTCATCAAGCTCCGGCAACGATGTTGCTGGCACGACTACGCCCGGCAGCTCGGCGACCCTCGCCATCCACCACTCGCCCTCGAACGACACCGTGACATGGAACACACCTGACTCGATGGCACCATCTCCCCGCGCTTCGTTCATACCTCCAGCATGAAGCGACTTCACCGGACAGGCAAGCAAGACGATCAGCAGTCATGCCCAACGGTCAAGATAAGCCAGGCACGACCTCAGCAGGGAGCGGCACCCTGAGCCCTTGTCGAAAATGGAACGAAGAGTAAAATGAGAGTGGTAGCAACCACACTTCAGGTTGGCTGTGTACAGACAGCCAACGTCCCCCGGCCTCAGCCGAGGACAACACTCTCCTAGCCGCTACCGACCATCAAACCTGGTCAGCGAGAGGTTGCGTGTCCCATGATCAGAGCCGCATGGAACATCGGCGTTTCCATTCATACATTCCTGCAGCACGCCCCCACGAATCTAATCATCCGCCGCCTGCGCGGCGCGCACAGCCTGTCACGGGCAGCTATCGCACTCGTTCTGGCCGCAACCTACTTCTTCGCTTTCGGTATCTGCTTCACGCTTCTTGATCGCGGCGGACCTTTATGGCTCGCGTTCCTCGGATTCTTGATGTTCTGGAACGCGTGCAAGTTCGGATGGGTGTTCCTGCTCACCCCAGTCAGTATCCTGCGGAGAGTGATCAACCGTCGTCGCGCACGGAGCTAGGTTCTGTGAGGTACTCGACGGAATATCGATCTACATTCCTTCCCTCGGCGACGAATCGCCTGGAGGTGCCATCCACGACGGAGAGTAGCCGACAACCGCTCACGCGGAGAGCACCACACACGACCTGATAGCTACCACTCAAAAGGGGCATCCCAAAGCTGCGTACTGGCCGGTGCGACGGGATCCGCGGTCGAACGGGTCGAGTTGCCGTGCCCGCCGTGCAGCCTGCCGCCGGGTTCTCTCCTGCTGGTTGCGCTTGGCCTCGATGCGCCGGGCGGCATCGGCCACCGGGAGGTTGCAGAGTTCGTCGGACTCGGCGTGGGTAAGGTCGGCTCGTGTGCGGGCATCGGCGGTGGTGCGGTGCGGGTTGATCGTGCGCATGCCGAGCTAGTCGCGGCGGGCGTGCTCGGCCCCGAACTTGTCGAGCAGCAACGCCGTGCGGTCATGCTGGTGTCGTTGCCGGGTCGCCTTCTGCTCGGCTGTGCTGCCTCGACGACGCAGTCGGCAGTGTTGAGGAGGGGGCGCCCTGGGCTCGGCGCGCTGCTGCCTGCGCCGCCCAGGCGGGGTGCGCTTCGGGGTGCGGGGCGGCTCGACATCCAAGGCGTCGCGAACCTGTGCGCGGCCTTATTGGACTGCCGCTAATAGGACGGGTCAGGTCGGGCACGGCCGTCGTACCTGCACTGAACACCCGCGAGGCAGGAACTGACCAGTACCAGTTCACGCTCCCTACCTCTTGATTCCGCGGCGGCACCTCGACTTGCTTCGGCTGGCTCGCTATGACGTGTCCGGGGGTGTTCCAACATGATCTGCTGTCCTAAGTCCTGGCGTCGGGGATCTGCCAGGAGCGAAGATCAGCGATCTCCCCGCGCTAAACACAACTCGCATCTGAGCCGGGCGCGGCAAGGTAAAAGCGGCGTCCGAAAACCCGTCCGTTTACTCCCCGTGGACGTCCGTAAACGTCCAGAGGTAGACTGAGCCCCAGGCAGTATCAGCTGCCTGGGGCTCAGTAAATCACTGGGCTCAGAGACCGGGAGAGCGGTGCCTCAGACCCCTCGGAATCAGACGCCGTAATACAGCTCGTACTCGTAGGGGTGCGGACGCTCAGCCATCGGCTGGATCTCGGCCTTCGTCTTGTACTCGATCCAGGTCTGGATGAGTTCCTCGTCGAAGACGCCACCCTTGAGGAGGTAGTCGTGGTCCTCTTCGAGGGCCCGGAGCGCCTCTGCGAGCGACTGCGGCATCTGCGGGATCGCCTTTGCCTCTTCTGCAGGCAGCTCGTAGATGTCCTTGTCGATCGGGGCCAGCGGCTCGGTACGGTTCTGGATGCCGTCGAGGCCCGCCATCAGCAGAGCCGCGAACGCGAGGTAAGGGTTCGCCGTCGCGTCCGGGGTGCGGAACTCGATGCGCTTGGCCTTGGGGTTCGAACCGGTGATCGGGATGCGCACCGCGGCCGATCGGTTACCCGCCGAGTATGCGAGGTTGATCGGCGCCTCGTAGCCCTTGACCAGACGGTGGTATGAGTTCGTGCTCGGGTTGGTGAACGCCGCGAGTGACTTACCGTGCGCGAGGATGCCGCCGATGTACCAGCGAGCGGTGTCCGAGAGCGATGCATAGCCCGCCTCGTCGTAGAAGATGGGCTCGCCGTCCAGCCACAGCGACATGTGCGTGTGCATGCCCGAGCCGTTCTCGCCGAACATCGGCTTCGGCATGAAGGTAACCGTCTTGCCCCAGTCGTTCGCGACACCCTTGATGAGGTACTTGAATTTGAGCACGTCATCCGCCGAGTGGACGAGCGTGTTGAACCGATAGTTGATCTCCGCCTGGCCGCCCGAACCGACCTCGTGGTGCGCGCGCTCGAGGTGGAATCCGCTCTCGATCAGCGTCATGCTCATCGCGTCACGCAGGTCTGCCTGCTTGTCGACCGGGGACACCGGGAAGTACCCACCCTTCTGGGGAGTCTTGTTCCCGAGGTTGCCGCCAACCTCTTCGCGACCGGTGTTCCAGAAGCCCTCGTCCGAGTCGACCTTGTAGTAGGAGTGGTTCGGCTTGTTTTCGAACCGAACATCCTCGAAGACGTAGAACTCGGCCTCGGGGGCGAAGATTGCCGTGTCGGCGATCCCGGTCGAGGCGAGGAACTTCTCGGCCTTCTTCGCAACCTGGCGCGGGTCGCGGTGGTAGATCTCACCGGTGCGCGGGTTGAAGATGTCACACGAAATGATGATGGTCGGCTCGGCGCGGAACGGGTCCACGTACGCGGTGGTCACATCCGGGATCAGCTGCAGGTCCGACTCGTTGATCGATGCGAAGCCACGGATAGAGGAACCGTCGAAGAGCTGGCCTGAGCTGAAGAAATCGTCGTCGATCGTGGACGCTGGCACGTTGAAGTGCTGCTGCGTACCGGGAAGATCGGTGAAGCGGATGTCAACGAACGAGATCCCCTTTTCCTTGATGAAAGAGAGCAGTTCGGCTGGCTCGGTAAACATATTGGGAGTTCCTCCTCGGTGTGGTGGTCCGGGCCTTTCACCCGGTGCCGCGTCCCAGTAGCGTTCACTAAATCACGGCATACATGTGAAGTATACGCACGTTTGTCTGATGGCGGTGGCATTGCGCGCCTGTCAGTGGACTTTATTCGCAAGTTAGACTTGCCCAATGACGAAATCCTCGGACTCAAGCTCCTCTGTTCCTGACAGCAGCTATCCGGGGGAGCGACTTGGGCTACCCGAGGATGGGCCTGGTTCGGTCGGAAATTTCGGTACGCGCATCCTTGGACTCATCGTGGACTGGGGTATCGCCAGCCTACTGTCGTGGTGGCTGTTCAACTACGATCCCATCGCTGTGTCGGCGCTTTTTGTCGTCATCACGAGCCTGTCCATTGCGCTCATCGGCGGCTCGATCGGGCACACGGTATTCGGGATGCGCAACACGACCGTCCAGGGCGATGCCCCCGGATGGTGGCGGCCCTGGGTGCGCCAGATTCTGCTCGTGTTCGTGATTCCTGCGCTGATCATGGATCAGGACCGGCGCGGGGGCCATGAAGCACTTTCGGGCCTCGTGCTGCGAAAGTTTCGCTAGCAGGAGGCCCGAAAGAGCGGGGATGCGCGACTAGCGCATCTTGGAACGGGAGGGGCGGATCTTGTTCGGGTCCACGCCCTTGGGGATCGGCAGCTGGTGCTGCTGCAGGGACGCCAGCCGCGATTCAACCGCGAGGATCTCTTCGCGTCGGAGCTGCTTCGGAAGCTTATTGAGCGTCTTCTTGAGGTTGGTGAGTGGGACACCGCCGGCTTCCTTACCGACCAGCACGTGATGCACGGTGACGGTGGGGACGAGGCGCTCTGTCTTGCGGCGCTCATCGTTCAACAGTCGCTTGGTCGCGGCGCTCGTCGACTCGGTCACGAGCACGATGCCGGGCTTGCCCACGGCACGGAACACGAAGTCCTGAGTCTTCGGGTTGAACGCGACCGGCTCGTCGCTCGTGCGCCAGGTGCCGCGCATCGCCGAGGAAAGTACCGCGCCGGATGCGCCTTGTCGGCCCTCGAGCTGGTCGAACGCGACCTTTTCGGCCCGCCAGTTGAGCAGCAGCATTGCGATGAGCAGGCCGAATACGATGCCCAGCACGATGTAGAGGATCCACATGATCCAGTTCGGGCTCGTCACGATGCACAGTACGACCGCGAGGATGATCGGCAGGACGAATCCTGCGATGATCATGACGACACCCGCCTTGTCGTACTTCGCGGTCATCTTGAAGACGTCAATGAGCTGCCGGATGCGGCCCGGCTCCTTTGTAGATGCGTCGGAAGTTTTCGCCATAGTGCTTCTACAATACCCGTCTCCAACTGTCCACAGTCGTCGACAATTCAAGAGTTATCAACAGGTAACGCCTCCTTTGCAGGTCTCGGATCGCACCGTGTTGCAGGATTCCCTCATGTTCACGGATCGAGGCTCGAAGACGGCTCAGTCGGCATGCCCAGCGGTGGGCGAGACGATCGCCGGTTGGCGGCTCGTGAGACCCCTGACCGCAGACGGGCGCGAGTTCATCGCGGTGGCCGAATTCGCGAGCACGGTGGTCGAGATCGGGAGCGAACATTGGAGTGGATTTACTGATCGGGCATTGCCAAAACTGCAGCACCGTCGACTCGTGGTCGCGAGCGGTGCGGATGCCGGGATGCGACTGTCGACCGAATGCGCCCTCCGTGACGAGGTTGGTTCGGAGTTCGTCGAGCTCGCCGAGGAAATCCTCACCGACGGTGATTCTCGGATCGCGATCTTTCCCATTCAGCGGGTGCGGAGCTGGCGCGACGTTGTCGCCGCGGGCACCGAACTCGACCCCGGGGCAGTCGTCACCGCCCTCGTGCCGATCGTCGAGACCGTGGGACTGGCGCATCGCAACGGGATCGCGCATGGCGCGATCGGCGTCGGCGCGTGTCGCTTCGACGAAGAGGGCCGCCCGAGCCTGGATGCGTGGGGGAGCGCGATCCGGCTGGAGGGCCTCACCGCACTCAAGGCCGACCTCGCGAGGTCCAATGATCTGCGCGCTCTCGGGCGGCTCGGCGACACCGTCCTCGGGTTGTCAACGCAGGATGCGGATGGGCAGCTTCGCAGGCTCATCGACGCCCTGCGGGATGGTGTGACGCCAACTGACGCGGTCGACCGACTGACCGATGCACTGTTCCAGTGGTCAGAACCCGGACCACTGCCCGAAGCCGTCCTGCCGCGTCACTCGACTGAACCGGGCGGAGCGTCGCACGAGGGCGGCAAGGTGACAGGCGGTGCGATTCTGGGGGCGTCGGTGAACGGCGGCCCGAAGCAACGCGAGTCCGGCAAGGACCCGGTCGAGACACTCCTGCCGATACCGGACGACCGTCCCGCCAAGGGCGCGCTTGCCCGAGTCCGCGCCGCTGCAGCACCCGCTACCGCGTGGGCTTCCCGCGTTCGACCCCGCATTTGGGCGGCCTTCGGGCTCGTCGGAGCCTTAACGGTTTTCGGGGGAGTGCTCGTCGTGACTGGAAACTCCGCGGATAGCGAAGGTGAGAGCGAGGGTGCGAGCGAGGGAGCGGATGCGGATACCGCTTCCGAAATTGACTCCGCGCCCGACGCCCCCGTGGGGTTCGAAGCCGGGGCAGTGCCCGCGGGCGACCATCCACCCGAGAAAGATGGCGCCGACGTCACTACCTCCGCGTCGTCCGCGCAATCCTTGGATGCACTTCCTGACCTCCTCGCCGCGCGTGAAGAGTGCCTGGCGGCGGCCGCGCCAGACTGCCTGGCCCCTCTCTACTCGCCGAATGCTCCGGGCCTGCAGACCGATCGGGAACTCCTGAGCGACGGTAACGCCGCATGGGCTCCACTAAGCGGCGAGCAGGATTGGGTGCTCGCTGCCGACCTTGGCGACATCGAGTTGTTCTCCGGCAGCGTGTCTGGCTCCGTGTCGCTCGAACGCACTCCCGACGGCTGGCGCTTAAGGGAAATTTGGTTGCCCGAATGAGGCCAATAATCCGGAGAAACGGAGCTCGCACGATTCCTATAACGGAAGTTCCGTGAAAGTTCACCGCGTATCCCGTAGAAGGGATAGCCTTTCCGGGAGCCCACGCGCGTCCGATCCCAGCTGCGTGAGGCGAATCGAGGAGGATTACTTCACATGCAGTTTCACCACCACGGATACGTGTCGCAGGAGCCGCGAGTCCACGAAGCCGCAGGCTACGGACTGAACCGTCCGAGCGACCTGCCGGACGAGCTTGATGTTCTGATCGTTGGTTCGGGTCCCGCTGGCGTCATCGCTGCCGCGCAGCTCTCGCAGTACCCGGATATCCGCACCCACGTGATTGAACGTCGTGATAGCCGCCTGAAGCTTGGCCAGGCCGATGGCGTCCAGGCCCGCACGGTCGAGACCTTTAAGTGCTTCGGGTTCGAGGAGCGCATCGTCGCCGAGGCCTACCGAATCACCGAGACCGCGTTCTGGAACCCCGACCCAGAGAACCCGGCCAACATCATCCGCACCGGTCGTACTGCTGACGACGCCCGGGGCATCAGCGAGTTCCAGCACATCGTGGTGAACCAGGCCCGCGTGCTCGACTACTTCATCGAGTTCGCCGAGCGCGCGCCCGGGCGTATCACCCCCAACTACGGCTACGAGTTCGTCGGCCTCGAGATAAATGACGAGGACGAGTATCCGGTCACCGTCACCGTTGCCCACACCACGGGCGAGCGCGCGGGCGAAGAGCGCACAATCCGTGCGAAGTACGTCATCGGTTCCGACGGTGCCGCGAGCAAGGTTCGCAAGTCGATCGGCCGCCGCCTCGTCGGCGACGTCTCGAACCACGCGTGGGGCGTCATGGATGTGCTCAGCCAGTCGACTTTCCCCGACATCCGCATCAAGTCCGTCATCCACTCGACCGCGGGTAGCATCCTGCACATCCCGCGCGAGGGTGGTCACCTGACCCGAATCTATGTCGACCTCGGTGTGGTTCCCGAAGACGACAACCACGCGATCCGCCAGACTCCGCTGGACGAGATCATCCAGAAGGCAAACAACATCCTGCACCCCTACAACCTCGACGTGAAGGATGTGCCGTGGCACAGCGTCTACGAGGTTGGCCACCGCGTGACCGACAAGTTCGACAACGTCGACGAGTCCGAGGTCGGCACGCGCACGCCGCGCGTGTTCATCACCGGCGACGCTTGTCACACGCACAGCGCGAAGGCAGGCCAGGGCATGAACGTGTCGATGCAGGACGGTTGGAACATTTCCTGGAAGCTCGGCCAGGTGCTCAGCGGGCTCGCCCCCGAGTCGCTGCTCGACACCTACTCGGCCGAACGTCAGTCCGTCGCGGTCGACCTCATCAACTTCGACAAGCAGTGGTCAACGCTGATGGCGAAGAAGCCGGAGGAGTTCGAGAGCCCGGGTGAAGTTGAAGAGTTCTACGTCAAGACGGCTGAGTTCCCCGCAGGCTTCATGACCGAGTACACCCCGACGATCCTGACCGGCGAAGCGACGCACCAGGATCTCGCCAAGGGCTTCCCGATTGGCAAGCGCTTCAAGGCGGCACCGGTGATTCGTGTGGCGGACGTGAACCCGATCTACCTGGGTCACCAGGCCTACGCCGACGGGCGTTACCGCATCTACGTGTTCGCCGACCCCGCGAAGGCGGGGGAGGACTCGCCCACCGAGCGCCTTGCCGAGTGGCTGCAAACGTCCCCGGAGTCGCCCATCAACAAGTTCACCCCGATCGGCGACGACCGCAACTCGCGGTTCGAGGTCAACGTGGTCTACCAGCAGCGCTACACCGAGTTTGACTTCTCGGACATCCACAAGGCGTTCCGCCCGGATCACGGTCCGTTCCAGCTGCAGGACTACTTCCGCGTGCACTCCATCGGCACGATCACGGACGTCAACGACATGGCCGCGGCCCAGCATGAGCAGGACATCTACGACCTGCGAGAGATCAGCCGTGACGGCGCGATCGTGATCGTTCGCCCCGACCAGTACGTCGCGAACATCCTGCCCCTCGAAGCGCGTGAAGAGCTCACCGAGTTCTTTGCTCAGTCGATGCTGGAGCAGCGCTAGTCGCTAACCCCGGTCAGCCACGCTAGCCAACGGATCAGGCGAGCACCGGATGCGGTGCTCGCCTGATTCGTTTCCCTCGAAGGTGCGCGGTGAAATCACGCATCCTGCTCCGAGGACATTCGCCAAGAAGAAGAAGAAGAACAGACACGACGAAGGCGGGGTGTGGCGCTGAAGCGCGTCACACCCCGCCTTCGCGGTTCCAATCGGACTAGATGCCGAGATTGCCCTCGAACGCGCCCTCTTCGAGGCGCTGCTTCACCTGGCCGAGGTAACGGGATGCATCCGCACCGTCGATGATGCGGTGGTCGTAGCTCAGGGCGAGGTAGACCATCGAGCGGATCGCGATGCTGTCTTCGCCTTCAGCAGTCTTCACGACGACCGGACGCTTGGCCACCACGCCGAGACCCAGGATGGCCTCCTGCGGGAGGAAGACGACCGGGGTGTCGAACAGTGCGCCGCGCGAACCGGTGTTCGTGACGGTGAAGGTACCGCCAGCGAGGTCGTCCGGCTTGAGCTTGTTGTCACGGCTGCGGGTTGCGAGGTCATCGATCTCGGTTGCCAGCTCGGCGATGGTCTTGCCGCCTGCGTTCTTGATCACCGGGGTGAGCAGTCCGCGTTCGGTGTCGACCGCCATCGAGATGTTCTCCGTCGCCGGGTAGACGATCGAGTCGTCCTCGACGCGCGAGTTGATGATCGGGTAGGTCTGCAGCGCTTCGATCGCGGCGAGCGTGAAGAACGGCAGGAAGGAGAGCTTAGACCCAGTCTTCTGCTGGAACTCTGCCTTCTTCGCCTGACGCAGGTTCGCGACCTTGGTCACATCCACCTCGACCACGGTCGTGAGCTGCGCGGTGGTGGTCATGGACTCGACTGCGCGAGTGGAGATCACCTTGCGCAGACGCGACATTTTCTGCGTCGTACCACGGAGCTCCGACACCTGGACAGGAGCGGGGCTTGCAGCAGCAGCGGCCGGTGCGGCGGCTACGGCAGGGGCAGCCGAAGCCTTCGCCTTGATGGCCTCCTGGACATCTTCCTTGCGGATACGGCCACCGACGCCGGTGCCCGAGACCTGCGTCAGGTCAATGCCGTTTTCGTTGGCAAGCTTGCGAACGATCGGGGTGACGTAGCGCGGGTCACTCTTGGTGCCGGACTGCGCCGCAGGTGCGGCCGGAGCAGCCGGTGCAGCGGGGGCTGCCGGAGCAGCAGGTGCGGCGGCGGGAGCGGCCGGTGCCGATGGAGCAGCAGGTGCAGCCGGGGCAGCCGGGGCCGCGGGTGCTGCAGGTGCAGCCGGGGCCGCGGGCGCTGCAGGTGCCTGGGCAGCCGAAGCGGCCTCGGCAGCGGGTGCAGCAGCGGCAGGAGCCGCAGCGGGTGCTTCGCCGGAACCAACGCGTGCGAGTACGGCGCCGACCTCGACGGTCTCGTCTTCCTGCACGAGGATTTCCTGGACGATACCAGCGACGGGGGAGGGAACCTCGGTGTCGACCTTGTCGGTCGAGATTTCGAGCAGTGCCTCGTCAACCTCGATCGAGTCGCCGACGCTCTTCAGCCAACGGGTGACCGTGCCTTCGGTGACGCTCTCGCCAAGCTCGGGAAGCGTGACGTCGACGGCGTCGCCGCCAGCAGCTGGAGCCTCTGCTGCGGGTGCTGCTGCTGCGGGTGCTGCTGCTGCTGCGGGAGCCGCGGCGGGTGCGGGGGCTTCCTGTGCAGGAGCGGTAGCCTCCGGTGCCGGTGCCGGTGCGGCCTCGGCTGCGGGCGCCTCCTTCGCCGGCGCGGCAGCGCCGCTGCCGTCACCGATGCGAACGAGTACGGCGCCAACCTCGACGGTCTCGTCTTCCTGCACGAGGATTTCCTCGATGACGCCGGAAACCGGCGAAGGAACCTCGGTGTCGACCTTGTCGGTCGAGACCTCGAGCAGTGCTTCGTCAACCTCGACGGTGTCGCCGACACCCTTCAGCCAACGGGTGACGGTGCCTTCGGTGACGCTCTCACCGAGGGCCGGGAGCGTAACTTCCTGACTCATACGTATTTCTCCTAAATCCTGAAACTTCGTGGGCTCGGTTTAGAGCGCGTGGAGGGGCTTGCCGGCAAGCTTGAGCATTGCCTCACCGATGGACTCGTTCTGCGTCGGGTGCGCGTGGACGAGCTGCGCGACGTCCTCGGGGTATGCGTCCCAGTTCACGATGAGCTGTGCCTCACCGATGAGCTCACCAATACGGCCACCGATCATGTGGATGCCGACGACGGGGCCGTCCTTGACGCGAACGACCTTGACGATGCCCGCGGTACCGAGGATCGAGCTCTTGCCGTTGCCGGCGAGGTTGTACTCGTATGACTCGACAGCGTCGGCGCCGTGCGCTTCCTTCGCCTTGGCTTCCGAGAGACCGACCGAGCCGATCTGCGGCTCGCAGTAGGTCACCTTCGGGATGTTGGCGTCCGAGATAAGCACCGGGTTCTGGCCAGCGATCTGCTCAGCGACGAAAATGCCGTGCTGGTAGGAGCGGTGCGCAAGCTGGAGACCGGGGGTGATGTCACCAATTGCGTAAACACCCGGAACGGTCGTCTGCAGGGTGTCGTCAACCTTGACGAAACCACGGTCGAGCTCAATGCCCGCTTCCTCGTAGCCGAGGCCGTTCGTGACCGGACCACGACCGATTGCGACGAGCAGGACGTCGCCGTCGATGACCTCGCCCTTTTCGGTCTTGACGTGCACGCCGTACTCGTCCTGGGTGACCGAGTCGAACTTCGTGTTCGTCTGGAAGTTGATGCCGCGTTTGCGGTACGCACGCTCGAGCTGCTTCGAGATCGCCTCGTCCTCAGCCGGGGCGAGGTGCGGCAGACCCTCGATGATGGTCACTTCGGCGCCGAAGGAGCGCCAGAGGCTCGCAAACTCGAGGCCGATGACGCCGCCACCGAGCACAACCGCGCGCTTGGGGATCCAGTTCATCTGGAGGGCCTGGTCGGACGTGATCACGTTGCCGGTGATCTCGAGACCGGGGATGGTGCGCGAGTACGAACCGGTAGCGAGAACGACGTTCTTAGCGGTGAGGGTGTCGCCGCCCACCTGAACGGTGGTCGGCGAGGTCAGACGGCCCTCGCCCTCGAAAATGTCGATCTTGTTCGCCTTGAGCAAACCCTGGAGGCCCTTGAACTTGCCCGAGACGATCCCGTCGCGGAAAGCACCCACCTTTTCGGCGTCGACGCCGTCGAGGGTGAGGTTGACGCCGACGCGTGCACCTTCTTCCACCGTCTCGGCGAGTTCTGCGCTGTGCAGCATCGCCTTCGTCGGGATGCAGCCGCGGTGCAAGCAGGTGCCACCCAGCTTGTCCTTTTCTACAACCGCGGCCGTCAGGCCCAGCTGCTTCGCGCGAATGGCGGCGGCGTAGCCTGCGCTACCACCGCCGAGGACAACAAGGTCAAAATTGTGATCTGACACCCGGAAAGCTCCCCTATAAGAGTCGAACAGTTCGCTTGCATCAGGGATTACCTGGTGCATTGGCGCGGCATAAGCCAAAGGCAAGCCTACACCGCAGTATTCGAGATAGCCCTGACCCCGAATACCGCGCGCCCTCCCGCCGTCTATTGCTTAACCACGAAAAACTGCGGGTGGTTGTAGTGCGGTGATTAGGCCAGGGACGAGATCGCCTCAACTAGCGTCCGGACGGGGACACCGGTCGCGCCCTTCGGCACATACCCGTAGGCCGACTTCGTGTCGGCGGGACCAGCGATGTCGAGGTGGACCCAGGGGATCGCATTCTCATCCTCGCCGTCGCCCACGAACTTCTCGAGGAAGGCCGCGGCAAAGAGCATCCCACCCGAGCGGTCGCCGGGCTTGGCGTTGACGATATCCGCGACGTTCGAGTCGAGCTTCTCGCGAATCTCCTCCGGGATCGGCATCGCCCACGTCGGCTCGCCGACACGCTCCGCTGCGGTCAAGATGCGCTCCCGCCATTCCTCGTTGTTCCCCATGAGTCCGGTCGTGCGGTCACCGAGGGCAACCACCTGCGCCCCGGTGAGCGTCGCAATGTCGATCACGACATCGGGCTGTTGTTCCGAAGCGAGCGCGAGGCCGTCCGCGAGCACGAGGCGACCCTCCGCATCCGTGTTGGTCACCTCGACCGTCGTCTTCGAGCGCATCGTGATGACGTCATCGGGCTTGAGCGCGGTTGCCGACGGCATGTTTTCGGCGAGCGCGCACCAGCCGCTCAGCCGCACGGGAAGCTCGAGAGCGGCGACTGCCCGAATCACGCCGACGACGGATGCCGCGCCCGACATGTCGAACTTCATGCCGACCATCGACGCCGGCGGCTTGAGTGACAGGCCGCCCGAGTCGAAGGTGATGCCCTTGCCGACGAGCGCGACGTGGGCCTTCGCATCCTCGGGCGCGTATTCGAGGTGAACGAGACGCGGCGGGTTGGCCGAGCCCTGACCGACACCGGTGATGCCGCCACAGCCCTCGTCGATGAGTCGGGGCTCATCCCAGACCTCGACCGCGATTGCGCTGTCCTCGAGCACGGCCGTGACGATCTCGGCAAATTCCTCGGGCACGAGCGCGTTCGGTGGCGTGTTGACGAGGTCACGCGTGAACCGCACGGCGTCGATGATCACGCGCGTCTTCGCGACCGCGGCTTCGGCGCCTTCATCGCTCGAGACAATCCCGACCTTCTGAACGCTCGGCTCGTCCGCATCCTCCTCAGCGGCAGACTTGAAGCGATCGAACACGTAGCCGCCGAGCGCGTGGCCCGTCGCGAGGGCGGCGACTTCCTCGGCGCTCGCCTCCGCGAGGTCATAGGTCACATCGGAAAGTTTCGCGAGGGCGCGAGCCGCGACGCCTGCCGCGCGCCGAAGCGCCTCGAGGTCGCGCTCTTCGCCGATACCGATGAGTAGCACCGGCGCCTCGCCCTCGCCGTGTTCTGCGGCAACGAGGATGCGCTGGGTCGCGCCAGCTTTACCCGTCACGCCGAGCGCATCCAGGCGTGCGGCATCGAGGCCAAGATCAGAGGAGCCAAGGAGCGTCGGTTCGTCGCCGGCAAGCACCGGGACGACGGTCAGCGTGTCCGAGGAATACGGTTTCGCGTCGAGTTCAAAGTCAGCGTTGGTCATGAGTTGGAGCCTATCGAGACTTGTCTGCCAATCCGCCACCGACTACCACGCCCAAAGCGAAACAGTCACGGGATTCATCCGGCGTCCCCCGTAGGATGGACGACATGGGTGGTCAGGGTGCACTGTTTCGACCGGGCGACGCGTGGGGGGACGTGCCCACGGGGTTGCCACTCGTCGTGTTGCTCACCGGCTATCGCGACTCTGGGGCGACGGTTCGCCAGACGATGGAGACCATGATCGAACACGGCGGCGGCGAGATCGTCGCGCAGTTCAGTCCGGATGCGCTGCTCGACTATCGCGCGCGCCGACCGATCGTGACGATTGATGGCTCCGAGGTGCGCGAGTACCGCATCCCGCGCCTCGACCTGCGCCTACTCAAGGACTCGATCGGGCAGCAGTACCTCCTGCTGAGCGGCTACGAACCCGACTTCCGCTGGGAAGAGTTCACGCGGATCGTCGTGTCCCTCGTGCATCACTTCCGCGTTGGCACCACGACGTGGGCACACGCGATTCCGATGCCCGTGCCGCACACGCGACCACTTCGGCTGACGGCGACCGGCAATCGCTCGGACATCGTCGACCAGCTCTCGGTGTGGAAAGCCAAGGTCGAGGCGCCAGCGCACGCGTTGCACCTCCTCGAGCACGAGCTGATGGTCGAGGACGAACCGGTCGCGAGCCTCGTGGTGCTCGTGCCGCATTACCTCGCTGAGGGCGTCGTACCAGCCGGCCCGCTCAAGCTGCTCGAGGCCCTCGGCACCACGACCGGTCTGCTCATACCCACCGAGGATCTGCGCGAGAAGGATCGCGCCTTCCGCGCGGAGGTGGACGAACAGATCGCGTCGAACGAGGAAGTACAGCGACTCATCGCCGTGCTCGAGAATCAGCACGACGGCTTCCTGAAGGGCACGCCCCAGGAGAACCCCTTCGCGGATGCGGACGGAGAAATGCCGACCGCCGATGAAATCGCGGCCGAACTCGAGCGATACCTCTCGGCTCGCCGCGACCGCGATCACGACGAATGACGCGTCGCCACAATTGATTTCGGTGGGAGACTGTTGGGGTGACCAACGCCATTCCGACTACTGAGTCGCTCAGCCTCGTCCCGAAGCGCCTGCCGGGAATCATCTTCACGGTCGTCCTCATTGCGTACATCATTTCGGTCACGCAGCGCTCCTCGCTCGGCGTCGCGGGGGTTGCCGCGGCCGAGCGATTTGACTCGAGCGCAACGGCGCTGTCGACCCTCGCGGTAGTCCAGGTCGGCGTCTATGCCCTCATGCAGATTCCGGTGGGGATGCTCCTCGACCGCTTCGGCGCGACCAGACTCATCCTCATCGGTGCGGCGCTCATGGCGGCAGCCCAGGCGTTGCTCGCCTTCGCCCCGACGCTCGAGTGGGCGGTGCTTGCTCGCGTCCTCGTTGGCATCGGTGATGCCACGACGTTCGTCTCCGGATTGCGCGTCATCGGCGCGTGGTTCCGCCCGCGCAAGGTGCCGGTCATGCAGCAGATGTTCGCATCCGCGGGTCAGCTTGGTCAGTTTCTCTCGTCGATTCCGTTCGCGGTCCTGCTGGGCTGGGCCGGTTGGACTTCGTCCTTCCTCTCACTCTCGGGGCTGTCGCTGATCGTCGCGATTGCGATCGCGATATTCGTGAAGGACTCGCCGCGGCGACGCTTTGAGTCGCGCCCGGTGTCGCTGCGCGGCGCGTTCGTGAAGCTGGGAGAGGCGTTCGCGCGCCCGGGCACGAGACTCGCGTTCTGGACGCACTTCACGACGCAGTTCGCGGCGACGATCTTCGCGCTCCTGTGGGGATACCCGCTCATGGTCGAGGGCCTCGGGTACAGCCCCACGCTCGCGTCCTCGCTGCTGCTCGTACCCGTCATCGCCGGGATGGTGACCGGTCCCATCATGGGGGTAGTCACGGGTCGCTATCCGATGCGCCGCTCGGACATCGTGATCACCGTGTCGGTGCTGATCGCCATCGCGTGGATCATCACGATCCTGTGGCCCGGCGAACCGCCGCTGTGGTACTTCATCATCGTGCTGGTACTCATGGGCCTTGGCTCAACTGCGTCGACCATTGCCTTTGACTTGGCGCGCACCTTCAACCCTGCCTCGAGTTACGGTTCCGCCTCCGGAATCGTGAACGTCGGCGGCTTCAGCGCGAGTGCGATCTCGTTCCTCCTCGTCGGCATCGGCGTCGACTGGGGCACCCACCTCGCTGGCGGCACCCGCGATTGGTCGGCATTCCAGCTCGCCTACTGGGCCGTGCCGATCGTGATTGCGGTCGGCGTGATCGGGCTTCTCGTGGAACGGCACAAGTCGCGCTCACGGATGGAGAATGAAGAGGGAGTCCGCGTCGACTCGCTGCCGCACGCGATTCGCCGCCAGATGCGACGGAAAAACTAGATCGTCGCACCGCGTCGGGAATAAAACAAGGCCGCCACGTGTAATACTTGGTGTCTGTCCCAACAGGTCCCGCGCAGTGCAGGACTTGACTTGGGCATTCCTTTTGCCCAGACCACGCGAAGGGGTTCACTATGGCAACGATGAAGAAGGGTGCTGCCGGCTCGCCGGCAGCAGAATCAATGACCTACACGAAGTCCCAGCTGAACGCGATGAAGGTTGCAGACCTTCGCGAAATCGCGACTGAAGCCGGCCTCAGCACCTCCGGTGTGCGGAAGCCCGATCTCATTGCCGCGATCATCGCGAACCAGGATGGCGGAGCACCCGCCGCGGCCACGAAGGCTTCGGCGGCAAAGACGCCTGCCAAGCAGAGTGCCGCCAAGGGCGAGGATGACGTCGACGCAGCGGACGAGGACGACGAGAACATCGTCATCGACCTCGACGAGGACCACGAGGTCGACGAAGATGACATCGAGGCCTCTGAGGCCGACGAGAAGCTGGCCGAAGCAGACGAGGACGACGACCTCGGCAAGCGTGACGCGAAGTCGGAAGACCCCGAAGAGGATGTCGTCAAGGCCGAGTCAGCGGTGAAGGCCGCTGGTGCGCTCGTCCTGAAGAACACGGACGACGACGACACCCCGGTGTACTCCGCGCAGATTACGGGCGCCACCGCGGACCCGGTGAAGGACTATCTCAAGCAGATCGGTAAGGTGCCGCTCCTTAACGCAGCCGAGGAGGTCGACCTCGCGATGCGCATCGAGGCGGGCCTCTACGCCGAAGACAAGCTGCTGCGTAACCCGGAGATGGAGCCGAAGCTCAAGCGCGAGTACAAGTGGATCATGCGCGACGGTCGCCGCGCGAAGAGCCACCTGCTGGGCGCAAACCTCCGTCTCGTCGTGTCGCTCGCGAAGCGCTACACCGGCCGCGGGATGCAGTTCCTCGACCTGATTCAGGAGGGAAACCTCGGTCTCATCCGTGCGGTCGAGAAGTTTGACTACACCAAGGGCTTCAAGTTCTCGACCTACGCGACCTGGTGGATCCGCCAGGCGATCACCCGCGCAATGGCGGACCAGGCCCGCACCATCCGCATCCCCGTGCACATGGTTGAGGTCATCAACAAGCTCGCCCGCGTGCAGCGCCAGATGCTCCAGGATCTCGGCCGCGAACCGACTCCGGAAGAGCTCGCCCACGAGCTCGACATGACCCCGGAGAAGGTCGTCGAGGTGCAGAAGTACGGCCGCGAGCCGATTTCGCTGCACACCCCGCTCGGTGAAGACGGGGACTCGGAATTCGGTGACCTCATTGAGGACACCGAGGCGGTCGTTCCCGCCGACGCGGTCAGCTTCACGATGCTGCAGCGCCAGCTCGAGTCGCTCCTCGATTCGCTCTCGGAGCGCGAGGCCGGCGTCATCCGGATGCGCTTCGGCCTCGGTGACGGCATGCCGAAGACCCTCGACCAGATTGGTGAGACCTTTGGCGTTACGCGCGAGCGCATCCGCCAGATCGAGTCGAAGACGATGGCGAAGTTGCGACACCCGTCGCGTTCGCAATCGCTGCGCGACTACCTCGAGTAGTCTCTCGCTCAGCTCTCATCCGACAAGCTCGAAAGAAAAGTAGGACTATGCAGCCGAACGACGGCAAGACGCTCGAATCGACCGTGGACGGGAAGACGTACCAGCGCATCCCCATCAAGACTCACGTTGTGATGGCGGATGACGACCTGCGCAAGGTCGTCCGCCAGTACGCCGAGCCCGTAGTACAAGACGGCGACGTCCTGTTCGTCACCGAGAAGATTGTCGCGATCACCCAGGGCCGCTCGATGCTGCTCGAAGAGATCGAGCCGCGCCCGCTCGCGAACTTCCTCGCGAAGTACGTCACGAAGACGCCGCACGGCATTGGTCTCGGTATGCCGGAGACCATGGAGATGGCCCTGCAGGAATGCGGTACGCCGCGCATCCTCTTCGCCGCCGCAGCCGCAGCAGTGACGAAGCCCATGGGTCGCAAGGGCGACTTCTACCGCATCGCGGGCGAGAAGGCCCGTGCGATCGACGGTCCGACCGATGGCACGATCCCGCCGTACAACAAGTCGGTCGTGCTCGGGCCGGACAAGCCGATGCTCGTCGCCCGCGATCTCAAGATCCTCCTCGGCAACAAGGTGGATGTGCTCATCGTCGACATCAACGACATCGGGGGCAATATCCTCGGCACCACGCTCGATGAGGGACAGAACGACCACTGGGTGCGCGTCCTCAAGGACAACCCGCTCGGCCAGGGGCACCAGTCGACGCCGATGGGCATCCTGCGCCAGGTGTAGGTTCGCCGCCCAAACGGGTAAATGACACTGACAGGCGAATGGCCCGGTAGAACTTCGGTTCTACCGGGCCATTCCCGTTGCTACGAAAACTCGCGCTTCTAGAAGTTCATGAAACGGCGGAATCGTGCGCGGTTGCCGTGGCGCACGCCCGTAACGGAGGGCTTGTTCTCGTAGACGCCAACGCCCCAGTTCCCCTCGACGAGGATCGGACCATCCGGGCCCATGACGTAGTCCCAGCCAACGTAGGGGACCTCGGGAACGACGCGGGCTACCTCGTCGACCATTTCCTTGAGCTTGTCCACGTCGGGTAGCTGGAAATCGACGATCGACGCGCCGGACTCGGGGTGCGTCTCGTACACGTTGTCGTGCGAGTCGTAGCCGCGGCTGAGCGCGTGGCCGTCGAGATCGAGCATCGTGTAGAAGCCACCGAAGGTCTGCTGGTCGCTGACCTGACCGCGACCGAACTTCTGCGCCATCGTAATGATGTGCACGTCCTTGCCATCGAAGAACGCCGTGACGCGGGTGGTGTTGGCCGTACCGGGGCAGACTGCCGCGAGATCCACGTGCTGCTGAATCTGCTCTTCGAGGAGGAGCTCGCCGGCCTCTTCGAGCCGCTTGCGGAAGGCGGCGATGTCCTGCCACTCCGATTTTTCATAGCGCGAAACGCCGTGGCCCGAGTTGCTGAACGGCACCTTCCCGATGATCGCGTCGAAGGGCTCGAGGAAAGCGCGCAGCTGGTCGTCATCGAGCTCGCGGATATCGGCCCAGGCACGGCGCAGGTACTTGTCGAACTTGCGGTTGAAGTCGATCTTGTCTTGGAAGATCTCGCGGTGACCTTCCTGGTTGAACTGAACCGCGAGGTGGTTCGACAGGGGATGCGTCATGAACGTCTTGCGCTCGTTCTTCGTGAGCATCGCGTAGTCCCAGTCAACGTAGTCCTGGAACGCGGTGTCCTTGAACGCGGCGGACCACAGCATGTCGAAGGCAATCACGGGCTTAGGCTTGTTGTGCTGCTCGCTGACCGCGTTAACGCGCTCAATGAAGTTGTCCGGCTTGAACCCGCGGAGTCGGCGCGTAAGGAACTCGAGCCGTGCTCCAATCCAGTTCGTAGTTGACACTAGGTGTGCTCCATCCATCGTGATTGGCAATTACGCTAAAGCGCCAGTTTAGTGTGCGGCCTCTTAAGCCGCACCGTGGGCCGCGCCGTCGGGGCAAGCATCCGTGCTACAGTCGCTCACCAAATGAGCGAATCCCTTGCCAATTTCAGTACCGCGTCGACGGGCGTGCAAGACTCTGGCGGCTTCCGACTTCTCGAACTCACCCGCGAAGCAGCAGTGCAGTTGACGGCCTGGCGCTCCGGGGAACTCCCGGCTGTACCCACGGAATGGTGGGATGGGCGGGTCAGGCTCAGCGCCGAGCTGCTGACGACCAAGGCCGTTGCCGCGGGCGCGGGCGTGTCGTACGGGCACCGGTATCGCACGGCTGAGCCGACGAGCCTCGGACTGATCGGCATCGGCTACGGCTTCGGTTTACCTCGCTGCGCCGGGGGAGCCGCGTCGGTTGCTGTGACGGTGGGCGAGGAGCGCGTGCTCGTTCCCATCGTGGGGCGCGTTGCAATGAACGCGGCGGTGCTTGACCTCGGTTCGATTCGACCTGAGACGGGGAGCCTCGTCGAGGTTATTGGCCCGGCGACTTCGCTTACTGAGTGGACCCGCTGGACCGACATGAGCGCCGAGGCCCTGATCGCCGGGCTCGCGAATCTCGTCGAGACGCGCATCCTCGATATCGAGAGGCTCGGGGCCCGGGCACCCGAGGCTGGGTTGCCTGAGGCTGGGGCATCTGCCGCCGGGGAGCCTGCCGCCGGTTCGGCCGGCCCGATTGTCGAGGTCGACACCGACGCGCTCGCCGCGAACATCGCGCTGATGCGCGAACGCGTCGCGCCCTCGCAGCTGTGGGCAGTGGTCAAGGCCGATGCCTACGGGCACGACCTCGACATCGTCATCCCCGTGATGCTTGCCGGCGGTATCGAGGGCTTCGCCGTCGCCGATCTCGCCACGGCCGCCCGCGTTCGGAAACTCGCGCCGGATGCCCGCATCCTTGCCTGGATGCTGGGTAGCGGCGCCGATTTCCGCGCCGCAATCGCCGCGGGTGTGGAGCTCGGCGTCACCGACTTGGACGTGTACCGGCGCGTCGTCGACGCGGCCGCCGAACTCGGTCAGCCAACGCAGATTCATCTGTCGATCGACACAGGACTCCACCGCGACGGCTTCCTGTACAGCTCGTTCGCCGAACACATCCCGCAGTTCGCGTCCGATACCGAGGCGCGGCGCATCCGCGTGATGGGCTCATTTACGCACCTCGCCGAGACGACCTACGAGTCGGATAGCGAGCAACTCGCACGGTTTGCCGATGTCATCGCAAGCCTCGACGCTGCGGGGCTCGTGGGGGAGGGCTTCCTGCGCCATGCCCAGGCATCGGCCGCGTCATACACGCGCGAGGATGGTCGGCTCGACCTCGTGCGCATCGGCGCGTTCCTCTACGGTGTCGCCCCGGGCGACGGGATCGGGCCGCAGGAGCTCGGGCTGCGGCCGGTCATGACGGTGACCGCGCCGGTCGTCACCACCAACCTCAACCTCGACGGCGCCTCGGCAACCGCGATCGGGATCGGCAGCAGCCACGGAGTGCTCGAGTGGGCCGCGGGCCGCACCTCACTGATGCTCGGCGGTGAGCGGCGCGCGATCCTGCGCGTGGAGGCGAACCGCACTTTCGTCGAGGCAGGCGATGGGGATGCGCTCGGCCAGCGCGCCGTCCTGGTCGGCAATCCGGGACGCGCCGACACCCCGAATGCCCCGGTGCTGCAGGAGCTCCAGGATGCGATGGACACGATCGGCGAGGAGATCACGTGCCGAATCGACCCGGCCCTCCCGCGGGTCTCGCTGCCGTAGAGGGATCCGTAGGGCCCGCATCAGGCGTATCTCGATTCAGCGCATCTCGATCCGACTCGACCTCGCCTCTGGTGCCGACCGCGAACGCATCCGGTGTGGTGCGCGACCGCGCACGGCGGATGCAATAGCCTTATAGCTTGACATGAGGGGGAACCTTGACGGAATCGTATTCGGCGACACAGCTGCAGGTCCTTGAAGGGCTCGAGGCGGTCCGCAAGCGTCCCGGCATGTACATCGGCTCGACCGATTCCCGGGGCATCATGCACTGCCTGTGGGAAATCATCGATAACTCGGTGGATGAGGCGCTCGCCGGGTACGGCAGCCGCATCGACGTGATCCTGCACGCGGATTCCTCCGTCGAGGTTCGCGACCAGGGCCGCGGTATTCCCACCGACGTCGAGCCCCGCACCGGCTGGAGCGGCGTGCAGGTCGTCTACACCAAGCTGCACGCCGGCGGTAAGTTCGGCTCGGCCAACTACGGCGCGGCAGGTGGTCTTCACGGCGTCGGCGCATCCGTCGTGAACGCGCTTTCTTCGCGACTCGACGTCGAGGTCGACCGTGGCGGCAAGACGCACAAGATGAGCTTCCAGCGGGGCCACGCCGGAATCTTCAAGGATCCGGTCGTCGGCGGCGAAGCGCAGCCATCACCCGACTCCCCGTTCACCGAGGAGCCAGGCAAGGCCGAGCTGCACATCCTCGGCAAGACGAAGCGCGGTGTGACCGGGACGCGGGTGCGTTACTGGGCCGACCCGCAGATCTTCGTGCGCGATGCCGACTTCCAGGTCGAGCAGCTGCGCGATCGGGCGCGCCAAACCGCGTTCCTGGTGCCAGGGCTCGAGATCGAGTTGCAAGACCTGCGCGATCCCGAGGCGCCGACCACCGAGACCTTCAAGTACGACGGCGGCATCTCCGAGTACGTCGAGTACCTCGCCCCGGATGGTCCGCTCACCGACGTGTGGCGCATCGAGGGGGAGGGGAACTACTCCGAGACGGTGCCGGTGCTCGACCCCAAGAGCGGCCACATGGTTTCCACCGAGGTCGAGCGCACGATGCAGGTCGATCTCGCGCTGCGCTGGGGGATCGGCTACGACACCGTGCAGAAGAGCTACGTCAACATCATCTCGACGCCGAAGGGCGGCACACACGTCGCCGGTTTCGAGGCGGGGATGCTCCGCACGATTCGCGACGAGGTGCAGAAGAACGCGCGCCGACTCAAGGTCGGCAACGACAAGATCGAGAAGGATGACGTGCTCGCGGGCCTGACCGCGGTCGTGACGGTGCGCATCCCCGAGCCGCAGTTCGAGGGGCAGACGAAGGAAGTCCTCGGCACGCCCCAGGCCCGCAACATCGTGCAGAAGACGATCACGGACGGGCTGAAGGAGCGCTTCAACTCGACGAAGCGGCAGGACAAGACCGAGGCGTCGATGCTCCTCGAGAAGGTCGTCACCGAGATGAAGAGCCGCATCGCGGCTCGTGCGCACAAGGAGACGCAGCGCCGAAAGACGGCGCTCGAGAACTCCTCGCTGCCGGCGAAGCTCGTCGACTGCCGGTCGAACGAGGTCGAGCGCTCGGAGCTGTTTATCGTCGAGGGTGACTCGGCGCTCGGTACGGCCAAGCCCGCCCGCAACTCCGAATTCCAGGCGCTCTTCCCGATTCGAGGAAAGATTCTCAATGTGCAGAAGGCGTCGCTCGCCGACATGCTGAAGAACGCCGAATGCGCGAACATCATCCAGGTGCTCGGCGCGGGCTCGGGGCGCACGTTCGATCTCTCGCAGATTCGCTACGGCAAGGTCATCATCATGTCGGATGCGGACGTCGACGGCGCGCACATCCGCACGCTGCTGCTGACGCTGTTCTTCCGGTACATGCGGCCAATGCTCGAGGATGGGCGCGTGTTCGCGGCCGTGCCCCCGCTGCACCGCGTCGTCGTGCAGAACCCCGGGAAGAAGCCCAACGACACGATCTACACGTACTCCGAGAACGAGCTGCAGCAGCTGCTGTCAAAGCTCGAGCGGTCGGGCAAGAAGTACGTCGAGCCGATCCAGCGTTACAAGGGTCTCGGCGAAATGGACGAGGACCAGCTGTGGGACACGACCATGAACCCCGAGCACCGCATCCTGCGCCGGATGACGATGACGGATGCGGCCGAGGCCGAGTCGGTCTTCGAGATGCTCATGGGCAGTGAGGTCGCGCCGCGCCGCGAGTTCATCGTCGAGGGCGCCGACCACATCGACTCGCAGCTCATCGACACGTAGTCCCTGCCGACGGTGAGTAGCCGCGCAGCGGCATATCGAAGCGCCCCTCGATACGCTCTGCTACTCGGGGAGCGTTAGGGGCGGAGGTAGTCGTGGAGGTCGACGAGCGAGCCGATCGTGTCGACGCCCACCGGCACGCGCGCGCCCGGTGTCGCAAGCTGCACGGCCTGCATCCCGGCGGCCTGCGCCGCGAGCGTGTCGATATCGCGGTCCCCAACACCGAGACAGTCCTGCGGGTCGAGATTGTGCCGCTCGAGCAGCGTGCGGTGCATCGTCGGGTCGGGCTTTCGCGGCATCTCGTCGGATGCGCAGATCATGTCATCGACGCGCAGTTTCGTCACCCGCACGAGCAGGTCGGCGCTGCGCTGATCCCGATTCGTCACGATGAGATTCAGCCCCCGCATCCTGGTGACCTCGGTCATGACGCTAATGGCACCGGGCATGAGCGGCGCAGCCCCGAGCGCCCAGCGCTCCTTGAGCGCGGAGTAGGCGTCGTCGAAGCGGTGCGCCTCGATGCCGAATCGGGTCGACAGCGTGTCGATGGTGCTCTGGATCGAGACGTTGAGCATCCGCTGCAGTTCCGACTCGGAGATGCGGGTCCCCGTACCATCCAGTACCGAAAGGAATGCCTTGCGGATCGACGGATAAGAATCGACGAGCGTCCCGCCGAGGTCCCAGAACACGTGTCGGACTGTCATGTCCTCAATTCTGACCGATAATCCACCGCGACGGGTCACGCTTTCGGGCGATCCCCATAGACCCGCTGGCCGTACGTGACCAGTGACGACCGATCAAAACACCCGTTTAGTGGTGATCGTGGGACGGAGCGCACGCATCCTCAACATCGACCATGCCAACCGGCTCGAGCTGGAACGTCGAGTGCTTGACCGACACGGGGAAGTGGGTCGCCACGCACTGCTGGAGGTCGTGCAGGATCTCGGTCGCGTGCCCATCGTGGAAGCACTGGTCCTCGAGGACGACGTGCGCCGTGAGCACCGGCAGGTCGGTCGAGATGCGGGATGCGTGCAGGTCGTGCACGTCGACCACGTGCGGCACCTCGAGGATGTGCGTCCTCACGTCGGCGAGGTCGAGATTCGGTGGCGTCTCCTCCAGCAGCACCCCGCCGGATTCGCGCAGCAGCTTCAGCGCGCGGGGGATGATGAGGGCCGCGATGAGGAGACCGACGACGGCGTCGATCCCGACCCACCCGGTGGTGGCGATCACGATCGCCGAGATGATCACCGCGACGGAGCCGAGCGCATCCGTGACCACTTCGAGGAACGCCGCGCGCATGTTGAGCGACGAGCCTCGGCCGCCGGACAGGACGAGCATCGCGACAACGTTTCCGACGAGACCGACGATGCCGAAAATGAGCAGCCCCGTTGACTGCACTTCGACCGGCTCAAAGAGGCGGCGGATGCCCTCGTAGACCGCGTACAGCCCGACGACTAGCAGGACCGCTGCCTGCGCTGCCGCCGCGATCACCTCGGCTCGGCGGAACCCCCAGGTACGCCGCTCGGTCGCGGGGCGCAGCATGAGCGACGCCGCGACGAGCGCGGTGAGGAGCCCGCCGGCGTCGACGACCATGTGACCGGCATCAACGAGGAGGGCGAGCGAGCCGGTTATAACTGCGCCGATCACCTCGGCGACAAGAATCGTCGCCGTAATCGCGAACGCGATCGCGAGGCGAGTCCTATTCGCGGAATGGTGGGAGTGATCGTGGCTCATCGCTAAGCCACCTTAGCAGGTCGGGAACCGGTGAGTGGGGCTCAGAGATCGGGGGAGACGCCCATCGTGACCTCAAACGTCTGTTCCTTACCGTCGCGAATCACGGTGAAGCTCGCGGTCTCGTCCACCTTGAGCGCTCGGACTGTGCCGACCAGGTGCTCGGAGCTCGTGATTGACACGTCGTTGATTGCGACGATCAGATCGCCCTTCTTGATGCCGGCGGCTTCGGCCGGGCCGTCCCCAACCACTTCCTGCACCTCGGCACCGAGGACCGCCGAGCCGTCGGAAAGTGCGGCCTGCCCCGTGGTGGTGGATGTGCCGAGATACGCGTGCTGCACCGCACCGTTCTCGATGATCTGGCCGGCGATGTTGTCGACGAGGTTCACCGGAATGGCAAAGCCGATGCCGATGCTGCCCGAGGCACCCTCGGCGCCGCCGATCGTCGCGATCGAAGAGTTGATGCCAACGAGGGCACCGGTCGAATCGACGAGCGCACCGCCCGAGTTTCCGGGGTTCAGCGGCGCCGACGTCTGAATCGCGTTCGTCACGACCAGGCTGTTCTTGATCTGCCCCGTCGAGACCGGCCGGTCAAGCGCCGAGACGATGCCGGTTGTGACCGAGCCGGAAAGGCCGAGCGGGTTACCGACAGCCATCACATCCTGTCCAACCTCGAGCGCCGTGGAATCGCCCCGAGTGATCGCGGCGAGGCCCTCGGGTATCTCGTCGAGCTTGACGACCGCGAGGTCGGTCGCCGCATCCGAGCCCACGAGCGTCGCCGGGTAAGCCCGGTTGCCGATCGTGACGGCGATCTGGCCGCCGTTCGCCGCCGACTCAACGACGTGGTGGTTCGTGACGACGTGCCCCTGGTCATCCCACACGACACCCGAGCCCTGCCCGGCACCGTCCTGGCTCGCAACCTGAATCGAAACGACCGAGTTGGACACCGCATCCGACACCGCGGTCCAGTCGATCTCCGCCGCCTCCGCCTGCACGACCGAGGGCGAAGAGCCCTCGATCATCGGCTGGGCAAGATTGGTCGCATACGCGCCCGCCCCGCCGGCAATGAGCCCGACGACCGCAGCGGTGATGATCACCGGGGCCCAGGCCACGGCCCCGCGGGGCTTACGGGCGCGAGTCGACCCGCCGGCCTGGCCGCCGCCCTGGCCGTAGCCATACTGCTGATCTGACCCGTGACCTGGACCCTGACCTGGACCCTGCGAACCCTGGTAACCACCTTGCGGCGCCCCGTAGTAATGGCCTGTCGACGGCGACTGGTAAGCGCCCTGGTGCTGGCTCGCATCCGCTGGCTGCTGCGCGAACGACTGCGTCGGCAGCGCATCCTCCGACTGGTTCCCGCCCTCGGACGGGCGGGCGGGGATCCCGTACTGCGACGGGAGCGGGGGGAGTGGTGGCATATCCGGATTCCGGTCGCCCGAGCGAGATTCGTCAGCGGTCATAGGACGCAAAACTACTCCCACCAGATTAGGGAAAGGCTGGGGCGCGCTTATGAATCGGCTATGTCCGGTTCGGCCGAGGGTCCGGTCTTGGCGCTAAAACGCTGCTGCGCGCCCTGTTTCGTCAGGCCGTACACGGCGCCAATCTTGGCCCAGGAGACCCGGGCTGCGCGGGCCTCGCTGATAACGCCTTCTTCGAGCGCGTCGGCGAGTTCGCGTGCGTCACGCGCAGCGGTCAGCTGTTCAAGTTCGGTCTCGGCACGCTCGTAGGCAATGAGCGCCTCGATCAGGCGCCGCCGCAGTTCATCTGGGGAGGGGGTTTCGGTGTCAGCCACGAGGCCAGCCTAGCAACAGGCGGCAACGAAGAGTTGACACTTTCGTCAATAGTTGGTTGACTCATCTCGTTCATCACCACTCACCGAAAGGCGTGAAGAATGGCAAACAAGAAGTCCAAGAAGGACGACAAGGCCGCAAAGCTCAGCAAGAAGCAGGCTGCGAAGGCCGAGAAGCTCGCGGCAAAGGCAGAGAAGAAGGCCGAGAAGAAGGCCAAGGCTGCCAAGAAGGCCGCTCAGAAGTCGGCGAAGAAGGCCGACAAGGCCGTCTCGAAGAAGGTCAAGGCCGCTAAGAAGGGCGCCAAGGCCAAGGCTTCGAAGAAGGCGAAGTCGAAAAAGAAGAACAAGAAGTAGCACTTCGCACAACCGCCGCGGCCGGCACCGATCTCGAAATCGGTGCCGGCCGCTGCTTTTTCCGGTTTCCTTTTCCGGGTGCGTCTTGTCGAGTGCTTTTCCTGGATGCGGTTCCCGGATGCCCGGCCGACTTCGGCGCGATTGTCCCGGCTCGCCGCGGGTGCGGCTACTCGGTAACGCGGCTACTCGTTACGCGGCCGTGAGGCTCGCGATTTCCGCCCGGAGATTCTCGCGAGCCCGCGCCTCCCACAGCGAAACCGCGCTCTCGAGCCGGTAGATTCGCGGCCGGTCGAGGTAGCCGCGGAGAATCAGCGCGCGGCCACGGCGAAAGTCTGCCTCGGGGACGTGCGCGTATTCGGCACGAACCGCAGTAGCGTACTCCGCATAGCGCTTACTCGTCGAGCCAAAAATCGCGAGATCGGCATCGAGGAGTTGGGCGAGGGGGCGCGCCGCGTTCGCGACGTCGGCTCCCGGCGCGGTCGCCAGCACAAGCTCGCTCACGTCTCGGGCGAGCGATTCCGCGAATCCGAGCCGGGAAAGCGCATCCCGAGCGAGGGCGGCGGAGTCCCGCTCATCCTCGCCCGTTTGCCCCGCGTAGACGGCGTCGTGGAACCACGCCGCGAGCAGCGTTGATTCGGGGATTTGCTCACCGGTTTTCTCGAGATGGTCAAGCGCTAGCAGGACGTCTTCGAGGTGCCGCAGGTCGTGATAGACGCGTTGCGGCTCATCCCACCGGCGGACGAGGTCGAGACCCAGCGCATCCCACTGCGCAGGCACAGCCGGTTGCAGTCGTGCGCCGAGGCTGCGCCACTCCTCGTGGAGGAAGTCGCGCCGAAGCGCCGCCTTCGCGAGGGCGCGGTCGGCCTTGCGAATGCGAAGGCCCGAGGCGTGCAGGGCGTGCACGAGTTCGTGTCCTGAGACGGGACGCGCCCCGGCGGCGACGGCCGCGGCGTGATTGAAGTCGGCGATGTCGTAGTGGTCGAGATCGAAGCTGCGCCGGGGGAGTCCGAGCAGCCGCGCGAACTCGTGCAGCTCATCGAGGCTCGAGTCCGAAATCAGGTGGCTCCAAAGTATGCCGTGGGCAGGCCACCGGGGCGGGTCTATCAGTATCGCCATCAACCAAGCTTATTCGCCCCGGCTGCGTAGCGTGCGTGGTGCTACCGTGCGGCGTTCCGAACGGCTGCGAACATCGCGCAGGCGGGTTCGCTACCGTCGTGACATCGTGAATGTCTTTTCAACTCCCGCGCTGCAGGCCGACTGGCTCCAGGCCCTGTGGTCGCGCATCCAGCCCGCCGCCGCCGGAATGGAGCTCTCCACCGAGACGCTGTGGCTCGTCCTGGGCCTCGCCGCGATCGCGGTCGGCGTGCCGTTCGTGTGGGTTCGCGTGCGGCTGCTGATCACGCTCGTACACGAGCTTGGTCACGCCGTCGTTGGGATGTTGGTCGGGCGCAAGTTCACCGGATTTGTGCTGCGCGGCGATATGTCGGGCGCGGCAGTGACGGCCGGGCCGGCGAAAGGCTTCGGTCGGGTGATCACCACGTGGGCCGGGTATCCGGCGCCCGCGATCATCGGCGCCGCGTTCGCATGGCTCGGCGGCGCGGGCTGGGGCGCGCCGGTGATCACCGCGGTGCTCGTCATCCTGCTCATCGCCCTTTTCCGCGTGCGGTCGTTCCTCACAGGCTTCGTGATGGTGGTCACGCTCATCGCCGCTGGCACGCTGTGGTGGTTTCGGGCGGATGCGCTGCAGACCGCGGTGCTGCTCGGCATCGGCGCGGTGCTCGTGGTGGGGGCGTGGCGTCATCTCGGCGCCGTGATGCTGCGCGGCGGGCGCGCAAGCGACCCGGGTGTGCTGGCCGAACTGACCGGCGTGCCCAAGTTCCTCTGGAACCTGAGCTTCGTCGTCGTCTGCGCGCTTGGGACCTGGGTGGTGGGTGCCCAGTTCGTGGCTCTGCTGCCAAGCGCCGGCTAGTCCGGCGTGCCCGCAAGCGACGGTTAGTCGAGCGGCAGCGAGGACTCTTGCCGCAGCGCATCCTCGAGCGGTTCCGTAAGAGTCTCGACGTAGGTGGCGGTGAGGTGCTGCCGATCGCGGAACGTCAAGACATCGCCGATGATGGGCGAACACTCCTCATCCGGGCAGACGAGTTCGCTCATGTCGACCGTCGTCGCATCCACCTTGGCCGCGGCCTCCAGCTGCGCCGGCGCGCCGCCCGGATTCCCGCTGTCACCCGGCAGGGTGCACTCGCTCAGGGAATCGAGGTTGGTCGCGACGCACTCCGGCACATCCAGCCGGGCCGCGGGAGGGTCAACGAGCACCGTCAGATCGACTCCGGCATCTATCACGGCCTGCCACGTCTCGGCGAGGCCGTCCGCGACCGATTTCTCCGCGGCATCGTCATAGCCGTAGGAGCTCACAATGGCGTAGTCCGGCTTGTTCTCACCCGTGAGCTCTTCGCGCAGCTGCGCATTCCACTCGGAGCAGTCCGTGTTGGGGCGGTCGTGCTTATCGAGCAGGGGAGTGGTCACGAACGGGCACGAGGACTTCGTATAGATCTCGAGCCGCCAGCCGTGCTCGGTGGCGATTTTCTCGAGCGCCGGGAACCACTGGGCCGCGTGCGAGTCGCCGACGAGCGCGACGGTCGTGTCGGACGTGACGTCACCGTAGACGCACGGGTCCGTGGGATCGGTCTGAGAGCTGTCGGTGCAGCCGTCCGCGTAGATCTGGGGGAGATCCTCGTCCACCTCGCTCAGCGAGGGCACGAACGGGGATGCCTTTTCGGTCGGTGCGCCGGCGGCCGGATCCTCCATGAGCGCCTGCGCGCCCTCCGGTTCCTCGACGCCAGCGCTGAATTGGCGGGGGAGCGACACCAACATCGCCCCGACGAGCGCCGCGGTCAGCATCAGCGCGAGGCCAATTTGCAGCGCGGCGGACACGTGTCGCTTGAGCAGCGACCACTCGCGGAACGGCGACTCGACGACACGATAGCTGAGCCACGCCGGCACGAACGAGGCGAGCACGATTCCGATGCCGAGGCACGGGTTCAACGTGCCTCCGGCTAGGTACGTGCCGAGCACGATGAGCGGCCAGTGCCACAAGTAAAGGGAGTACGAGAGGTCGCCGACCCAGCGCATTGGCCGAACGCTGAGGAACGCGCCGACGCCGCGCGTCGCTCGGCCCGACATGCCGCCAACGATCACGGCGGCGGCGCCAAGCGTGGGGAGGAGTGCCGCCGTGCCAGGAAACGGCGGCGTGTCGGCCGTGAACCACACGGCGGCGAGCAGGATCGCCCCGATGCCGAGCATCCCGAGGAGATACCCGAGGCGGTCGCCAATTCGCTCGAGCCGATTTGCGTAAATTGCGATCGCGGCGCCGATGCCAAGCTCCCACAGGCGCGTGGTCGTTACGAAGTATGCGGGGGATGGATCGGTCGCGGTGAGAGAGATCGACGCCGCCAGCGAGGACGCGATGACGAACCAGACGCCGATCTCGAGGTTGCGGCGGATGCGCGGCTCACGGGTCGCATCCTCACCGGCCGCGCTGCGGGTCGCGAGCCACAGCGCGAGAATCATGATCAGCGGCCACAGGACGTAGAACTGTTCCTCAACGGACAGAGTCCAAAAATGTTGCAGGGGACTGGCCGGTTTGTCAGCATTGAGGTAATTGGTTGCCGCGGCGAAGTTCCAGTTCGCAACGTAGAAGGCGCTCGAGAAGATGTCCTGGCCGATGTCCCGCCAGCGCGTCATGGGCAGGATCGTCAGAGTAACGACAGCCGTGAACAGCAACACCACGGTCGCGGCGGGCAGGATGCGGCGCACCCGCTTGGCGTAGAAGTCCGCCAGGTCGATGCGACCGTCGCGCAAGCTCGAGCGCAGGAGACCGCCGGTAATGAGAAAGCCGGAGATCACGAAGAACACGTCCACGCCAATGAAGCCGCCGCCAAATACCGGCACGCCAGCGTGATACAGCAACACAACGCCCACGGCGATGGCCCGCAGTCCCTGAATATCGGGACGGAACGACGAGTTCGCGTGATTGGCTGGCGCGAACGGCTTCGTCGGGGTGACGACTTGGGTTTTCTCGGTTGTAGCTACTGACATCTCAATTCGCACGAAGGTCATGTCGTTCACAGGGAACGGGGAAGCGGCCAGTGTTCCAGTCGATCCTGGACGGAATATTGGATTGTCATAATGTGCATTATCGGATGTTGGATATCGGTTTGAGACACGCGGCTCGCGACCCCTACGTGCGCGTCGTTCCTGTGAAATCGCGTAGTATGTCCATTATCGCCAGTTGCTGGCGGACAAGTGTTTTTTCGTCACGTTGGGAGAATCTCTGTGAGCGTCCTCATCGCCATTGGCTGCATGATCGTCTTCGCCGCTGGTATTGCTTGCTACCCGCTCGCATTCCAGATGGATAACGACACGCTGTCGCTGCTGGTCTTCATCTCCGGTGTGCTGCTCAACAGCCTCGCGTTCTTCATCCCGTGGCAGTTGGTTGGGCGAAGCCGCAAATAGGTTCGCCAGCTCACTTCTCAAATGCGTCACTTGCTCCAGCCTGTGGCGCATTACTTTTTACCCCGAAACACCCCTCCCTGCGCTACCGAGTTCCCGGCACCATCGCCGCACTCTCCACCTCCGACCGCTCCACCCCGCATGAATGCCATACGACCCGTCTTTGGATATCTCTATCCGTTTTAAGGTGTCGTCCCACGATGTTTGGGACGCGATTACCAGTGAGCGCGACCTCAAACGCTGGTGGCCGGGTTTCGACCTGCGCCTGAAGACTCAAGACGGCGACAAGATCGCCGTGCCCGCCGGCAAGCGCTTCGATGGAAAAGCCCGCAGGCAGGTCAAGCTCAAGATAACGAAGGTCGACAAGCGCGAAGAAATCCGCCTCAGCCTGCACAGCGAACCAGGCGACTTCGATTCCGAGCTGCGCATCTACATCACCGAGCTCAAGAACAAGACGCGCGTTCGCGTCCTCGAGTCCGGGCTGCCCAGTAATGGTGCCGGGCATCGCATCGTCGCCGAGTGCCGCGACGGCTGGCGCGACGTGCTCAGCGCCCTGAGCGACTACCTCGACGACTAGCCGTTCTCCACGCCTCCCCGCACCTCCCCACAACCAGTTGACGCCGGGTCTTCAGCCTCCATCAACCAGTTGACCCCCGAAATTGCGGTCTACTGCTCTTCTGAGCGTGGCAATGCGCAATCTCGGGGGTCATCAGGGGCGAACTTCGGTGGTACTCGCAATCCTCGGGGTAACCGGGAACCCCGGGGGTACTCGCCAACCTCGGGGGTACGCGGGAACCTCAGGGGTACTCGCCAGACTATTCGGCGTTGAAGCTCGACACGTCGCCGACGAGGCGCACGTTGTCGGCGGGCACGGGCTCAACCGCGGCCTTCGCAACCTCCGCGGCGAACTCGGCGACGTTGTAGAGCTTGCCGGCCTGCTCGCGTCGCTGCTCGATCGCGCCCGGGTTCAGGCGGTTCAGCAGCGTTGCGGTGATCGTGCCCTCGATCATGTCGCCCGAGACAACCACGAACTCGATACCGTTGGCCTTCAGCTCGGGCACGAGCTCGAGCAGCGCATCCTCACCGGCGCGCTTCGAACGCGCGACGGGCTCGTACTCGTCCATGGTCGGCGTGGTCTTAATGAAGTGTGCCTGGTGGCTCGTGACGAAGACGACTCGCGATCCCTCGGTGAGGATCTCGCGAGCGGCCTGGAGCATCCCGACCTGCGCATCCCGGTTGAGGCGAAGGGCGTAGTCCTCCCCCATGTTCGATTCCATACCGCCCGAGGCGTTCAGCACGAGGATGTCGAGGCCACCGAACTTGTCGCGGATGACGTCGATCATCGACTTGACCGAGGAAGGGTCTGTGAGGTCGGCACCAACGGCGATGGCGGTTCCCCCGGCCTCGGTGATCTCGGTGACAAGCTTGAGCGCGCGTGCCTCCTTATTGCGGTAGTTGACGACGACGCTCGCACCGGCGTTCGCGAAGTATCGCACGGTGTCGGCACCCACGCCGCGAGACGAACCGGTAACGAGGACGCGTTTTCCCGCGAGCGAACCGGGCTCGAGCGGATTATCAGTAGCTTCAGACATAGGCACGATCTTACTTGGCCGCCGAGTGCGCATCCGGAGGCGCGTCGGCTCACATCCGCCGCGAATCCGGGGCAGACTATGACCATGGGTTACTTCGAGCCGGCACCGCCGCGCATCCTCGCGCACCGTGGCCTGGCAATCGATGTTCCGGAGAACACCCTCGCCGCATTCCGCGCCGCTTTCGATGTCGGCGTCACGCACATGGAGACCGACGCGCACGTCACGAAAGACGACGTCGCGGTGCTGTGGCACGACCCGACCCTCGAACGCTGGGACGGCACGAAGACCCGCATCCGCGATCTCACCCTCGGCGAGCTACAGCAGCGCGAGCGGCAGGGCCACCATATCTCTACCGTGGCCGAGGCGCTCGAGGCGCTCCCCGAGGCAAGATTCAACATCGACGTGAAGGACCCGAGCGCGGTCGCCGCGGTCTGCGAGGGCATAGCGTGGGTGAAGGCCGAGCAGCGAGTGCTCCTCACCGCGTTCAGCGAGCGAACCTGCCGCGATCTACGGCGGCTACTCCCCCTCGCCTACCATGGCGCCTCGACCGAGCGAATGATCCGGGTACTGCTCGCGATCGCCCGCAAGAACGAGCGCGCCCTCGCGAAGGCGCTGAGCGACTGCGACGTCGTCCAGTTGCCACCGCGGATGGCCCGCATCAATCTGCTTACGCCGCGCCGCCTCGCCGCGTATAAGCGACACGTGAGCGAGGTTCACGTGTGGACGATCAACGACCCCGCCGAGATGCAGCAGTGGCTCGACGCCGGCGTGGATGGGATCGTGACCGACCGAGCGGATCGCGCGATTCCGCTCGTCACCTGAACCGCGCATCCGCCTGCTGCGGAATATCGCGCCCAGTGAAAGCGTTTAGAATGGGTAGATGTGTGTGCGGTCACCGTTCTAGGCCGCACATTTTGATTTGAAAGGAGTTCCGCAATGGCAGATCGCAGCTTGCGCGGCATGCGACTCGGATCGCAGAGCCTGCAGAGCGACGAGGGCGTGGTTCTCGTTGACCACCAGCTCCGTACCTACTCGACCGAAGACGGCCAGCGGTTCGTCGTGACGTTCGCGGCCGACGCCGAGGCCCCCGAGGTCTGGGTCAACCCGAAGACCGGCGACGAGGGCCGCCTGCTCGATGACGAGGGCGACCTGGTTCCCTACGAAGCCCCCGAGCAGAAGGCGCAGCGCTCGCACTGGGACATGCTGCTCGAGCGTCGCACCGCCGAAGAACTCGAAGAGGTGCTGCAGATTCGTCTCGACTACCTCCGCGAGCGTCGCGGCACCCAGCGCGAAGACCGCCGTGAGCCGACCGCGGGTGCGCCGCAGACCAGCGGCCGCGCGACTGACCCGACGCAGGTTCCCGAGCTCGCGAACCGAGCCCGCGCGCTCACCGCGGCTGAGAAGGAAGCCGAAGAGAAAGCCGCGAAGGCGGCCAAGCGCAAGAAGGCCGCGGCAGCGAAGAAGAAGTAGCTCGTACTCGGTTGTTGGGTAGCCGCGAAGCGGTGTATCGAAACGACCGGTCCTTTCGGTACAGCGGGCTCCGCCCGCTTACTCAAGGACCTTCGGCTGCACCAGGGACCTAACTGATTAGCAGCCGGCGCCCGCGCCGATCGTCACCAGACGTATCGGCGCGGGCGCTCTTCGCGTGGCGTCGCGCGAGGCGACGCGAGCACGAACGCGAGGCCAAGCCCCGCGAGGAAAATCTCGAAGTGGCGACCGGCCGACATCGCGAGGGTCGTGCCGGATGCGGTCGGCACCTCCGCCGTGAACGAACCGGGCTCGTACCAGTCGAGCGCCGCAATCTCTTCACCGCTCGGCAGATAGGCAGCCGACCACCCGACGGTGGACGCCTGCACCACGGATCGGCCCGTCTCGACCGCGCGCAGTCGCGCCGTCGCGATCTGCTGCCCGGACTCGTCGGTCATCCCGAAGTCCGCGTTGTTCGTGGGCGCGAGCAGCACTTCGGCGCTGTCGTCGATGGCCGCGCGGATGAGCGCGTCGTCGACGATGTCGTAGCAAATGAAGACGCCGAACTTCGTGCCCGAGGCCTCGATCACATTGCTGCGGGTGCCGGGCGTGTATTCGCGCTGGATGAGCCTGATGAGATCCGGGGCGAGCGCCATGAAGAACTCCCTGTCCGGAACGTATTCGCCGAATGGAATCGGGTGCGCCTTGTCGTAGCCCGAGACCGCGCCGGCTCCTGGCTCCCAAAGGAACTGCGTGTTGAAGTAGTGGGTGCCCGGGGCATCGAATTCGCCGTCCATCGTCACGGTGTTGGCGAGCAGCGGCGCGCCGATATACTCCGAAACCTGATCGAGTACCTCGGCGGCCGTCTCCGAGTACCACGGGCTCACATCCACCGAGCCCTCAGGCCACAGGATGAGATCGATGCGCTCGCGATCCTGCGCGGCGAATGTCTCGTCGGCGTGCGCCATGAGGATCTCGCCACGCTCCGACGGGATGAAGTAGCTCGCCCCCGGCGTGTCCCCCTGAACCGCCAGGATGCGCACACTCCCCGTCGATTGCGTTGGCCACAGCGGCCAGGTGGCCAGCAGCGACAGCGTAAGTGCAATGATGCCGACACGAACAAGCGGCTCGACGGCACGCGACTCCGCACCCCGTGACCGTGCAGCGCGCGGCTCCCCGCGTCGCCCACCAACCTCAAGCGGTCGCGCGGCCGACAATGCCCCTGCCAGCAGCTCAATTGCGAACGCGCATACCCACACCATCGCGAAGCTGAGCCCGCTCAGGCCGAACCACGAGACGAGCTCCACGAACGGGGAATCCGACTGCGATTGCGCGAGTCTCCCCCACGCAAATCCGCCGTACGGCACCGTCGACGACAGTGCCTCGCGCAGCGTCCAGATCGAAGCCACCGCCAGTGGCAGCGCGCCGTACGCGCGCAGCGGTCCGGGCCGAGAGGGCAGGCGTCGGTACGCGAGGGCGATCAGCGGGAACGCCGCCGCCCACCAGAACCCCATGAGCGTGCATAGCGCGATCCACGGCACAGGACCAAGGAAAAGAGACGTCCAGAACACGTGCGCGAGATAGAACGCGAATCCGGATGCGAAGCCCAGGAGCGAGGCAAATCCGGGCTTCTGTCCGCGTACGCCCCACAGGATGAGGGCCACGCCCACGAACGCAAGCGGCCACCAGCCACGATCGGGGAACGCGAGCGGCAGCATGAGCGCGCCGGCGAGGCTCGCAGTCATCGCGGTGTGGCGAGGCAGGCCCGTCATCCGCTCGCCGGCGTGAGGCGGCAGCACCGTGACCTGCACGGCGGCGGTATGCGTCAAGACTCGGCCCCGGAGTACGCCACGATTCCGCGCCGGATCAGGTCGCCGGCCTGCCGGGCGGCCGTTGCGAGTTTGCCCGATTCCACGAGGGAGATCTGGTCGAGGAGGTCGAGCGTCTGCTTGCACCAGCGCACGAAGTCGCCCGCCGCGAGATCGGCCTTCTCGAGCACGCGATCGAGCGGTGCCCCGCTCGCCCAGCGGAACATCGCGGGCACGAGACCGGTCGCGAGCGGATTCGTGCGCGGCACGCGGTGAGTGTGTTCGAGTTCGTCGAGCTTCGCCCAGATTTCCTCGGTCTGCTCAAGCGACTCGCGGAATCCGCCCTTCGGCAAATGGCCGATCGGCGGGTTCTCCTCATCCCGACGCGGCTCGTACGTGAGCGCGCACGCCATGGCCGCGAGGGCCGCGGGTTCGAGGTTCAGCCAGACCTGCCGGCGGATGCACTCCGCGACGAGCAGGTCGCGCTCGCCGAAGATCTGCTTGAGACGCTGACCGTGCGCGGTGGTGTGCACCTCGTCCTCGGTCTCGCCGTGCCGCAGATAGCCGAGCTCGAGCAGCAGGTCGGTCAGGCGGTCGAAAGTTCGCGCGACAGCCCCGGTACGGCGCGAGATCTCGCCCGCCAGCTTGTCGGTGTCGCGCTGGAGCTTCCAATACCGTTCCGCCCAGCGGGCGTGATCCTCGCGCTTCGGGCAGCTGTGGCAGCCGTGCCGCTTGAGCTGCTCACGCAGTTCCTGCAGCTGCGAGCTCCGTGTCTCGCGGAGCTCATGGAACCGCGGGTCGTCCTTCAGGATGCGCTGCTTCTCCAAGTCGCTGAGGTTGCGGCGAATCTCGGAGTATTCGTAGAAGTCGCCGCGATCGCAGTGCATCGACTCGGCGTAGCCGTCCAGCGCCTCGCGCTGCTGCTTGACTCGCCGCGCGATCTCGACGACGGCCCGGTCCGCCTGGAACTGCGCGAACGACGACTCCAGCAGCGCGCGCGTCTGCTCCCGCCCAAACCGGTCGACGAGGTTGACGGTCATGTTGTAGGTGGGACGGAACGACGAGTTCAGCGGGTAGGAGCGCTTGGATGCGAGCGAGGCCACGTTTTCGGGTTGCACGCCCTCGCGCCACTGCACGATCGCGTGGCCCTCGACATCGATGCCGCGGCGGCCAGCGCGACCCGTGAGCTGGGTGTACTCCCCCGGCGTGATCGGCACTCTCGAGACGCCATTGAACTTCTCGAGGTTCTCGAGCACCACGGTGCGCGCGGGCATATTGATGCCGAGCGCGAGCGTCTCCGTCGCGAACACGACCTTCACGAGCTTGCGCTGGAAGAGCTCCTCCACGATTTCCTTGAACGCGGGCAGGAGCCCCGCGTGGTGGGCCGCGACACCGCGTTCGAGTGCATCCTTCCATTCCCAGAAGCCCAGCGCCGCGAGGTCCTCGTCGAGAATGTTCCGTGTGCGTTCCTCGACGATCCAACGAATCTCGTCAGCCTCGATATGCGTCGTGAGGCGCACGCCGTAGCGAACGACCTGCTGCACCGCGGCATCGCATCCCGCGCGCGAGAAGATGAAGAAGATGGCCGGTAGGAGATCGTACTCGTCGAGCATCTCGACGAACGGGCCGCGATCGAGCCGCGGCGCGTGCCGCACCGTGCCGCCCCTGCCGCCGCGGCGCGAGCGACCGTGCCCGCCGGTGCCGCGGAATTGCTGCACGGCTCGGACGAGCTCCGGGTTCACCTGGTCCGTGAGCTGCTCGCGCTTGGTGCGAAAGAGGTCGTGCAGCTGTGAGCCGACCAAGACGTGCTGGTAGAGCGGCGTCGGGCGAATCTCGGACACGATCACGTCGGTGTCGCCGCGAACCGCCTGGAGCCAGTCACCGAACTCTTCCGCGTTCGACACCGTCGCGGACAGCGAGACGAGCCGCACCTCGCTCGGGAGGTGGATGATAATTTCTTCCCATACCGCGCCGCGGAACCGGTCGGCGAGATAGTGCACCTCATCCATCACGACGTACGCGAGATCGTGCATCAGATCGCTGCCCGCATAGATCATGTTGCGCAGGACCTCGGTCGTCATGACGACGATCCGCGCCTGCGAATTGATATTGACGTCGCCAGTGAGGAGCCCCACCTCGCTCGCACCGTAGTCGGCGGCGAACTCGCGATACTTCTGATTCGAGAGCGCCTTGATCGGCGCGGTGTAGAAGATCTTCGCGTTGGCGTCGCGCATCGCGAGGAACACCGCGAACTCCGCCACGATCGTCTTGCCCGCGCCGGTCGGCGCGGCAACCAACACCGAACTGCCCGATTCAAGGGACTGGCACGCGTGCGCCTGAAACTCGTCCAGGTCGAAGCGCTGCAGGCTCCGGAAGAGCTCGAACTCTGGGTACTTCGCGCGGTTCTTTGCGCGAGCAAATCGTTCGGCAGCGCTCGGCTCAGCCAAGTTAGTTTTCCTCACTCAATTCGGTTGAAGGCAACAGGTTCTCGCGCAGCTTCGCGTCGCGCTTCGCCTGCCGCTTATCGTGCAGCAGCGCGATTCCCGTCGCGATGAAGTACAGGGCGATCATCGGCAGCATAAGCAAAACCATGCTGAGAACATCCGCAGCAGGTGTCGAAATCGCGCCGAACAGCGCCGAAATGAGGATCGCCCAGCGCCAACCGGAGAGGATCGCCTTGCCGCTGAGCACCCCGGCGAAGTTGAGCATCACGAGGATGACCGGCACGACGAACGCGACGCCCACGGCGAGGCACAGCGTGAGTACAAACGTGTAATACGTCTTCGCGTCGTAGAACACGGTGTCCTGCTCCGGCACGAACATCGCCATTACCTGCACCATGCGCGGCATGAGCATGAAGCCGAGCACGACACCGCCGAGGAAGAGCGGGATCGCCGAGCCGAGGAAGCCGACGATGTAGCGACGCTCGCCCTTCTTGAGGCCGGGCATCAAGAACATCCACGTCTGGTAGAGCCAGACGGGCGAGGAAATTACGATGCCGAGCGTGAGGGCGATCTGCATGCGCAAGTCGAAGCCCGTGGTGACGTTCGAGAAGTTGATCGACACTCGACCCTCGCGGGTCGCCTCGAGTATCTCGATCGGCTGTCGAATCAGGTCGAGTACAGGGTCGGTGAGGAAGTATCCCGCGACCATGCCAATGACGATGCCGATCGCTGATTTGAAAAGGCGATTTCGAAACTCGACGAGGTGTTCGACGAGCCGCATTCGCCCTTCGGGGTCACGTTTCTTCTTGCGTCCAGACTGCTTCCCCGGCGTAACCGCCATCGACACTATCGGTTAGTGGTGTCGTTGCTATCCGATGGGGTGTCGGATGCCCTGGGCTCGTTCGGGTTCGGCGTCGCGTCGCCCGATGACTGCGTCGGCGCGGGGCCCGCGGCGGTTCCTGCGGACTTGGCCGTCCCTGCGTCGTCGGTCGACGACTCCTTCTTCATCGTCTTCATCTCGCCCTTGAAGATGCGCATCGACTCGCCGAGGCTCTTGGCGAGCTGCGGGAGTTTCGGGGCACCGAAGAGCAAAAGGATGATTACGAGGATGATTACGAATGTCCAACCACCCATATTGCCAATCATGAACTATCCCTTCTTGGGGTTGTCGACCAGATGCCGGAATTGCATCGGATCGGCATGGATTAGTGCGTTCGCGCGCTCGAGCTTACGTTCGCGACGCGCATCACGACGATCTTCGCGAGCCTCGAGGAAAGCTTCGCGTTCAGCGGCCACAGCGTAGGCGGGCCGAAGCACGGCGGTCTTTCGCGGCTCGTATGGCACGGTGCTCTGTTCGGCGAGATCGGCCAGCTCCTGCTGGATGAGCCCGAGCCGATCGATCTCGGGCATGACTGCCGCGAGCTTTCGCCAGAGCCAGAATCCGCCGACGACGAGCACCGCCAGGAGCAAGACGACAAGTCCGCCCCAAATGAGTACCCACGACCACCACGGCATAATGCTCCAGTCTACGCGTTCGCGTCGTGAACCGCGCCGTAGTTCTCAAGTGCGTCGGTGGCCCAGCCCCGCAGAAATTCCCTTGCCGACTCCGGGCCCTCGATCACGAAGGCGCCCGCGTTCTCGGCAGCAATCCTGGCGGCGACGTGGAGCGAGCGGAACACAATCGTGCAGCGCGAGAAACCGTCGTCGTCGAGACGGGGAAAATCGCGACCGTCGAGGTAGGGCCGCACGGCCGCGAATGCGCTCGGGGCGACTGCGACCTCGAGGCGCGGGAACGACTGGCCGCGCACCTCCAGCGCGGCCCCAATCTCTTCCTCGGAATACTCCCCGATCGGGTCGTCCAGTTCGCGAATCGCGACGATTCGGTCGTGTCGGAACCAGCGCATCCCCTCGCGAAGCCGGCAGTATGCGCGAAGGTAGACCATCGCGCCGTGCACCTCGAGGCGTAACGGGTCGACAACGCGCCGCTCCGGCGCATCCGCATTCTCGGTGTAGTAATCGATCTCGAGCTGCGTGCCGCGGTCAATGGCGCGCCGCAGCGCGGCAACCGTCTGATTCTCGTCCGGCGCCGGCCCCTCGGCGGCGGCATCCGTCCCCAGCAGCTTTGCCACGAGACCGTCGAGGGTCGAGATTTCCTCGCTGCTGCGAAACTGCCGCAGCGTTGAGAGCCCGGTGATCACGGTCGCAAGCTCGTGCGGTTCGAAGCGTCGGGTGACCTTGGCAGCCGGATCATGCGTGAGCTTGACCCAGGGCTCGGCGGCGTAGAGCCCGTCCGCGTCGAAGTCGAACATGTGCTCGTGGCCGCTGAGGCCGGTTGCCGGGAACTCGAGCGTCCAGAGAAACTCGATCACGCTGCGCAGTCGCTCGGGACTCAGCCCGAAGTGGTCGGCCATCTCAGCGAGGTCGTAGCCGTGCTCGTTGCGACGAAGGAAATCGAGTATCGAGGTGATGAGGACGGGATCGACCTTTTCCTGATTAGCCATCGACCTACTCCTGACGATCCTGGTGTGCATCGAGCATCCGCTGCAGCCGCGCGCGCACTCCGTCAGCCACCTCGGGCGGGTCGATCACGCGGATCATCGTGCCGTAACCGGCGAGCTCATCCGCGAGCACCCCGAGATCCCAGTCGGTGATGACCAGTTCGTACCAGTCGCCCGCGGCAACGTCGCTCGTGCCGAGCGCTTCCGTCCGTGCCCGCGCGCGAAGGCTCGCCTCCGCCTGGCTACGCGCCTTGACCGCAACGGTCACCGGCTGCTGCCGCGCGATCTCGTCGAGCGTGGCCGTGATCGCCGCCTGGTCCGCGTAGGCGCGATCGTGTGTGTCGATCTCGGTGACATCGGAGAGGATGCGCGCGAGCAGGAAGTTGCGCGGGGCCTGCCGCGCGTGGTCGAAGCCGTTGATGAGCCACCTGCCGTGATGGCTAAACAGGCCGAGCGCATCGATGACACGCGATTCGACCTCGATGCTGCCGAGCTTGCGATACTCGAACCGAATCGTCTTTCGGTGGGCGACCGCGTCGCGGAGTGCCCCAAACAGCGGGTGGGTCGATACCACGGTGCGGGGCGAGGATGCGGCGGTCTCGCCCCCGGAGTCGGCCTGGCCGAGGAGCTTGACGAAGGCCTGGCGCGCCCCGGCCTTCAGGCTCGGGTCGAGCCAGGCGGTCGTCGCCTGGTCGACCAAGAGCAGCTCGTCCGCGGTCAGCTCGACCACGGCACCACCCGCCACGTCCTCGGAAACCTGGTAGCGCCAGCGCGCCCTATCCCCCGGCGCGGTCGGGTCGGGCACCGTGCCGATCTCGATCCCCGTCTGGGCCAGCGCATTCCGATCGCGCTCAAACATCTTCTCGAGCGAGGAGTTATTGCCGTCCCGCTCATAACGAGCGCGGTATTCATCCACCGACTGATAGATCTCGGCCGCTGTCAGCGGGCGCTCCGATTCGAGGATGCGCAGGAGCAGTCGCACCTGTCGCTCGTGGTTGGGCGACAGGGCGCGCGCAGAAGTGGACGATCCGGCCATGTATTGACGCTACATCGTGGCGATGATGTCGACGACGAACACGAGCGTCGAGCCCGGCGGAATCGTGCCGTTGTCCTGGTCGCCGTAGCCGAGCTCCGCCGGGAACACCGTCGTGATGCGCGAGCCGACCGTCTGGCCGACGAGCGCGTTCGCGAAGCCCTCGACGACACCCGTGGTCGGGAAGGTCGCGGGTACGCCGCCGCGCGACCAGCTCGAGTCGAACTCGGTGCCGTCGCTGAAGAGCAAGCCCGTGTACTGAACCGTCACGCTGTCGCCGGCTTCGACCACCGCGCCGTCGCCCTTCATGGTGACGTCGATGACCTGCTCGGTGGGCTCCGGCTGATCGGAATGCACCGTGATTTCGGGCGCCTCGCCCGGGTTCGCGGAGGTCGTGACAAGCGACTGGGTGGGTTCCTGCGGCTCGCCGTTTGCCGCCGCGCCATCCTCGATCGTCTGTACGTCGAGGATGAGGAGCATCGGCGCGACGTCCTCCGCGCCCGTGGTCGTGCCGAGCATGACCGCGCTCGGGATGACGAGCCCGATTCGGGAACCGGAGGGCACGCCAACGAGCGCCGCGGCCACGTACTCGGGCAGCTCGGGATTGCTGAGGTCGACCGGCCCCTGCGCGGTGAACTCCGTCGCGGGCTGCCCGGTGCCGAGGTCGTAGATCTGCTCTTTCCACACCACCGAAGATTCCGCGGTAATTGGCTCACCGTCGCCGTCGACGACGGTGGTCCGCTCCATCAGGTCACCGACCAGGTCGGCCGCCGGGGGTGTCACCTCAGGCGTGTCACCGTAGTTCTCCGAGATGGTTGCGGCCGCGATTGCCTCGCCGTCGTCCACGACCTCGTAGCTCGGCGCCTCCCCGACAGCCTGGGTCTCGGCGGCCGTGGAGTCCGCCGCGGGCGATCCGCTCGCGCAACCACTGAGCAGCAGCGCGAGGCTGACCACGCCGGTGAGGACGGAATAACGACGAAGACGCATGAAGACCAGTTTCTGTGGAGAAGTGAAATCGAACAAGAAGGCGGATTTGCCTACTCCGCGCCGAGGATATCGACGACGAAGACGATCGCGTCGCTCGAGTTCAGCTGCGACCAGGTTGCGGCGTCCGGGGACGCGGCGATCGTGCTGGCCGGAAGCACGATGACGACCTGCGAGCCGACGCTCTTGCCGACGAGCTGGGACGTGATGTCGAACATCCCGTCGCCGGCGCCGGCAGGAAGCTGCAGGGCCGGACCGGCATTGCCCCAGGTCGTGAGCTGCTGCGTCGAATCCGTCCAACTGAACGCGCTGAGGTGCATCGTAACGAGCTGGCCCTCCTTCACGGGCGCGCCAAAGCCGTCGATCGTGACGGCGACACGCTCTTCGGTCGGCGCCGGCTCCTTCGGCATCGTGACGCCGGGGGTACCGTCCGGCGCGGTCACGACGGCCGGAATGCCGTTGTGCTGCGGGTTGATCCGGCCCGTGGCGGCCGAGTGGTACACAGAACCGATGTTCGCCGTGACCGTCACGTTCTGGCTCTTCAATTCTTCAGGAAGGGAGGCCGAAAGCTCTTCGGGGAACAGCTGGTCCATCCGCATCGTCGCGGTGACCTGCTCGCCCGCCTGGGCACACGTCAGCGCCTCGCCGACCGCGGAGAGGTTGACCGGCATGCCACCGAACGCGGCCATCGGGAACGACGAAAGGTAGTTCAGGTTGACCGGCGTGGCCACACCGTCGCCCATGTCGAGCACGGTGGTCTGCGGAATCAGCTCGCTGCCGTCTTCGAGCGCCACCTGCAGGTCGAACGACGTGATGGCATTCTCGTCCACCACAGGACCCGTGCCCTCACCGGTGCGCTCCGTCTGAAACGCCGTCGCCGGCTCGCAAGTAGTGACGCGATCACTCGAAGGAATCTGCGCGCATGAGGCGAGTGCCATCATCGATACGGCGCCGAGAGCGGCGATGGCTGGCTTACGGAATCGTGCGACGGTCACTCGGTCGCCTTCCCTTCGTTGAGGTTCGGGTGTTGCGCGGGGTCGGCGTCCATTATGTCGTCCGAGGGTGACGCGGCCGCTGAGTCTGTCTGTGCCGCGCCCGATTCGGCCGCGGCTGTGCGATGGTCTGCGCCGCGCTGGGCCTCGCGGCCACGCTTTCGCAGGATCTTGTCGCTCGGGTATCGCTCCCCCACAGCCTCGGGCGTCCAGGCCTCGTCCTCGCTCGGCGTCCACGCCTCCGTGTCCTCGAGCGAGGCCGGGGTCTTCGAGCCACGGGGCTGCTTCGCGGGCAGAACGGTGCCGGGGGCGAGTCGTCGCGCGGTGATCAGGAATCCGGTGTGCGCGACCATGCGGTGGTCGGGTCGCACCGCGAGCCCCTGCACGTGCCAGCCTCGCACCATGGTCTCGTCGGCCTGCGGCTCCGTGAACTTGCCAGTCGCGCGGATTTCCTCCGCCACGCGCGAGAGCTGCGTTGCGGTCGCCACATAGCAGAGCACGACGCCACCGGGCACGAGCGCGTCGGCCACGACGTCGAGGCACTCCCACGGCGCGAGCATGTCGAGCACGACGCGATCGACGGTGCCATTTGCATAGGTCTCGGGCAGCGCATCCGCGAGATCACCGAGCACGATCTCCCAGTTCTTCGGGTCATCGTCGACCACGCTGACGACGTTCCCGCGGGCGATCTCGGCGAACTCGGGGCGGCGCTCGAAGCTCTTGAGCTCACCGGTCCCGGCCAGGGCACGAAGAATCCACATCGACAGCCCGCCCGAACCGACACCGGCTTCGACCACGCGCACGCCGGGCCGGATATCGGCCTTGGCAAGAATCATCGCCGCATCCTTCGGATAAATGATCGCGGCGCCGCGAGGCATCGACATGACCACATCCCACAGCAGCGGGCGAAGCGCGAGATACGGCACGCCCTCGCTGTTCTCGACCACCGAACCGTCCGGCAGCCCGATCAGGCGATCGTGCTCGAGCGCGCCCTGGTGCGAGTGGAGTGCCTCCCCGGGCTCGAGCCACACCGTCGTGGGGCGCCCCTTCGGGTCGGTTAGTTGGACTCGCTCACCGGCCTGGAAGGGGCCGGATGCTGGTGCGGCGTCGTGCATTGAACTCGATTCTGGAGAGGCGCGAAATGAGGGGGTGGGCAGGATGTGCTCGACGGCTAGCGGCGCGCGGCCGCGCTTCGAAACTCGGCATAGAGCGACTGCAAATCCTGCCAGCCGACGCCCTCGAGCGTCTCGAGGCGGATGTACTGATCGGCAGGCTCGAGATTCACCTCGAACGGGATGCCGATCGGCACCGACCCAGCGGCGACCGCGCCCCCGAGGCCATTCACGGAGTCCTCGAGGACGATACTCTCCCGAATCGACACGCCTAGCCGAGTGGCGGCCAGGAGGTAGCCCTCCGGATGCGGTTTGCCGTGCGTGACGTCCTCGGTCGTGACGATGTGATCGAACTCGTGGCCCTCGAGGTGTGGCAACACCGCCCGTACGAGATCGTGAGTTGAATTGGTGACGATCGCGGTCGGCACGTCGTTTTCCGCGAGGTCTTTCAGCAGGTTCTTTACGCCCGGACGCAGCGTCAGCCCGCCCTCGACGAGCTCGATCACCTCTTCGGAGATGGTCGTGATGATCTCATCATGGCTCAGTGGCACGCCGAGCGATTTGAAGAGCTTGGCGGCGACAGGAAGCGAGGACCCGACGAGAGAGAGGTCCTGCTCAGGGGTGAGCGGCGGGAGCCCGTAGCGTTCGAGGATGCCGGATTGGGCGGTGATCCAGTACTGCTCGGTTTCAACAAGCGTGCCGTCCATATCCCAAAGAACGGCCGCCGGAGTGTGCGCGGTCATATCCCACCAGTCTACTGGTCTGCCAGAAGGCGTCGTAGGCTTGAGAGAACTGTCCGCAAATTTCAGGAGTACACACGTGACGGATTCCTCCCGCCCCACCTCGTTTCGCGCTGGACGCACGCTCGTGCTCGCCATGCTCGGGTGGAGCGACGCCGGCGAGGCCGCGAGTGAGGCGGTAGACGAATTACAGCAGTACATCGGCGTGAATCGAGTCATCAGCAGAATCGATGACGAGGACTACTACGACTATTCGATGCAGCGGCCCCGGTCCGAGTTCAACGCAAACAACGAGCGCGTGATCCGCTGGCCAGCCACGACCATGACCGGTCCGATCATCCCGCAGTCGGTCGAGGACGCAGCCCTCGACCCCGACATTCACCGGATCTACACCCTGACCGGCAGCGAGCCCTCCCTCCGGTGGCGTTCCTACGCCCGCGAGGTCATCGAACTGATTCAGCGGGAATCGATCACCCGCATCGTCATCGTCGGCGCGCTCCTCGCGGATGCGCCGCACACCCGCGATATCCAGGTCTTCCTCACGAGCGACGACCCTGTCGTTCGTCGTGACCTCGGTATCGAGGAGTCGAAATACGAGGGCCCGACCGGCATCCCGGGCGTCCTCTCGCACGCCGCGCGCGAGGCCGGCCTGCAGGTCGTATCGATGTGGGCGTCGGTGCCGCACTATACGAGTAACGCGGACAACTCCTCGCCGAAGGCGCAGCTCGCGATCCTCGACAAGCTCAGCGAGCTCCTTGGCTTCGAATTCGACCGTGGCGAGCTCCTCGCCGAAGCACTCGCATGGGAGAAGCAGATCACCGAGGCCGTGGACGCGGACGAGGACCTTCGCACGTACATCCGCTACCTCGAAGAGGCCCGCGACGTCGTCGATTCCGAGGCCGCGACGGGCGACGCGATTGCCGCCGAGTTCGAACGCTTCCTCGCGAAGGACGACCACCGCGACGAGGACGGCGAGCGGGGCAACGAGCCGCGCAGTTAACGAACCGCGCAGCTATGCGAAATTCGCCCGAGCCCCGCGTACGGGTCTCGGGCGAATTGCCTGCGCCAGGCTGACAAGTCGGCCCGCCTAGCTCGTCGGCCCGCCTAGCTCGTCAGCTTGACGCCAAGGAGCGCGTCGACCACGTCGATGACGGCGGGGTCGGGGCGCTCTTCCCCCGCCCATGCATCCACGATCGCGATCGCGGTCGGCGTGTCGAGGTCGTTCGCGATCGCCTCGCGGATGCGCTGGCCATAGTCGCTGGCCTCGGCAGTCTCCGCGTCGGCGCGTGCGGCCGCCTCACGCCAGGTCTCGAGGCGCTCGGTGGCAGCCACGAGCTCTTCTGCGAACCACTCCCAGTCCTCGCGGTAGTGGTGGGCGATCACGGCGAGGCGAACCGCGGCAGGGTCGTTGCCCGCCTCGGTCAGCTTCGAGACGAGCACGAGGTTGCCGAGCGACTTCGACATCTTGGCGCCCTCATAGGCGACGAGCCCGGCGTGCGCGTAGTGGTCGGTAAAGCGCTGCTGGGTGATCGCGGATGCGTGTGCCGCAGTCATCTCGTGGTGCGGGAACCGCAGGTCGCGGCCGCCGGCCTGGATACTCACGGTATCCCCCAGGGTCCCGGTAGCGATCACGGCGCACTCGACGTGCCACCCGGGGCGTCCGTCTCCGGCCCGCGAGGGCCAGCTCGGCTCGCCGTCGCGCTGTGCGCGCCACAGGAGCGGGTCGAGTGGGGAGCGCTTCCCGGGTCGGTCCGGGTCCCCGCCGAATTCGACGAACGCTTCGCCGAGCTTCTCTGGCGAGAAGTGGCTCATTGCGCCGAGCTCGTAGAGGTCACCCTCCTGGCTCGCGCGGAGGTCGAAGTAGACATCCTCGCCCTCGGACTCCTCAGTCGGCACCGTGTAACCGAGGCCGCGATCGAGCAGCACGCCCACCGCATCCGCGATCTCTTCGATCACATCTTGGACGCGCACGTACGAATTGGGGGGCACGACGCGTAGCGCGGCCATGTCACCGCGGAAGAGATCCGTCTGGCTCGACGCGAGCTCCTGCCAGTCAACGTTTGTGGCGTCCGCGCGCTCGAAGAGCGGGTCGTCAACGTCGGTGATGTTCTGCGAGTACTCGACGGGCACGCCGGCCTGGCCGAGCGCGCGCACAAGCGTGTCGAACGCGAGATACGTCGCGGCGTGACCGAGGTGGGTCGCGTCGTACGGCGTGATGCCGCACACGTAGAGACGCGCGACGCCATCTTCGAGCTTCACCGCCTCCACAGTCTCGGTCGCCGTGTTGTACAGCGAGACGGGAACGGGGTCACCTGTCAGTTCAGGGACCTCGGGGGCCTGCCAAGTCGATGCAAGAATCACCCAGCTAGTTTACGCAGTGGTTACGCTGCGCCCGACAGCGGGTCAATTACTCCGAACGCGAGCAGCACGAAAAGCACCGTGCCGAGAGCAATCCGGTAGATCACGAACGGCATGAAGCTGCGGGTTTCGACCCACTTCATGAGGAACTTGATGACGACCCAACCGATGACAAACGACAGAATCGTCGCGAGGATCGTCGGCCCCCATGCAACCGCCGTCGCGTCACTCGATTCCGTCAGCGCGTTGTACAGCTCGTAGCCACCCGAGCCAAGCACCGCCGGCACCGCGAGCAGGAACGAATATCGCGCCGCCGATGGGCGGTCGTAGCCCATGAGACGGCCAGCAGTGATCGTACCGCCGGAGCGCGAGACACCAGGGATCAGCGAGAGCGCCTGGGCGAACCCGTACAGGATGCCGTCCTTCGCGTTGAGCTTGTCGAGAGTTTTCTCACGCCTGCCGATCACGTCCGCGATACCGAGGATGATGCCGAAGACAATCAGCGTCGTCGCGATGATCCACAGGGAGCGGAACTGCGAGCGAATCACGTCCTGCAGGAGCACGCCGAGGACGACGATCGGCACCGAGCCGATGATGATGAACCAGCCCATGCGCGCATCCGGATCGCTCTTCGGGACCTTGCCGCGCAGCGAGCCAATCCACTGCTTGATAATCCGCACGATGTCGTTCCAGAAGAACACGAGCACCGCGAGCTCCGTACCGATCTGAATGATCGCGGTGAACGTCGCCCCCGGATCCGAAATACCAAGCAACTCACCGAAGATACGGATGTGCGCGCTCGACGAAATCGGGAGGAACTCCGTGAGTCCCTGGACGATCGCGAGGACGATAGCGTCAAACCAGCTCATGCACTCAGCTTTCAGAAGACATCAATACCAGCGGGTAAGTGTACGCCTCAGTAGCTGAGGAGGAAGTCGCGCAACACCTCTCGCCCAAACACCACGGATTCGAGCGGCACCCGCTCATCCACCCCGTGGAACATCGCCGGGAAATCCAGGTCGAGCGGCAGCCGCAGCGGTGCGAACCCGTAGCCATTGATGCCGAGCCGCGCCAGCGACTTGTTGTCTGTGCCCGCAGGAAGCAGGTACGGGATGATGAACGCACCTGGGTCGTGACGGTCGAGGGCGGTGCGAGCCGCATCCACGATTGGCCCGGATGAGGGTGCCTCGGTGCCGAGAAACTTCCAGTCGATCTCGACCTCAATGTCGGGCCCCACGATCTCTCGCACCTGCTCGAGGAACGACTCCTCCTCCCCCGGCAGCGGTCGCGCATCAATCGCGACGACGGCCTCCGCGGGAATCACGTTGACCTTGTAGCCCGCATCCAGCATGGTCGGGTTCACGGTAGTGCGCAGGGATGCGGTGAGCCAGCTCGACGCCGAGCCGGTGCGAAGCACGAGCTCGTCCGGCGAGATCTGGGTGGCGTCCTCACCGATAAGTTCGCACAGCGCGTCGATCATGTCGCGGGTCGTCTCGGTCAGGCGCATCGACCAGTCGTGTTGGGTGAGTCGCACGAGTGCCTCCGCGAGCACGGTTACGGCGTTGTTCTCACGCGGCACGTAGCGCGAGCCGTGGCCAGCGTGCCGCTTCGACTTCAGGCGGAACCAGAGCATCCCCTTCTCACCGGTTTGGAGCAGATAGGCCCGCTTGCCGTCAATCGAAATCGAGTAGCCACCCACCTCGCTCACGGCCTCGGTCGCCCCGGCAAAAAGCTCCGGGAACTTCGTGACGGCGTAGTGGGCACCGAGCTTGCCGCCGTCTTCCTCGTCCGCGAAGAATGCGACGATAAGGTCACGCTCCGGCTGCCGCCCGGATGCGTGGATCTCCTCGAGCGCGGTGAGGATCATCGCATCCATGTTCTTCATGTCGACCGCGCCACGGCCCCAGATGCAGCCGTCCTTCACCTCGGCGCCGAACGGGTCGACGCTCCAGTCTTCGGGGTTCGAGGGGACGACATCGGTGTGGCCGTGCACGACGAGCGCGGGCTTCTCCGGGTTGCGCCCCGCGACCCGCGCGACCACTGAGGTTCGCCGCGGCTCCGACTCGAACACGTCGGTCTTGAGGCCCATCGCCGCGAGCCTTGCCTCCAGGTACTCCGCGGCCTCCCGCTCGCCAGCGCTCTTCCCACTCCCCCAATTCGTGGTGTCGATTCGGATCAGATCGCGCGTGGCGATCACCGTGGGGTCGTGGAGAAGTTCAGCATCAGCGGTCATGATCACAGCCTAGTGATTCCCCGAAATTGGCGCGGTTCCTCGCAACACGCCGAAACACAAAATTCAGTTTGCAAATCTCCAAAAACACTTGCTAATGTATTCCCTTGTGCCCAGGGCGTTGAAAAACAAACTGAGAACAACACTTCGCGCGGATGGCGGAATTGGTAGACGCGCTAGCTTGAGGTGCTAGTGACCGCATTAGGTCGTGGGGGTTCAAGTCCCCCTTCGCGCACGCAATGAGCGATGTTGTAACCCGGGCCTGAAGAAACAGGTCCTGGGTTACAGCATCGCTCTTCTCGTTGGTGGACGTGCGTGCTTCGGCCCAGGTGAGGGCCTGCTGCTTCGTGGTCTCGTCGAGGATCGTGGCGAAGGGAGCTGCGGTGTCGGCGGTGAGGGTGTTGCCCTCGTTCAGGTAGATGCGGGTGAAGAAGGTCTGGTTCGCGAGGCGCTTGTTGTGCTCGTCGCAGCGCTCGTAGATCTGGGCGAAGTCGCGTGCGAGATCGAGAGCTCCGTCGATGAGGGCGCGGGCTCCCTGGTAGTCGTTGTGGTGCTCGGCGATCTGCGCCTCGATCCCGTCGAGCTCGGCGCGGAGCCGGGTCTGGAACTTCTTCAGCTGGTCCAATGACAGTGCGTCGGCGAGGTGGGCTTCGAGGAGCTTGTCTTGCTCGGCGAGGATCTGCTTGCGCCGGTCGGTGAGGTCGCGGATGGACTGGTTCGTGCCCGCGGTGAGCTGATCGAACTCGTGGGTGAGCATCCCCCGGAGCGCGTCGGTCATCGCTGGGGTGAGGGTGATGCGCTGGTAGTAGTCGGCGACGAGCTGCTCGACCCGGTCCACGGGTGCGTAGGGCATGTCACAGGTGGTGCGCTTGTTGTTGCGGCCCAGGCAGATGAAGTACGGGTATATGTTCCCGTGCCGGTTCTTCGCGTGGATGATCGTGGAGTGCTGTGGAGATTTCGGACAGTGAGCCCCGTAGCATTTCGGGGGAACACTGAAATGAGGAATCCGCAGAATGTCTGCAACACGACGACGATTCAGTCAGGAATTCAAGGACGAGTTATGCCGCGAGGTGATCACCACCTCGAAGGCCGTCAAGACGGTAGCCGAGGAATACGGTGTCGGCGCCGAAACCCTCCGCGGCTGGCTCAAGAAGTACCGGGCCGAGCACGCCACCGGAGAACCGGAGGGCGATTTGACTCTCGATGAACGAGCCCGGTTACGAGAACTCGAACGCGAGAACCGGGAACTGCGCACCGAGGCCGCGTTCCTAAAAAAAGCAGCAGCGTACTTCGCGAGGGAGCCACGATAGTGGCGAAGTATGAGTTCATCGACTCCTATGCCCGCGAGCCAGGCGCGCCATCGATCGCGCGGATGTGCGTGTGGCTGGCAGTTTCTCGTTCCGGGTTCTATCACTGGCGCGGCCGCCCGTTATCGGCGACCGCGACCCGCAGGGCGGCGCTGACCTCCCGGGTCCGGTATTTCTTTGACGCGTCAGACCAGACCTACGGGTACCGGCGGATTCACGCTGATCTGACCGCGGAGGGGACGGAGTGCTCGCCAGAGCTGGTGCGACAGATCATGCGTGACGAGGGCCTGGTGGCCTGTCAACCGCGCCCGTTCCGAACGACGACGCTGGCGGATCGAGAGGCCGCCGAGGGCATGCCAGACCTCGTGCAGCGGGCGTTCACCGCTGACCGGCCTGGCAGCAAATTCGTGGGCGATATTACTTACATTCCCTCGTGGCAGGGGTTCATCTATTTGGCGACCGTGATTGACTGCTATTCGAAGAAAGTTGTGGGCTGGTCGATCGCTGATCACATGCGTACCGAGTTGGTCGAGGACGCGCTCCGGAATGCGGTAGCGACCACCCAGATTGAGCCAGGCGCGATTTTTCATTCGGACCGCGGAAGTGTTTATACCTCCGCGGACTATCGGGCGCTGGTGGCCCGGCTGGGGATGCGGTCTTCGATGGGACGAACTGGCGTGTGTTGGGACAACGCCATGGCGGAATCGTTCTTTTCGGCGTTGAAGAACGAGCGCGTGTACCGCACCGTGTACGCGACGAAACAGCAGGCGCGACGTGATGTGATCAACTACATCGAGGGGTTCTACAACAGTCGCCGTCGCCACTCCGCGTTGGGTTACCAGTACCCCAACGATGTCCATTACAGTTACCGACAGCTGGCACTAGCAGCGTAAGAAAATCCATCAAAACGCTGTCCGAAATCTACGCAGCAGCCCAGTTGGTCGACGTGCTGGTGGTCAGGGATGGTGGGGTCAGTCATGGGGGTCTCCGTCCTGTTGACGGTCAGGTGCGTTCAGCCAACGGCCGATCGTGGTGGGATGCACCCCGAGGTGCGCAGCAATCTGACGTTTCGACACGCCCTCCGCGTCCAGCGCGAGCGCCCGAACTCGGGCTTCTCCTCGCTGCCCATTTCTTCCACGAGCAGTCAATGGCCGTACCGCGGTGCTCGGTTTCGAACGTGTCGGGGAGGTCGTCTCCGGAGGCTCGAGTGCCGCGACCTGTTCGGACCGGTGCGGGGCGTCGACCTCCATGACCGTGGTGGTCTCTTCGGCCAGAGGCAGCGGACGGGCCGATTCTCGAATGGTCGGGGTGGGTGTGGTGTTGCGGGTGAGTTCGACGGTGAGATGCGTCATCGCGAGCAGCACCAGCGGTGGTACCGAAGCGACCAGTGCGGCGATGAGGGCGGGGACGCGGGTGTCGGCGGCGACGACGGCGTGGGTGATGTTCGCCGCCACGCTCACTCCGGCACCCGCGCCGAGCAGCAGCCACGCGAACCGCCGCGCGTTGCGGGCAGAATCTCGCAGCGCGACGACGCTGATCGTGGCTTCCAGGATCACGCCGTCCACGATCAGCGGCCACATCCACGCCTGCCCTGCAGGGATCCCGGAAAGGACGGCGAGGTCACGGAGCGTGGTGAACGACAGCCAGAACGCGCCGAGGGCGAGCAGGATCGTCCCGGCAACTGCGAGCGCGACCACGAACCGGGACACCCCACCGGATGACCGGGCGTCGGGTGCTTGTTTGCCCGGGCTCAGGTCCAGATCGCGCGGAGCGCGAGCTGTCACTGCCGGGCGGGTCATGGTTACCTCCCGACCCCCGACAACGAGCGGACGGTCTGCACGCCGGGATCATCCGGCACATCAGCGACCCTCGTGGCGCGGTGGGCGGAGCGGATCGTCGCGGCGATCTCCCGCGGCTCGAGTCCGGCGGCGGTCGCGGCAGGTTCGAGGATCGTATGGGTGTCGGGTTCGGGCAGGCCGGCCTCAGCAAGCCGGCATGCCGCCCAGAACAGTCCCGCGTTCCGGTTCCCTTCCGGCAGCGCGGCGACCCAGTCCGCGAGCTCCTCTACGGGCCGCTCCCGCAGCGCCGCCGAACCGGCCGGGTGGAGTGTCCACTCAGGCTGGGGTGTCAGCAGCTCGCGGATCGCATCCGCATCAACCGGGCGCGGGTGACGGCCGTGGGCGATGGTCTCGTAGCGGCGGTCCCCGCGGGTGGTGGTGATGGTGGAGGGTGGGGCGATGATGTAGCCGCCGGTGCTGCGGAAGTCCACATGCGCCCGCCCCCGAGACCACGACCCCCGTGCCTGGTCTGGGTCGGTCGGGTAGTACAGGTGCAGCCCACCCGACGGGGAGCGCACGGCCTGCCCCCATCCGCCGATCAGCCCCTCCCGTTGCAGGGTGCGGAGGATTGGGTATCCGGTGCCGGTGGCGTGCACATCCACATCCAGCACGTCGATCACGGTCCCGGTGGGGATGCCGATATTCGCGTCCGGGTGCCGTTCCCACCAGGTGCCGACCTGCGCGGGGTCGGTGGTGGCGTCGCGGAACCCATGCGCGGTCAGCGGATGCTTCTGACCGGGCGCACAGGGGAACACCGGGATGCCCGCGGCAGCGTAGACGGCAGCAGCCTGTCCGAGCTCCCTGGGGAGCCAGGCGGGCATCGGGCAAGCATCGGGGTTGGTGATCGGCATGTGCACCTCCTTCAGGACACGGCACGGGCCTGGGGGCTCGTGCGCGGTATCTACTGGGAAGGTGCGGCAGCAACCATGCTGCGCGCAGATTCTCCGCTCTGAGCATCCCTTCTGAACCTCAACCCCTACCCGAGCGTGTCCGGCGTCCGCGAGCGTTTCTGGGCAGGATGCGCCGTTTCGTCAAGAACCTGCGCCAAATCGTCAAACACGCCCACCTCCAATACCACCGATCGGGGGGTGCTTTTCTGCTACAAGCTCCGGCCAGGACCACGGTCTGACGTGGGTCGTTCGGGGCCGTCCGGGTCCGTGTCCAGGTGTTGTTCTCGTTCGGCGAGCAGCTCGCTCAGCAGTGCCCCGCGTTCGAGTCTGGTTAGGGCCTGCTCGGGAGAGCGAATGTCCGAGGGCGTGGCAGCAGTCCGCCCAGTTTCGAGGACCGCGGCGTTGATCCGTTCAAGGACTGTCGCCGGGTCGTGTTGTTCGGTGTCCTGCTCCAGGATGCGGGCGATCTTGTTCACGACAGCGCTGTCGTGCTCGGCGGGTGGGAACGCCGCCGACGCCGTCACCTCATCCCCGACCGGGACGCGGCCCACGACGAGACGGAACTGGCCTTCTCCGTTGATCCCGGTCGCGTCGTACACGCCCGGCGGCATCCACTCGTGCGCTTCCGACGCCCGCCCCGCATAGAACTCGGCCCCAGAGGGGTCGTCAGGGTCGACGACGCGAATGTCGGGGTCGGCAGCGAACAGCATCGCCTCCAGTTCCTCCCGCTCCCGCCGGTCCAACAATGGTCTGCCTTCCCCGGCCTTCTCCCGCTCCATGAGCACTCGGAGGGTCTGCTGGGCGATCAGATCTGACGGCACCCACTCACGGTGAAACCGCTCCGGCAGGAACATCATCCGCGGACCACCCTCCTCCACGAGTCCCTGTAGCGCGTGTTCGCGGTGGCGCGCAGTAGCGGTGAAGTCGAAGCGCCACTGGGCGTGGTCGGATCTGAATCGCATGTCCTCGTACTCGCCCTCGAACGACGGGGCGACCGTGACGAGATAGTCCTCCTTCACCGGCTCCACTGGCAACTGCTCCCGCTCCAGCAGATCCACGAGGCCGTCACGGACCCGCTCGGCCCGCTCCACCCGTTCCAGCGTGTCGGGGAGACGGGATGCTTGCACGGCGAGCGAGAGACACTCGTCCCGCCACCGCTCGTGCGCATCCTCGAATGCTCCAGCGTCGGGTGTGCCGTCCGGGAGGAGGAAGTCACCCGTGGCCGGTTCGGGTGGGAACATCTCCGCCACGATCTCCGGGATCCCCGACTCCTCGAACGCCTCCCACCCCGGCAACGGCACCGCTCGCGCGGCGGGCGGAGCCGCGGGTACGGGTATCCAGGAGCGAATGTGTGAGACGTCGTCACCGAACTCCTCACCAAACACCCGGTCTCCGTCCGTGCGGAGCTGGTCCGGCGGGCCAGCGACCTCCTCGAACAGCACCTCATCAACCATGTGCTGCGCTCCGGCCTGGGTGCGGGCGAGGACATCGAACTCAACCACCACTCGATGCGGGCGCGGTGGCTCAGGCGAATACCCCAACGGCGGGATCGTGATGTCAGACATGATGAAGGACTCCATTCATAGACGGATAGGCGGAAAGAGAACCGCACACGAACGCTCGGGTGTCGACGGTGCTGTTCCAGAGGTACGCACAGGTCGACGCCAAGGTCGAGGCGTCCCGCTGATGACGCGTCGAAACATCAAGAACATGCGCCGAAACGTCAAACCCCGCGACCAGGTCAGCGCGCGAGGTGTCGCCCTGACGACCGGCCAGCATCAGTGCTCGGCGACGAGTCAGGGGTGAGGGTTTCTTCGCGTTCCTGCAGCGCGTGCTGCAGATACCGGTTGACGGCCGTGTGGTTCGTCCCGTCCGCGCCACCCGTCATGGGCACGTGGTGGAACGAGTACGCTGGGTGCGGCGTCGCCTCCCGCAGCGCCTCCAACCACGCATCCACGTCCTCGGGCAGCACCCAATCCTGCGGTGGTGGATTCGACTGAAGGAACTCCGTCGCCCCGGCATATGCCTCGGAGTCTTCGAGCGTCTCGTGGATCGTGATCGCGACCACCCGCGCCAACACGACCGGGTTCCGGTCCGCGATCACTGTCGGATCGACCTCCGGGTCGTCGGTCCAGACGATCACTCCGAGAAACAAGACACCCGGCGGCGGGCTCACCCTGCTTCGGTGTCTCGCAGCGCCCGCGCCGGTCAATGCTGCTGGTTCGCTTGGGTCGATGCTCATGATCGTTCCTTCCCTGAGGTTCGCCGCGCACAATCGCGCGGTCGGCGCACCTGTCAGGTAGGAGCAGCGAGGTCAGGAATCTGCACGTACAAGCGCGGCTCCTCCGTGTGTGCGCCGGTAGTGCTGCGGGCTCACTCCGTGGATGCTGCGGAATGCGCGCGACGCATGGGCGGGGTCGGACCAGCCGACGTGGCGAGCGATGGTCTCGATGCTGTCCGTGGTGGAGATCAGCAGTTCGGCCATGCGGTGCGCCCGCTGCGCGCGAAGATATCGTGCCGGGCTCGTCTGAACGTGTTGCTGGAACAGCCGCGACAGCTACGACACAGATATCGCGCAGATCTCAGCCAGTGCTCTGACTGTCCAAGGAGCGTCGAGATGCTTGTTCAGGAGGACTGTCGCTTGTCGGATGACGTCAGACTCCCAAGTCCTTCCTTCGTCTTGCCGGCTAAGGAGCGCGATCAGATGGATCGCGTACGACAGCCGACGGGACGTGGGGACTGCACGGTGTTGCCCGTCCAACAGGGCACGCATCAGGGCGTACAACTGCGACCAGCCAGACGGCGTCAGATTGACAGGGACCGGCGCTGACTCTCGGAAGAGAGCAGGGAGCGCGAGCTCGTCTCTGACGTCAAGCCACCGTGCGTTCTCGCGAAGGAACCGCTCATCGATGTACGCCGTCGACGTCACAACCTGACCTAATGGATGTCCTGAGTACCAGTGCCCGGCAGGAAGAAGCACCGCGCCACCTTCCGCGATCGTGAACGCCCCCGCCTCGTGAGCAAGCATTGTCGTTCCACGGGTGACCACGATGAGTTTCGTGACGTCGTGTCGGATCCGCTGGGTAGCGGCCGCATGCGTTTCTTGCCTCACATGGAGCGGGAACCGTTCCCCATTGAGGCTTGCTGTGCGCGACACGTGACGCATCGCGACATCCATGCCCGTTCTTCCTATCGGACCAGAACTCGGCGGGTTGTTGTCCGGACCCACCAGAGCGGCAGGGCGAGTGCGACCAGGAGGGCGCTGGTGAGGGGTACGCCCTGGGTGCCGTTGAGGTTGAGGGCTGCGCCGCCGGCGATGGGGCCGATGATCGCTCCGAGGTTGAGCGCTGTGGTGGAGAACGCTCCCGACATCGTGGGGGCGGCGTGCGCTTCGGCCATGACTCGCGCGACGAGCGCGCTGCCCACGGTGAAGGACAGTGCGCCCTGCGTGAATGCCAGGATCCACATCACGACCGGGCCGGTAGGGGCGAGCGCGAGTTGGGGTGTGACACTTGGGGTAGACAGTCGTTACCAGGAAGTTGAATGAACGACATGACCATGAAGAAACCCCGCCGTCAGTTCACTGACGAGTTCAAGGCCGACGCTGTGCAACTCGTCATCCAGGGACAGCGGCCGATCGCGCAGGTCGCCCGGGAGCTCGAGATTAACGAGTCTTCTCTGGGGTACTGGGTGAAGAACTACCGGCAAGCCAACCCGGACCCGCAGACGGCGCCTGCCCCGGTCGACGCCGCGCGATATGCGAGGCTCGAGGCGGAGAACCGTCGTCTGGCAGAGGAGAACGCGTTCCTGAAAAAAGCCGCGGCCTTCTTCGCGAAGGAACAGCGGTGAGCGTGAAGTTCCAGCTGATCCACGAGGAGAAGGCCCACCACACGATTGGCCTGATGACACGCCTGCTGAAGGTGTCTCGGGCTGGCTACTACGCCTGGGCGAAACGACAAGGCACCACCACGCCATCTGGTCGCCGACGCGATGAGTTGGCGGCGTTGATCAAGCAGATCGACGAGGACAAGCAGCAGACGTACGGGTTCCGGAGGATGCTCCACGAGCTTGCCCGCAGGGGTGTCACGGCCTCGGCGGGCCTGGTGCGGAAGCTGATGCGCCAGCTCGGTGTGCACGGGGTGCAGCCGCGTGCGTCGAAGCGGACCACGATTCCCGCACTCGACGCCCAGGACCGTCCGGACTGGTTGCGCCGCGACTTCACCGCCGAGCAGCCAGGGCAGCGGTTCGTCGGTGACATCACGTATCTGCGCACCGGGGAGGGATGGCTGTATCTCGCGACCGTGATTGATCTGTACAACCGTGAAGTGGTGGGGTGGTCGATGGCTGATCACATGCGCGTCGAGCTCGTCAGCGATGCCCTCACGATGGCGCATACCCACGGTCGTATCGGTGAGGGTGCCGTGTTTCACTCGGATCGCGGCTCGGTCTACACCTCGGCTGCCTATGCCGAGCTTGCCGAGCAGTGCCAGGTGAAGCTCTCGGTTGGGCGGACCGGGGTGTGCTGGGACAACGCCGTCGCTGAGAGCTTCTTCTCGATGTTGAAGAACGAGATGTACCACCGGCAGGCTTTCGCCACCAGAGGGCGTGCGAGGTTCGCGGTGATGGAGTACATCGAGGTGTTCTACAACCGTGGCAGGCTCCACTCAACGCTGGGATATCGCACCCCTGTCGAGGTCCGCCACGCATACGAACGAAACACAGATCATCAGAACGCGGTCGCGGCCTGATCCACAAGAAGAGTGTCTACAAAACTTGACACAGCCCAAGTATCAGCCAGCCGGTGAGCAGGAGCGGGCTGGCGATCGAGATCAGTGGTCGCCAGTGGCGATCCCCGAACCGGCCCGCCAGGGTGACGCCGAAGAATGCCCCGATGCCGAACAGTGCCAGGAGGACAGGGATGGCGCCGGTGCGGAGACCGGCCTGTGCTGTGGCGATCACGGCCAGGTAGGTGAATGTGCAGAACGTCGCAGCGTTGACCAGGATCGCCAGGATGATGGCGAGTTTCAGCGGGCGCCGGCGCAGCACGGACAGTTCTGTTCCCAGCGTTTGTGGGGCGATGGTGGTGACCGTTGCGGGTGCGGGGCGGGTCGGTGTCGCTATGAGCACGGCGGCGAGTGCGGGCAGGCAGATGAGCGCTATGGCCCACAGCGTCGCCCTCCAGCCCCATGCTTCGCCGATGAGGGATCCGAGAGGGACACCGGCGATGAGTGCGAGTGTGGTGCCGCTGAGGATGACGGACACCGCGCGAGCCTGACGGTCGGCCGGAACGATACGGGTGACGGTCGCCAGGGCGACGGCGAGGAAACCCGCGTTCGCCAATGCGGCGATGATGCGGGTTGTCACGAGGATGCTGAAGCTGCTGGTGATCGCGCCGCCGATATGAGCGATCACGAACACGGCGAGGAAGCCTGTCATCGTCCATCGTGGTGAGAGTTTCCGGCCGAACGCGGCCATCAGCGGCGCGCCGATGACCATGCCCGCCGCGAACGCGGAGGTCAGAAGGCCGGCTTGGCCGAGTGAGACGCTGAAGTCGGCGGCGATCGCGGGTAAGAGGCCGGCGAGGACGAACTCGGAGGTTCCCTGAGCGAAGACGGCCAGGGCAAGGAGATACAGCAAGAAGGGCATGAGCGTGCTTTCCGAAACATAACAAAAGGAGTACGGGCGCGTATGGCACGACCGGTGTTTCGGATGCGCAGGCTCACAGCGGCACGCTCAGAACGCGCGCCGCACGACGGGGAGGACTAGTGCATCACGGGCTACCGGCGCGCCGGCAGCCCCGACTTGTCTGTTTCAGGAGACACCATGCGTCCAAGATTACCGGAACGTGCCCTGACCGGCGGCATGTTCCGTCCCGCTCGCTGAGAGAGCTCTTCGTCGGTGTTCACCAGTGCATCCGCGACCTGATCAACGGAACGTACGACGCGTCCTTCTCGACTCCTACGACGCGATAACCCCCAAGCGCCGCCGCCTCGACTGTCGTCCCCGATCCAGCGAACGGCTCCAACACGACCCCGCGAGGCGGGGTGACGAGAGTGATCAACCACCGCATCAGAGCCAGCGGCTTCACCGTCGCGTGCGAGACCCCGAATGCCCGGGGTCGTTCTGCGGCGTTGGGCTTGTGGTCGAAGCGGAAGATCGGAAACTTCCGAGACAGCGACTCGCCCTGCCACGTCCCCGTCAACACATCCAGCGCATCGGCCTGTCCCGGGTCGAAGGCGACGTTCGTGGGCCACCGGTCGTCGGCGAACCTGCCGCCGTCGATGTTGAGCCCGCCGACACCGTGCTGAAGGACGTTGCGGACGACGTTTCCTTCGGGTGGTTTGCGGGCGATGATGATCGGCTCGAACGCGGGACGCAGCGCCGTGCCCCACCCCTCCCACCATGCCGCGTCCTCGGTCACCGGGGTTCCCTTCGATAGGACCGTGCGGGTCGCGCCGAGCACCCCGTCGTGATCGGTGGTCTGCACGATCCGGTCGGTGCGTTGCATGCCGTGGTGCTTGTCGATGGCGTGCGAGAGGTCCATTGATTTGGGCATCCCGGTGGTGTGCAGCCAGGCAATCTGGTCGCGAATCTCGAACCCTGCGTTCTCGATCCCGCGCACCATCCGGTGCCAGGTGCGTGCACCACCGAACGCTGCAACATACGCACCCGGCTTCAACGCGTGCAATGCTCCTGCAGCCCACGCCGTGCACCACGTCTCAAAGACCTCCGGCGCACTCATCGCACTGGTGTCGATATGCGGAAGGGACTCCCGGAACCCGGAAGCGTCATCCCAGTTCTGCCCGTTGAAGCTCAACCCGTACGGCGGGTCGGTGACCAGGGCGTCGACGCTCGCTTCCGGGAGGAGTGGGAGGAGCTCGACCGCGTCACCGAGATAAAGCGTCGCCCGGTCATCGGCGAATACGGGCTCCGGGAGTTCGGCGGGCGGCGGGGTAGGGTCGGGCATGACGGGGCTCCCTGCTGTTCGGGGCCTGTTCGCGCTCGTGTGCGACGAACTGGCTCACCCAGCAGGTACGGGCCACACCGACGAAGCCGAGGGCACACAGCCCCAGCGTCGACGCCGAGCGAGAGTCAATCCCAGCGGGCCAGATCTGAGCTCCACGAGGTGTCTGCGCTTCGCTGATTCCCCGTGCCAGATTTCTCCCTCACACGATCGGCAATCAACGACAGACGATGACGAATCGCGTTTAACATGATCTCGTCACATGTTGGCTGGGCGGATCTCGACTGTTGATCCAGCGTCGTTCCGCCCCCTTGTCACCAGGTCGTCGAGATATGCGCAAGATGGTCCTTGCTGCGGTGGAAGCCTGCGAATGCGCGGGGTGTCACTCCGTATCGCTGTTTGAACGCCCGTGAAGCGACGGCCGGGTCGGTCCATCCGGAAGCGGCAGCGGCCTCGCCGACGCCGGACCTGGCCGTGGCGAGTAGTTCAGCCATCAAGTCCGTACGGAGTTGGCGTAGAAGCGCGGCCGGGGAGATGCCGACATGTTTACGAAACAGCCGCGTCAGTTGCGATGCCGACAACGAGACCTCCCGAGCCAGATCCTCAATCCGCCAAGGGCGGGCAAGGTCAGAGTGCAGGAGCGCGATCGCTGCAGCAATTTCCTGCCGTGGCGGCGCGCCAGTGGGGTATGCCAGCTCTGAGCTTCGTGAAGAGGCGCCGGTGAAGCGCCCGACGACGTCGAATAGTTCGGATGTGGTCGTCACCAGGGCGAAGTCGTTGAACGGACTAGTAACGTGCGATCGCGCGAGGCGCACGAGAATCGGGGTGAGGTCTCGCATCGCTGGTGGCTGCAACTGTAAGGATTGCAGCGGTAGATCGCCTTCTAGGGCGCGATGTAAATGATGCACGAGCGGGTGAGCCGCTGGTAACCATCGCAACTGATCGCTCAGGTATTGAGGATGAATGTAGAGCGTCACCGTGCGCAAGTGGGCGGTAGGGACCCCTCGGGCCTCGACGCCTGCTGGGAAAGTTACCACGCTTCCCGAGTCCAGGAAGACCTCGCCTGCGGGCAGATAGACCCTTGCCCATCCAGAGATCGTGAAAATGATCTTGATCGCGAATGCAGTCACCGGGCCCGAAGGGCGCCATGCGATCTGCTCCCGCACGCGCAGTGGGATTCCCTGTGAGCCGAACAAGTGCTCTTCAGACATGAGCATAAGAGTTCCGAGCGCTTTGGATGAGCCATCCCATGCCAGTTGCAGTTGAGGATTGCGGCTCAGCCCCGCTATGGCATCGGGAGCCCGATCTGTTTTCCGCTAAGGCCGATGACACGAGGGGCCGTTGGGTGAGTCCTCGACGATAGCGATGCTTTGCCTCGATGCTGCGGATCATCAGTTGCATTAGCGAATGCGCAGTTTACGAGACGGGTGGGCGCGACGGCTCACGGGGCACCGCTCGCGATACTCGGAGTGAGCGTGTCATAGAGCTTTTCGTAGTGGGTGATGATCGTGGCGGCGTCATGTTTACGCGCGCGAGCGAGGGCCGCAGTACTGAGTCGGAGGTAGCCGTCATCGTCCGTGGCGAGGATCCTCTCGATGCGGTCGGCGAAGTCGTGGGCGTTGTGCGTGGGCACCCGGTACCCCTCGACCCCGTTGCTGACGAGATGGGGAAGCGCCATGGCATCGGCGGCGACGACCGGTGTGCCGGAGGCGAGCGCTTCGAGGGTGGCAATGCTCTGCAGTTCGGCCGGCGATGGCATCACGAACACTGTTGCGGCATGGTGGATCGAGACCAGTTGCTCGTCGGTGACGCGCCCGTGGAACGTGACGCGTCCGCTGATGCCCAACTGTGCGGCTTGGGCGCGGAGCGCGCCGCTCTCGGATCCGCGCCCGACGATGTCCAGGTGCGCGCCGGTGCCGGGAGGGATCAGGGAGAACGCGGTGAGGAGCGTGGTGAGGTTCTTCTCCGGGTCAAGGCGTCCGACGAACAGGACCCGCGCATCAGCGGGCTTAGCGGTCTTGGGTGTGAACCTGGTGGTGTCGATGCCGCACGAGATCGGATGGATCGGGCTGAGCCCGGTGTGGCGTTCGAGGTAGTCGGCGGCGATCGGGGTGGGGATGGTGACGATGTCAGCGCGCGTGTAGGCGGTGGTGGCTAGGTTCCATCCGAATCTGGTCAGCCGCGGATGCAGGCGTTTGGGAAGACCGCTGAACTCGACGACGTTCTCGGGCATGACGTGGTTGGTCGCGACGATCGGGATACCGGCCTGCTCTGCTTCGATCGCGAGCCCACGGCCGATATCGATGAAAGACTGCAGATGCACGACCGCAGGGTGCGTCTCTCGCAGAATCCTTCGCACCTGGTAGCGCACTTCCCACGGCGGGGCGAAACGAAGCCAGTCATGCAGAGGCCACCGCACGCTGCGCAGCCGGTGCACATGGATGGCCTGGCCGTCGATGATCTCGACACCCGACGTCGACCTCATCGAGGTGGCCGGGGCGACGACGTGCACCTCGTGACCGCGCCGGGCAAGACGCACAGCATGGTCACGGGCGAAACGAGCAGCGCCATTGATGTCCGGCGGAAAAGTGTCGACACCGATCAGCACGCACATCCGACGGGAAGACTCCAGGAGGTCAGGCAGCACCACGTTGGCTCGTTTCATTCAGCGATAGAGCCTCGTGGGCGGCGTCATAGCCGGCTCCGATGAGACGGGGGACATCGACGCGCGACCATTGCGACATGCCAGTCAGGTCAGGTCGGATGACCAGAACGCCTGCTTCGTATTCAAGTTGTGCGACGTTTGCCGCATCCGGGACGATCTTGAGACGGTCCCATTCCGGGCGCAGCCGAACGCCGATGACGTGCGTGGCTCCGAGGTGTCGGGCAGCGCGGATGGGCAGATTTGCTGCGAGCCCGCCATCAACCAGCATCCGTCCGTTGTGAGGGATCGGAGGGAAGATGCCGGGTACGGCGATACTGGCACGCAGTGCTGCTCCCAACGGGCCGCGGTCGATGATGACTCCGGTTCGCGCTGCGGGATCGGTGGCCACGGCGGCGAATCGACGTGGCAGGTTCTCAATATCGGGCTCGTCGCCGATCCGCGCGATGGTATCCAGCAGAGCCGAACTGTCGAGCAGACCGAATCTGGGACTGATCGACAGCCGCCCGAACGTCGACCACGTCGCCTCGCGGACCAGCTGTTCGATGCGTTTGACGGGAAGCCCCGCCGCATACGCCGCGCCCACCAGAGCTCCGGCGCTCGTCCCGGCGATCACGCTAGGCCGGATGTGTCGCTCTTGGAGGGCCTTGAGCACACCGACGTGAGCGGCACCGAGTGCGCCGCCTCCGCCGAGGGCGAGACCGAGCACGTCTGCGGACATGGCGGTGACCTTTCTGGGAAGGGTTGGTATTGCGGGTTACTCGGGCAGCGGCTGCGCGAAGGCGGGGTTGAGGCCGTCCAGCAGCAGACTCACGTATCTACGGGGGGATCCGTCTTGCAGGGCGCTGAATCCGGCGGCGACCAGCGTGATCAGCGTCGGGATATCAGCCGGGCGCAGATCGGGGCGGAGATTCCCGGCCTCCTGCGCTCTGCGTACCGCGCCCTCGATCTGATCCCCGTTGCGATGCAACAGCTCACGTGTCGCTTCGGCGATGTCGCCGACGGATCCGGCGAGCCCGCCTTCGCGCCCGAGGATCAGCAACAGCCGTTCGGCCATGTCCAGCAGTACCTCACGCGGCGTATCCGAGCGCTCAAAGCGTTCCAGTAGCGGCTTCAGCTGCTCATCGAACAATTGGTCGTACACGGCTCGGGCCAGAGACTGGCGATTCGGGAAGTGGCGGTACAGGGTCGCGATGCCCACACCTGCCTCCTGAGCAATCCGATTCAACGTCGCCGAACCTTGCCCAGACGCGAACAGCCGCCGCGCAGCATCCAGAATCCGGGAAACGCTTGCGTACGCATCCACCCGCAATGCCCTACCGGCCATTGATTCATTCCTTTCAGAGATCCATGAACATCTGAGCGACAACCATCGTTTCGATAGTAGACTATCAGATTTGACGATCGGTGGCTGTCATCCCGGTCGAGACTCCTGTCAGACGCGAACTCTCAGTCGTTGGTCTGTAAGAAGGAGGCTTCGTAGGCCTCCAGCCACTCGCGCTCGGCGGTCACGATGGGATGAGGATCGCTGTATACGTGATCGAACATCGACGACGGTGCCGGGTCGGGTAGCTTGAGCAGGCGTTCCCGGACATCCATCGCAGTCGATTCGTTCTCCTGGCGCACCTGCTCGAAAAACTCGTCCGGTGTCCCGTTCGCACGCAAGTATGCCTCCAGGCGCGGAAGGGGATCGCGAGCTTCCCACTGGGCGTGCGTTGCAGGGTCGCGATATTTGGTGGGGTCGTCAGAGGACGTGTGTGGGCCAAGGCGGTAGGTGACCGCCTCGATGAGAGCGGGCCCGCCGCCTGAGCGCACGTGATCCATGACGGTCTTGGTGACCGCGTAGGTCGCGATGACGTCATTACCGTCGACCCGGTAGCCGGGGATCCCGAAGCCACGTGCACGGTCGGCGTAGCTCACGGCGGTCTGTGTGGTGACGGGGGTCGAGATGGCGTATTGGTTGTTCTGAACGAAGAACAGTACTGGCGCGTCGTATGTGCGGGCGAACACGAGCGCTTCGCTGGCGTCCCCTTCGCTCATGGCTCCGTCGCCGATATAGACGATGACCGCCTCGTCATGGGCTTCAGCCTCGCCCGCGGCGCGGTTGAGGTTGATGCCCATCCCGTACCCGACCGCGTGCAGCGTCTGGGCGGCGAGGACGATCGTGTACAGCCTGAACCGTGTCGCCTCGGGGTCCCAGCCACGGTAGGTGTTCCCGCGCAGCACGGCGAGCACATCGACGAAGTCGATGCCCCGTGCCAGTGCCACCCCGTGCTCGCGATAAGAGGGGAAAATCGTGTCCTTCGGGGACAGTGCGTGGGCGGAACCTGTCTGGGCGGCTTCCTGCCCGAAGCTCGGGATCCATAGCGCCAACTCGCCCTGCCGCTGCAGCGCCGTTGAGCCGATATCCAGCCGCCGCGTCAATGTCATCTCGCGGTAGAAGCCGCAAAGCACCTCCACGTTCAGCGCATCCGCGGCCGCACGGAAGGAGGCGACGTCGCCGCTCGGCGCCCACCGGCCCTGCTCGTCGAGGAACCTGACCGCCTCATCGACACCGGTTGTGCTCCCGGCGTCGCCTCCTGCAGCGAAGGCCATCCCGTTGCTTCCCATGCCCCACCTTTCGTCGACCTGATCAGCCGTGTCGATTTGACACGCTCCACGAACTGATACCAGACTATCGAATCGATAGTGCACTACCAACATGATGGATGACTATCGATCCTGGTGGGCTGGTTCGCCTGCTCGTCGTACTGATGCGGCGTCGTCGTACGGCGGTGCCCCTGTGTGGAAGGTGAACGGATGTCGTCGTTGTTGTATCGCTGGGGCAAGACCGCGTATGCGGGGAAATGGTGGGTCAGCGGGTTGTGGCTCCTGTTGATCGCAGGGATCGTCACGTTGATCGTCGTGAACCCGCCGAAGTTGAGCAACGAGATCCGTATCGATGGGACGCCGGCGCAGGAGGTGATCGATGACCTCGCCGATCGGCTGCCTGATGCATCCGGCGGTCAGGGCATCCTCGCGTTCCACTCCACCGACGGGGAGCGCATCGACGAGGGCGAGAACCTCGCCGCACTGCTCGACGCCGTCGACGACGTGTACGGCGAAGCGCATGTCATCGATGCGCGTGAGGTGATGGCCGACGAGATGGCGAAGGGGCCGGACAGTCTGCTGCTGCAGGCATCGGCCGCGATCGGACAGGTGCAGGGCTCCGCGGCGGACGCGGACGCGCCGACGCCGCTGATCGTGGAGCAGATGCCCGTGCCCGGGGTTGTTGTGTCCGCCGACGGGCAGACGGCACTGTTCCAGTTCGCGTTCGACGAGCAAACCTTCGAACTGCCCGAAGGCACCGTTGATGAGACGATCGAGACCGCCGAGTCCGCCGTCGCGGACGAGGACATCGATGTGTTGCCCTCGTCGACGATGATCCAGATCCCCGAGCTCATCGGCATCGGCGAGATCGTGGGGGTCGCGATCGCGGCTCTGGTCCTGATCGTCACGCTCGGCTCCCTAGTGGCGGCTGGTCTCCCTCTTGTCTCCGCGCTGTCCGGAATCGGTGTCGGTGTGGGCGGGGCGTTCGCGATCTCGAGCATCGTGCCGATGCACTCTCTGACCGCGGTCCTCGCCCTCATGCTGGGCCTCGCGGTCGGTATCGATTACGCCCTGTTCATCGTCAACCGGCAGCGCCGCTTCATCCTTGACCAGCGCCTCACCGCACGGGAGGCCACCGCACGCGCGATCGGCACCGCCGGCAGCGCCGTCTTCTTCGCCGGCACCACCGTCGTCATCGCCCTGCTCGCGCTCACCGTCGTGCAGATCCAACTGCTGACCACCATGGCGTTCACCGCCGCCGCCACCGTGATCATCGCCGTTCTCTCCGCGCTCACCCTGCTACCCGCCCTCCTCGGGTTCGTCGGCGAACGCATTTGCTCTCCGAAGGCCCGTCTGAACGCAGGCACCGCACACGAGGCCGGTTCCTCGCACCGCGTCGCGAACGGCTGGTCCGGCTTCCTCGTCCGCAACCGGTACCTCGCCGCCATCGGCTCGCTCGTCATCGCCGGCGTCCTGGCCGCACCCGCACTCGACATGGACCTCGGGTTGCCCACAGGTGCCAGCTACCACCCCGACACCCCGCAGCGGCAGAGCTTCGAGATCGTCGGTGACGCATTCGGCGACGGCTACAACGGCCCCCTCGTCGTCGTCGCCACCTCACCAGACGATGACACCATCCCGGCCACGGATCTCGCGGAGATCTACACCGATCTCACCGACCTCGACGGAGTCACCGCTGTCGCCCTGGGCGGTCTCGACGAGGACGGCACCACCGCGGTGTTCTCCCTCGTCCCCGAGACCGCGCCCACCTCACAGGACACCGCCGACCTCGTCACCACGCTCCGAGACGCCAGCCCCGCCTTCGCCGACGACTACGGCGTGGACATCGGCGTCACCGGGTTCTCCGCACTCGCCATCGACGTCTCCGAACGACTCGCCGACGTGCTCCCCCTGTACATCGCAGTGGTCGTCGGGCTGTCGCTCATCGTGCTGCTGCTGGTGTTCCGTTCCATCATCGTCCCAATCAAGGCCACCGTCGGATTCCTGCTTTCCGTCGCCGCGACCTTCGGCGCGACCACCGCCGTCTTCCAATGGGGATGGCTGCAGCCGATCTTCGGGATGGACGCCACCGCACCCGTGCTCAGCCTGCTGCCCATCATCATCACCGGCGTGCTCTACGGCCTCGCCATGGACTACGAAGTCTTCCTCGTCTCGTCCATGAAAGAGGCCCACGTCCACGGAGCGAAGGGACGCGAATCCGTCACCCGCGGATTCGCGGTCGCCAGCCGCGTCGTCGTCGCCGCAGCGATCATCATGACCAGCGTCTTCGCCGGATTCATCTACAACCCCGAACCCATGATCGCCCAAGTCGGATTCGCCCTCGCATTCGGCATCCTCATCGACGCCTTCCTCGTCCGCATGACCCTCGTGCCGGCCATCATGGCCATATTCGGCGACAAGGCCTGGTGGCTCCCCCGCTGGCTCGACCGCATCCTCCCCAACCTCGACATCGAAGGAGACAAACTCACCAAGCATCTCGACAGGACATGACACCACCGGCCGGGGGTTCAGGGCGAGCCGCCAAACCCCTGGCCGGCCGCATCCCTCGCTACCTCCACGCTCGGGCGCAGCAACGTACAAGCGAGCAGGCTACCTACCGGGCACCCGAACGGCCATGATGAGGGTGCCGGGTAGCGAACCATGTTGTCGCAGAAGCCGTTAACCGTCGCTTGTCGGGTCAAGCGGATGGCTCCCGGCTGAACACGGACCACCTATTTGAGCGGTGCGTCCACCAGCCAGCGTGGCAGGAGGTCGGAGAGGATGTCTATCATCTGCTTCTGCGATCGGCCCGCCGGGTCGACAACCCAGTCCAGCAGCGCACCGATGGTTCCGTTGGCTGTAAAGTCGGCCGCAGTGCGGTAGAAAGCCTCGGAGGCGTCCGGTCGTTCCGTGCGTACCGTGAGTTGCAGGCTCGCGGCGAGATCACTGGTGAAACGCTCGCGCACGCGTTCCGCAGCCGGAGCGGATAGAGCGTAGAGAAAGAACACTCGCTCCGCCAAGACGGCCCGCAGCAGTTCCTCGAGGCCCGCTCGGACGATGCCAGCGCGGCTGAGCGTTGAAGCCGCCCTCCTCTCGATGTCCTTCGCGGCCAAAGAGTCAAAGAGTCGGTCGATGGCTGCGACGGCGACATCGCCCATTGTCGCGAAGTGCGTATAGAACGTGCTTCTCCCGACATCGGCACGGCTGCAGATAGCTGCGACGGTGACAGACCGATCCGACTCGAGCAGCTCTCGACAGGCCCCAATTATTCGCTGCCGGGTGCGCGCCACGCGCGGGTCGGATGCGATGGCGAGCTGCTGCCGGCGACCCTCCTGCTCCGTTGTCTTCACATGCCCATTCTGACTCATGTGCCATTTTATGGACGTCTGTCTATCGGAAGGAGTATCGTGACAAATGGTCCTGGGACGACGTGGAAACAGCACCGAGTTCCGGCAGCGAGGCCCCTGACGCGGGCCGGAGCCGACCGCCGCCGTGTTCGGTCATCGCCCGAACGGCCGCTGGACCAGAACATGTCGATCTAAGAGAGGCTAAGTCAGCTATGAAAGCATCAGTGGTCCGTGAGTTCGGCGGAGGTTTCCACACGGAAGACGTCACGATCTCCGACCCGATCGGTCGCGAGGTACTCGTCCAGGTCAAGGCATCAGGGCTGTGCCACACCGACGAGTTGGCCCAATCCACAAACCTGGGCTTCGACGTGCCAGTGGTGCTCGGCCACGAGGTCGCCGGAATCGTGACCGCGATCGGCGACCAGGTGCGAGACATCGCCATCGGCGACCACGTCGTGGGTTGCCTCGTCCAATACTGTGGCGCCTGCATCCAGTGCCTCACCGGCAACGTCCACCTCTGCCTCCACCCTGAGTCCACCATCCGCGACAATCGGATCATCGACGGGAACGGCCACCAGCTCAACCAGGGCATGGGGCTCGGGGGCTTCGCCGAATACGCGGTCATTCACGAGAACCAGCTCGCCAAGGTCCCGGATGCGCTGCCCTTCCCGCAAGCCGCCCTGCTCGGTTGTGGGGTCGTCACCGGTGCCGGTGCAGTCATGAACACCGCCAACGTGCAGCCCGGCAAGACCGTGGCCATCATCGGCACAGGAGGCGTCGGGACCAACGCGATAAGCGGCGCGGTCATCGCCGGAGCCAGCAGAATCATCGCCATCGATGTCGCCGACGACAAGCTCGCCAACGCGCGCCAGTTCGGAGCGACCGACACCGTGAACTCGCGAGAGGTCGATGCCGTCCAGACCGTCAAAGACCTCACCGGCGGTCTCGGCGCCGACTTCGTCTTCGACTTCGTCGGAGCACCCGGCGTCACTCGCTCCGGGTTCGACATGCTCGCTGCAGGCGGCGGCCTCTACCTGATCGGGGTGCTCGACCCCGCCAACAGCATCGAGGTCTCCTCGTTCGAACTGCTCGGTGCTCGCAAGCGCATCGAGGGTGTCTACATGGGCTCGACCAACCCGAAGCGTGACATCCCGATGATCGCCGAACTCTACCTGCAGGGCCGATACAAGCTCGATGAACTCGTCTCAAAGGAAATCTCGATCGACGAAGTCCAGGAAGGCTACGCATCCCTCCGCGACCCGAAGATCAACCGCGTCGTCATCACAAGCTTCTGACGACGCCGCACACCGCAGCCACGTGGGAGGCGACACCGCTGTCGACTCCCACGAGGGTACCCGATCCCATCTCGACGCAGCGAGTGTTCATCCAGCGCTAACGCGAATCGTCCCCATCGGCGCTCGGCGGCTTCGCACAGTTCCGCGACCGGCTCGGCATCGCCTCCGACGTACGCAGCGCGGCTCGCATCATTGATCGATCACGGCGTCCTGGAGAGGCCTCCGTATCAGGAACCGGGTCAACGCACACGCCACGCCTACGACATCACCCCTGCCGATGAGGAACTGAGGGTCGTCATGGTCGCCATGCAGCAATGGGGCGACGCACACATCCCTCAGACACGGAGCCCGCGCGTTCTGCCCGTCACCATCGACACAGGCGAGCACGTCCGCGCCGGGGTGCTCGATTCGAAGGGCAGGGTCGTGGCGGGGCCGGACGTCGCGTACTTTCCTGCAAGCGTCACCGCGACCGCGTCCACATGAACGCCTACGCCGGCTCAGCGCGGCAGGATCGCGGCGACCTGGTCGCGAACGCTCCGCAACGAGCTCCGGGACGGTCGCCGTGATGTTCACACTGTTGGCGAATTGGAGGAACTGAATGGCCGGGATCGTCGGTCCGCTGCTGATACTGGGGGGGAAGCGGTGGTCGTGATCGTCAACGGCATCATCGCGTTCCAGCGCAAGCGCGACCGGCGCTCCGCGGTGTACCGCTGGGGTCAGTGATTCGGTGGGATGGTGAAGCTGGCGATCTTCCCGCCCGAGAGGGTAAATATCCCGGTGGATTCGCCGTTGAAAACGCGACTGCGCCACGAGAATCTGGTCGTGACCGTGTCACCATCCGTATCGGCGGTGAGGATGGTCATCTGCGCGCCGGCGCCGATCGCGTCCGAGCCTGCCCAGCTGCGCACCCCTTGCGGACCTGTGAGGACGCGTCCCCAGTCGTCGACGTAGCCGTCGTCGGTGAAGCACGCGGCGAACGCGTCCGTGTCGGCGTCGTTGATCGCCGCGACCAATCGCCCGACCGGCTCCGGCAACGCTGACACCTGATCCGCTGTGCTCATGATCGTGCTCCGTCCGTTGTTCGTTGTTGACAGTAGCTCCGTGCCCGTTCTCCCCGACTAGCTTCCGCGGGCCGGATTCATCTACAACCCCGAACCCATGATCGCCCAAGTCGGATTCGCCCTCGCATTCGGCATCCTCATCGACGCCTTCCTCGTCCGCATGACCCTTGTGCCGGCCATCATGGCCATATTCGGCGACAAAGCCTGGTGGCTCCCCCGCTGGCTCGACCGCATCCTCCCCAACCTCGACATAGAAGGAGACAAACTCACCAAACACCTCTCCACCGATTGAGCCCCGCAACCCAAGGGCGCGGATCACAGGCCACCGCCTTCCAGATCCGCGCCCTTGCGCCGCTCGAGAACCGGGCAAGGACGAACGTTCGCGGCCACCGCCGCTATGCCCTCCGGTTCCTCTCAGCAAAAGTCGTAGCGGCAGCTGGGTAAGGTCGAGAGCATGGATGGGATAGTGCTCGCGGCAAGTGTCGTCGTCGTTGATGTACAAGGACGCGTGCTGCTCGTCAAGCGCGCTACTGAGCCGGACAAAGGCCGTTGATCGGTCCCTCGCGGCAGCGTCGAGGCCAGCGAGACGCTGGCGGAATGCGCCGCACGGGACGCTAGCTGGGTCGCGCTCAACGAACTCGACCGTCTCCCGCTGACCACCGGCCTCATCGGCGATCTGGAACGGGCAGGACTCATCCCGACAACCTGAGCCACGCTCTTAAGCCCAACTCACTCAGTCAAACCGGACAAGGCGCTCCGTTATTGGCGGGTCCGGTGGAAAGGGCAGTTGCGTACCTGTCGGGTGTGACGGTGTCCATCAGGGTGATGACGGCCGGTGATGGATACCGGTACCTGTTGAACTCTGTCGTCATTGGCGATGGCGACCGTGACGCCGCTTCTGCGTTGACGAGGTACTACCTCAAGTCGGGAACACCTCCCGGCTCCTGGATCGGTTCTGGTCTTCCTGACTTATCGGGCGGCGTGGCAGCGGGCGCGGCCGTGACCGAGGAGCAGCTACGACGGCTGATGGGGTTCGGGCAGGATCCGAACAGCGGTGAACCGTTGGGGCGTCCGTACCGGAAGTTCGCCACCGCTGCGGAACGTATCGAGCGTCGTCTCGAGAAGCTCTCCGGCACTCTCACCGACGAGGAGTTTGCGGCCCATGCCGCGCTGATCGAGGGTGAGGAAGCTTCGAAGCCGACGAGCGTGCCGGTGGCGGGCTTCGATTTGACGTTGTCAGCCCCGAAGTCTGTCTCGACGCTGTGGGCAGTTGCTGACGGTGGGACGCAGGCGTTGATCGCCCAGGCGCATCACGCGGCGATCCAGGATGTGATCGCGTTGGTGGAGCGTGACATCGCGAGGACCCGGATTGGTGCGAAAGGACCGCGGGGTGCGGTCGCCCAGGTCGAAGTCCGTGGTGTGATCGCGACCGCCTACGACCACTACGACTCGCGTGCGTCTGACCCGCAGTTGCACACGCATGTCGTGGTCGCGAATCGGGTCCAGGCCGTTCATGACGGGAAGTGGCGGACCCTCGACTCTCGCGCGATCCATGCGGCGGTCACCGGGTTGTCGGAGCATTACAACGCGGTCCTCTCCGATCACCTCACCCAGATTCTCGGCATCGGCTGGGAGGCGCGCGAGCGTGGTGTGGGAAGGTCGACGGCGTGGGAGATCGCCGGGGTGCCGCAGGAGCTGATGGACGAGTTCTCTTCGCGCACCCGGGATATCGAGGAGGTCAAGGATCGCCTCGTCGCTGACTACGTGACCAAGCATGGGCGGCAGCCGTCTCCGAAGTTGTTGTGGCAGTTCCGGCAACAGGCCACGTTGGAGACCCGGCCCCGAAGCAGCACCACTCGCTGAGCGACCTCACCAGCGGGTGGCGCGATCGTGCGACCGAGCTTCTCGGGGAGGACGCTCCGACCTGGGCCACCACGCTCTTGGCCGGGAGCGCTGGGGAGCCGTTGCTGCGCGCGGACGACATCCCCCTCGGCGATCTCGAGCAGGTTGCTGAGGTCGTGGTGGCGCGGGTGGGTGATCGGCGTGCGACGTGGAAGCGATGGAATCTTCATGCGGAGGCTGTCCGGCAGACGATGGGACTCCGGTTCGCGTCCGCGGCCGACCGCGACCAGATCACTCAGCAGATCGTCGACGCCGCAGAACGCGTGTCGCTGCGGTTGACTCCGCCGGAGCTCGCGTCGAGCCCGCCGACGTTCCGTCGCCCGGACGGGTCGAGCGTGTTCCGCCCGAAGGCTGCGACTGTGTTCTCGTCTGAACTGGTGCTCGCGGCAGAGGATCGTCTCCTTGCTGCGTCGAACGACAGGAGCGCACCGACCGTGCCGCTCACGTGGATTGAGCAGGCGGCACGGACGAAGAACCGTAACGGGCACGCCCTGTCACCGGATCAGGAGCGGGCGATCGCGAAGATCGGCGTCTCCGCCCGGACGCTCGACGTCCTCGTTGGCCCCGCAGGGACAGGGAAGACCACGACGATGTCCGCGTTGCGGCGGGCGTGGGAGAAACGCCACGGCACCGGCTCCGTAATCGGTCTCGCGCCGTCCGCTGCTGCAGCCGATGTCCTTGCTGGGGATTTGGGGATCTCGACGGAGAACACGGCGAAGTGGCTCCACGAACACCGCAACGGCACCTGGAACCTCAAGGCAGGCCAGCTCGTCATCATTGACGAGGCTTCTCTGGCAGGCACTCTCGCGCTCGACACCATCGCCACCCACGCCCAGCAGGCTGGCGCGAAGGTGCTCCTCGTGGGTGACTGGGCGCAGCTCGCCGCGGTGGATGCGGGTGGGGCGTTCGGGATGCTCGTCCGAGACCGGGACGATGCGCCAGAGCTCACCGACGTCAGGCGGTTCCGCAACGACTGGGAGAAACACGCGTCCCTCGGCCTGCGGATCGGCAACGCCGACGTCATCGACACCTACCTCGACCACGACCGCATCACCCCAGGCGGGTACGAGGACATCCTCGAACAGGCGTACCAGGCGTGGCGTAGCGACCAAGCAGAGGGGAAGGCGTCGGTGTTGATTGCCGAGACCCTCGACACCGTCTCCGAACTCAACACCCGCGCCCGCACCGACCGCATCCTCGCAGGGCAGGTTGCCCTCGATGGCGTCCGGTTGCATGACGGGAACGAGGCCTCCCGTGGCGACCTCATCATCACAAGGCAGAACGACCGCCGACTCGCCCTCGGGCGAGGGTGGGTGAAGAACGGGGACCGATGGACCGTCACTCGCGCGCATGATGATGGATCCCTCACCGTCCGCCGCGCCCATTCCAAATGGCGCACGACCATTACACTCCCTGCCGCGTACGTGAGCGAGCATGTCGAGCTCGGGTACGCGATCACCGCACACCGCGCCCAAGGCTCCACCGTCGACACCGCGCACGCGATCGTCCACTCACCGGAGATGACCCGCGAGTCCCTCTATGTCGCCATGACCCGAGGACGGGAATCCAACCGCGCCTATATCGCGACCGACGAGCGTCACCTCGAGGAGCACCAGCACCGGGACGACCTGCAGATGACCGCCCGGAGCATCCTCTACGGCATCCTCCAGCATGTCGGAGCTGAACAGTCCGCCCACGAGACCATCACCGCCGAGCAGGACGTGTGGGGGTCGCTGGCCCAGTTGGCGGCCGAGTACGACACCATCGCGCAGGAAGCTCAGCAGGACCGGTGGACCGCCCTGCTCGAGCAAGGCGACCTCACCCCAGAGGCGGTCGACGAGCTGGTGGAGACGGAGTCGTTCGGGATCCTCACCACCGAACTCCGACGCCTCGAAGCCGACGGCCACGACATCAACGACCTCCTCCCACGCATCACCCGCGCCGGAAGCTTCGACGGGGTGGAAGATCTCGGGTCGCTGCTGCGCTACCGGATCCAGAAAGTCGCCGCCACCTACCCGCCGTCAGCACGTCGGGTGTCGCTGATCGCCGGCCTCGTCCCGCGCGCGACCGGGATCACCGACCTAACCATGCGCCAGGCGCTCCAGGAGCGGGAGCAGCTCATGCAGCAACGCCTCGACACCCTCACCACCACAGCCATCGAACATCCCGAGCCCTGGATGAGAACCCTCGACGGCATGGCCCCCGAAGCGCGACTGGCGGCGGTGCGGGCGGTGGTCGCGTATCGCGACCGGTGGGGCATCACCTACACCAGCCCCCTCGGACCCGTCCCCAACGATGACGCGCAGCGTGTCGACTACGAACGCGCACGCACATCCCTCGTCAGCCACCAGCCAGACCCGCAGAGCACAGCACCCGAGGCGCAGGAGCGGCGCAGCGGCCGCACCCTGTGAGCACCACGGACCGTCCGAGGAAGGGTTGCTCTTCCTTTGTCACGGGGTCGCCGGTATTCTGATGGTGGCAGGAGCAACCACACGCCGAGCCCCGGATTTCGTTCAGGGGTGACGCAGACCGTTCGAGCAGCGTCTCGGGCACTCAACCACTCAGGACCAGCCACCCCGCGATAGTCCTGCGTGCGAAAGTGAGGCCCACACCATGCTCCTGAACCGGCTCTGGAACGCCAGCATCCACACCCGCATCTTCCTGCGCCGCTGGATGCCCACCAACATCCTCCTCGACAAACTCCGCACCCGGCGCGGCCTGAAGTGGGGCGTGCCGGCGACGCTACTCGGCGTCGTCTACCTCCTCATCGCCGCCACCTGCACCGGACTCATCGACCAGGGCTGGAGCGAATGGCTCTACCTGGCCTTCATCTGGGCACTGTGGAACGGCCTGAAGTTCCTCCTCTTCGGCCCGTGGAGCCTCATCCTGTTGATCCGTGTGCGGACGCAAGAGGCACGCATCCGCAAACGAGACCGCATGCCCTCAGCGCGCGCAGCGCTGTGGCAGTGACGTTCGCACAGCCCGTACCAGCCCGCCTCCTCCAAGGATCTGACCGACGTGGTTCTCGAACAGTGCTCGCTCAGAGGGGCCGAAGTCTGCTCGTTCAACGAGCAACCCCTATCGCATCCCGCGCTGTCCGCCAGTCGACTCACGCAACCTCGCCCTCGGGACGTGCGCGCCGGTGGCCTCGCATATGCCGACAGCGCAGCCTGCTCGGGCGAAGAGGGAACTGGAGACATGGTCGGTCGCGGAGACCATGACATCGCGGTGTTTCAGTTCTGCGAGCAGCGCACCCGTGCGACGAGCGTCGCGGCCCAGCCGGTACAGGTGATCGACGACGATCGTGTCACCCGCACGAACCACACCCAGTAGCGTTCTGAGTTGCGTCTGCCCGTCCATGTGCAAGCCGCTCACGACGAGATCCGTGAAGATGGCCTCCTCCCGCACGCCCACCTCACGCAGGGCGCGATGCTGTGGCTCCACGTCGATATCCGGCCGGTTGGTGCGGGCATAGCCGTACATCGATCCGGCCCTATCGCTGAGTGTGGCCCTCTGCGCTAGATCTGACATCGTCGTCTCCTTACCCTTTCTGCCGGTTCTCATTTAGCTGGTCGCCCTCCCCGCCGAACGTTCGGCCGAAGCTCCACCCCGGCCGCTTTCAGCGCCCGCCACACCATCGAATGACCTACCCCCAGCTCGGCAGCGACCTCACGTATCGTCTTCCCAGACAGGTACGCCCCGACGGCCTGCGCCACCTGCTCCTCGTCCAAGCCCTGTCGTCGGACCCGCACACCTGCCTCGGAGAGCAGACGACTCACGGTCTGCTTGCCCAACCGACGTGCGGTAGCGATCGAGATGAGGGACTCCCCGGCTTCGTAGGCGGAGATCATCGCCTGCAGCACCTCAGGGGCGACCGGGGTTCCAGCCGTCTCAATCGGCGTCACCACCGGCCCACGAACATCACTTCGAGGCGCAGCTAGACTGGAAACCGACACGCCCTGACCTTCGGAAGATCCGCGTGAAATCAACGATTTCAGAGTGACGAACGAGGATACAGTTTTCTCCCGGTTGGGGCACGGAGTGAAGGCCCCGGAGAGATTGTCTCTCTGGGGCCTTTTTCGATTTGCCGGTTGCACGCTCGCCAAGGGTTGACACAGTCGGGGCCAAGCCGGGCTGCGGTAGCCTCGCCGGATGAGCGAGCACGAACCCCGCACTTCGGCGCCCTCGTCGCCGATGACGATGGCCGATCTAGATTTCACGCCGATTCGCGAGAAGTATGAATTGCGCGAGGAGTTCCCCGCCGAGGTTGAGTCAGCGGCAAAGAACGCCAAGGATGCGTTCGCCGGCTCCCGTGTGGATGCGCGCGACCTCGCCTTCGTCACGATCGACCCGCCCGGCTCGAAAGACCTGGACCAGGCGGTGCTGATCGAGCGCGGCACCGAGGCTGGCGAGACCGGCTTCACGTTGCACTACGCGATCGCGGACGTGGGCGCGTTCGTGGCGCCCGGCAGCCCGATCGATGTCGAGGCGCGAGAGCGTGGCGAGACCATCTACCTCCCCGACGGCAACGTGCCGCTGCACCCGCGCATCCTGACCGAGGATGTCGCGAGCCTCGTCGCGGGCCAGGACCGCCCCGCGGTGCTCTGGCAGCTCGAGTGCGACGACACGGGGGCACTGACTCGCGCGCGGGTGCGCCGTGCGACGATTCAGGTGCGAGAGCGCCTCGACTACGTGACGCTGCAATCGTCCGTCGATCGCGGCGAACCACTCCCGGAATCGGTCACACTGCTTCCCGAGTTCGGCGCGCTTCGCGAGGCGCTCGGGCGCACCCGCGGTGCCGTGGAGCTCCAGCTTCCCGAGCAGGACCTCCACTTTGATGAGGGCAGCTGGCACCTCCGGCTCGAGCCGCGCACACAGATGGACGGCTGGAATGCCGAATGCTCCCTCGCCACCGGGTTCGCTGCCGCGCGAATGATGCTCGCGGGCCGGGTGGGACTCCTGCGGACCCTACCCGCGCCTGATGAAGAGACCGTCGCGCAGTTTTTCCGCGCCGCCCGCGCGCTCGGTATCGAACCGGATGGAGCGCAGTCCCCGGGCGAGCTGCTCTCGACGCTCGATCCGGCGCATCCCTCGACCATGGCGCTCAACTCGGCGGCGACAAGACTCCTGCGGGGCTCCGGCTATCTCGCATTCGAGGGGGAACCGGAAAACGGGAAGACGTGGCACGCCGGAGTCGCGAGTGAGTACGCGCACGCGACCGCGCCGATCCGCAGGCTCGGCGATCGGTTCGTCAGCGAGGTGTGTCTGTCATTCGACGCGGATTGGGTGGAACTTCGTGATCACTCGCTTCAATTACAGGGCGAGGTGCCCAAGGCAATCCTCGAGGCGCTCCCCGAGCTGCCGGGCCTCCTGCAGCAGTCCGGCCAGCGGGCCGGTGCCGTGGCCAACGAAGCGATCAACCTCGCGGAGGCCGTCGCCCTCCAAGACCGAGTCGGCCAGGAGTTCGATGCGGGTCTGCTTCGTGCGGGTGACGGCGACCACCACGCGGAAATCTTCGTGTTCGACCCTCCCGTGATCGCGCAGTGCCGCGGCGATGTGCCCGTCGGCGAGCAAGCGCGTGTCAGGCTGGTCGAGGCGGATGCTGCGACGCGAAAGGTGCGATTCGCCTACCCTGCATAGGGCGCTGTTCGCGATTCACGGCGTCCCACCGGCACCCATTCGGGTTTTCCCCCGGGACGGATTCACCACCCCTGGATAGGCTTTTGCAAATGCACACCATTCTCGCGCTCGCCGCGCAGTCGACGAATAACACGTCCGCCTTCGGGGCGATCGGCGACTGGGCCATCTCAATCATGAACTTCCTCGGCGCTCCCGGCGTTGCGTTCCTCGTATTCCTTGAGAACCTCTTCCCGCCGATTCCGTCCGAGGTCATCCTGCCACTCGCCGGGTTTACCGCGGGCAGCCCTGACGGACAGTTCACGTGGGTTGAGGCGCTCATCTGGGCGACGGCAGGCTCCGTAATCGGCGCCTACGCGCTCTACGGGCTCGGGGCGTGGCTGGGCCACGCCCGCACGGTCTGGCTCCTCGGCAAGCTCCCCCTCGTCGACGAGAACGACATCAAGAAAACCATCGCGTGGTTCAACAAGTACGGCTACTGGACGGTGTTCCTCGGCCGAATGATCCCGATCTTCCGCTCGCTGATTTCGATTCCCGCGGGCATCGAACGCATGTCGTGGTGGCGGTTCGGCATCTTCACATTCCTCGGCTCCGCAATCTGGAACACGATCTTTGTCTATGGCGGGTACGCCCTCGGCTCAAACTGGGGTGTCCTCGAGCAGGCCGCGGGCTGGCTCCAGTACCTCGTGATCGCCGTCGTCGCCGCGCTCGTGATCTGGTACATCGTGCACAAGATCGTGCAGGCGCGAAAGAGCAAACGTACCGAGGCTTAGGTCCAATACCGTTCAGTTAGCAGCGACTGACGCTGATCGTCGTCTGCTTAGCAGGCTGGGGCCAGTCGGCGTGCTCGGCACGTTTGACGTGCCACTTCACGTACTTCCGTTTCACCACCCGGGGAGCAGAACGGCGTCGACGCACGGGATTGAGCCGCGCAAGGAGCCGGCGAAGGAACCCGAGCCAGCCGGGACCGTCGCGGTCATGCTGGTCAGGGGAAAAAAGCGCCCGGATGGGCGAGGGTTTGACGAGTGATCCGCAACGCAGCAACAAAACTCACCCGGTCCGGATCATGCCCTTGATGGGCGGCAGCCTCGCCCATCAAGGACCGGATCGCGAAGTGGCAGCACAAGTGTCCCCAGATCTCCTGCAACACCAGATCCGGAGACTTGGAACGCAGCACCGTACGCGGCCCTCGTTGGTGGGTCTTGAGCTCGTCGAAGGCCAGCTCGATCTCCCACCGCTGGGAATAACCGGCGGCCAGCTGCGTGGCAGACACCTCATCCGGATCAAGCAGGGTTGTGAACAGACGGTATCGCTCGGGATGTTCGCGGCCGTCATCGATCGTGTAGTCGATCACGCGCACGCGCATCGGCTCGGCCCGCCGGGCTGCGGCCGAGTGCGTCTGGCGCAGGTCAGCCAGCCACGACCCGTCGGGTAGATCCGCGACGTGGACCGGCTTCGGTGCGCTCTTGTCGGTGCGGATCCGCCACAACAAGTCCGCGCCGGTCGCGGTAGCCTTCCGCCACAGGGCGTAGGAGAAGAACCCGCGGTCGGCGGTGAGCACCATCCCCCGTTGCAGCTTCGGCACAAGCCGCGCAGCGAGGGTCGCTTCGGATTCGCGGTAGGGGCCGATCTCAGCAGCGAAGATGGCGTGGGTGCCACACTCCGCCAACGCCACGACCCGGGCTTGGGGGAACGCGGACTGCTCGCCCTTGCTGGTCGCAGGTCGACCGAAGTGCGCGTGGTTCACCGCAGTGTCGGCAACATCGAGGCACATTCCATCGATCGCGACCAGCCGACGGCCCGCCAACCAGACACCCGGCGTGCTCGCGTCACCGATCGGGTTCGCGACTCGCTCGAACAGCGCAGCCAACGGTTCGAACCCCAACCGGGCCCGAGCTTGGAAGATCGCAGACTTGCTCGGTGGTGTGTAGGTTTCGGTCCAGCCAGAGGCCCAGGACAGGCCATCGGTCAATTGCGACCAGATGTCCTCGTACGACCCCTCCGAGTACAGCGCCATTCCGATGGAGAAATACGCCATCACCCGCGCCGGTAGCGAGCGATGACGTTGCTCGGTACGACCTGTCTCGGCGATCACGTCATCGACCACGCCGGGCGGGAACACCCGCGTCAGCACACCGACCGACACCAAATCCGACAACCGACGTTCGGACTCCGACTTCTTCCACCCAGCTCTTGGCATACCACCAAACTACACCGCTGTAACCCTAACTGAACGGTATTGGGCTTAGGTCCCTCCGCGCCGAATTCACTCAACGCAGAATCCCCTCGACAACGAAGCGCCGTGCGGAGCCACCCTGGCTCGCACGGCGCTTCGTTGTTACCGAGTGCCCGCTCGCGCTCCCCGCTAGTGCAGTTTCTTGCGCAGCATGTCGATCCGCTGCTGAATCTGGTGCGAGGTGGCCTGAGCCACCGCCGGGCCGCCGCACGCGGCGCGCAGCCATCCGTGCACCTTGCCGTGGGGCATGTCCTTCTGCCGGGCGTAGAGCCCCACGAGCGAGTTCAGCACCGAGCGCTGTTCCTTGAGCGTGCGGTGGAGCGGCTGCACCGTCTCGTGCCCGTCATGAAGCTTCCGATTGGCCCGCGCATCCTGGATGCTCTCCTGCTTCTTCGCCCGCGCCTCGAGAACCGCAGACACATCCTCCGCCTCGAGGATTCCCGGCAGCCCCAGGTATTCGAGCTCCTCGAGAGAGCCGACCTCGGCGGCATAGCCGAAGTCTCCCCCGTCGTAGAGCACTCGCTCGAAGCGAGCCTCGGAGGACAGCGCCTCGAACTGATAGTTCGTCAGCTCGCTCGAGGCATCTTCCTCGCGCTGTGCCTCGGCGAGCTCGCGCTCTTCCGGGGTCATTCCCGCGCCGAGGTTTTCCTCCTCTTTCGTGCGGCGATCGAGCGCGTGGTCACGCTCGAGCTCGAGCTCGTGGGCAAGCGCGGCGAGCTTCGGCACCGAGGGGATGAAGACCGTCGCCGTCTCCCCCTTGCGCCGCGCGCGCACGAATCGCCCGATGGCCTGCGCGAAGAACAGCGGCGTCGAGGAACTCGTGGCATACACGCCCACGGCGAGCCGGGGCACGTCGACGCCCTCGGACACCATTCGCACCGCCACCATCCAGCGCTCATCCGATGCCGCGAAGCTCGAAATTCGGTCGGATGCGCCCTTATCGTCGCTGAGGATGAGTGCAGGCTTCGTGCCGGTCAGGTGCTCGATGAGCGCCGCGTAGCCGCGTGCCGCCTCATGGTCGGTGGCGATGACGAGCCCGCCCGCGTCCGGCACCTCCTCGCGGATCTCTGAGAGGCGACGATCCGCGGCCTGAATGACCTGCTGGATCCAGTCACCATTCGGGTCGAGCGCGGTGCGCCAGGCCTGCGAGACGATGTCCTTCGTGTTGTCGTCGGCGAGGCCCGCAGCCATCTCCTCGCCGTAGGTGTCCCGCCAGCGCACGTTGCCCGAGTAGGCCATGAACATCACCGGGCGCACGACGCCGTCGGCCAGCGCGTGCCCGTAGCCGTAGGAATAGTCGGCCTTCGAGACGCGGATGCCGTCGCCATCGCGCTCGTAGCGCACGAACGGAATCGCCGCCGTGTCGGAACGGAACGGCGTACCGGTGAGGCTGAGCCGGCGATCGGCGTGCTCATACGCGTCATGGAGCGCGTCACCCCACGTGAGGCTGTCGCCGCCGTGGTGAATCTCGTCCATGATCACGAGGGTGCGGGCCGAACCGCACAGGTGCTCGTGCAGGTACGGCTTCATCGCGACCTGCGCGTAGGTCACCGCCACGCCGTGATACTCCCGAGAAATGCCACCCTGATTGTTGCTGAATTTCGGGTCCAGGCGGATGCCCACTCGGGCGGCAGCCTCGGCCCACTGGGTCTTGAGGTGGTCGGTCGGGGCAACCACGATGATGCGGTTCACGGTCGAGTCAGCGAGCAGCTCCGTCGCGATGCGAAGCGCGAAGGTCGTTTTGCCAGCGCCGGGCGTCGCCGTCGCGAGGAAGTCGCGCGGCTGCTTCTCCATGTAGAGGTCGAGGGCCTCCTGCTGCCAGGCACGCAGGCTCCCCGCGGTGCCGCGCGGAGCGCGGTTTGGGAACGCGGGTGAGAGGTGTTCGGCGGCATAGGTGCCGACCTGATGAGCGGTACGATTCGATGCCATCGGAACGCTACTCATGCAGCTGCTACATCTCGCTTTCGTGAACTCAACACTTACTTTTCGACCGTACTCCCAGCCACCGACACGTCATCGAGCAGAGCATAGAGCGCCACTGCCGAGGCGGCCGCGACATTGAGCGAGTCGACCTCGTGGTGCATGGGAATGACAATCTTATGCCTCGATTCCCGAAGCGCGGCACGGCTGAGCCCGTTCCCCTCTGTTCCCAACAGCAACGCGACTTTTTCCGGGCGTTTCGCGGCAAACTCCCTGAGCGTGACCGCATCCTCTTCCAGGGCGAGCGCCGCGAGCTCGAACCCGTGCTCACGGAACAGCCGCCCGGCCTCATGCCAGGCGGGCAGCCGCGTCCACGGCACCTGCAGGACCGTCCCCATCGAGACTCGGACGCTGCGCCGGTAGAGCGGATCGGCGCACTCGGGGGTCACGAACACGGCGTCGGCGCCCAGGCCCGCCGCGTTGCGAAAGGCCGCGCCCACGTTCGTGTGGTCCACGATGTCCTCGAGCACGAGCACCGTCTTCGAGGTGCGGAGAATCTCGGCGGGATCGAGCAGCTCGGGACGATGCATGGCCGCCATCACGCCCCGATGCATCCGGTATCCCGTCAGCTGCTCGAGGAGCGCCTCGCTCCCGAGAAAGACCGGCACGTCGGGGAAGTCCGCGAAGAGCGCCTCCGCCTGCGCCAGAAACTTCTCTTGCGTCAGGAGCGAACGCGGTCGATGCCCTGCTGCCAGCGCGCGTCGAATCACCTTCTCCGACTCCGCCATGTAGAGGCCGCCCGCGGGCTCGAGCTTGCGCCGCAGCGCGACATCGGTGAGGTTCGCATAGTCCTCGATGCCGGACACCTCGGCCTCGGACTGGTCGAGCGAGGTAATCGGAATAATGCGCATCCTGAGATTTTCTCACGGCGTGGCTGCCTCGATGCAGGTAGGTTGTCATGCAGTTCACGAGATCGAAGGTCAGGTGTGAGGAATGGATGAAGCCGGATACATTCGAGCCGGAGCCGAGGAGCTCGCCGATTTTCTCGCGACGCGTAACGCCGCTGTGATTACCGGCGCGGGGTTGTCGACCGACTCGGGTATCCCCGATTACCGCTCCCCGGGCGCGCCGAAGCGCACGCCCATGACCTGGCAGGACTTCGAAAGCAGCGACGAGCGCCAGGCCCGCTACTGGGCCGGTGCGGCCATTGGCTGGCGCCGTTTCGACTCCTTCTCGCCGAACGTCGGCCACTTCGCGCTCGCACGGCTCGAGGCCGCGGGCAACGTGCTCGGGGTCGCGACGCAGAACGTGGACGGCCTGCACCTGCGCGCGGGTTCCCAGCGCGTCATCGAGCTCCACGGCCACCTCCGCAGCGTCCGCTGCCTCAACTGCGGCACCGAGGTGTCGCGTGACGAAATCGTCGAGCGGATGCGCCGGGACAATCCCGACGTCGCGGCCATCGCCGCCGAGGCCGAGCACAACCCCGACGGCGACGCTTCGGTGTCAGACGAGGTCGTGGCCAATTTCAATATCCCCAAGTGCCTCGTGTGCGGCGGGATGCTCGCACCCAACGTCGTGATGTTTGGCCAGTTTGTCCGCCCCGAAGACGCTCGCGCCGCGGAGCAGCTCGTCAACGAGTCCGACTCGGTCGTCGTGGTTGGTTCATCGCTCGCGGTCAATACCGCCGTGCGCCTGCTCCACCGCGCGCACCGCCAGGGCAAGCCGATCGCCATGGTCAACCGCGGCGAAACCCCGCTCGATCACCTCGCGGCTTTCCGGGTGGATGCGGGCATCAGCGAGGTCGTCGCGGGCGCGGCCGAGATCCTCGGCATCTAGCGCCGCGCCGCCTAAAGCGCTTTCTGTGCCTCGGCAAGCGCGTGGTCAATGGCCTCGTCGAGCGGGGTCCCGCCCTCGACTACGCTGAGGTCCCGCCACACTGTCCCCTGGTGCGCAAGCGCGAGTCGGATGACATGCGCGACATCGGCGCGTCGCGTTTTCCCGCCACGCTCCATCGTCGAGACCGAAACAGTCCCTCGGCCGGTGGCCGGCTCATTGGTGAGGCCGCCCGGCTTCACGATCGTCCAATCAAGCGCCACGGAACGGAGGTACTCGTCAGCCTCGCGCTTCGCATCCCAGTAGGCGGCGAAAACCGGATCGCCGCCCGCCGGGGCCTGCTGTTCGGCGCCAATGAAGCTGATCTGCAAGAACCGCATCGCTCCAGACAACAGGGCTGCGTCCGCCGATTTGATGGCACCGCCCCGATCCACGGTCCACTTCCGCGCCTCGCCCGAACCGGGTCCGGCGCCGGCCGCGAAGACGACGGCCTCCGCATCGCCAAAGGCATTCGCAATCTCGTCGGCCGAGGCCGTCTCGATATCGCAGACCACAGGCTCCGCTCCGAGCTCGCGAAGCGCATCCGCCTGGGCCTCACTGCGGATGATCGACCGGACTCTGCCGCCGTCCTCCGCAAGCAGCGCCGCCAGCGCCCGCGCGATCTGACCGTTTCCACCGACGATCGCGACTTCCGAGGGGAGACGGCCCGCGAGGGAAAGTGACAGGTCAGTCAATGGATGCTCCTTGCAGTGCTTTGCGGTCGAGGTGCTCGCGGACGAGTCGCGCGAGCGGGATTGGGGTTTCGTAGTGGATGAGGTGGCCGACACCTTCGATCACGTGCAGTTCCGAGCCTGGTGACTTCGCGTGGAGTCGCTTGGTCGCATCCAGCGGCGCGATGAGGTCCCGCTCCCCCGCGATCATCGTTGTGCCCGCGGGAAGTTCCGCGGCAAAGGCGCTGACATCGGTCGAGACGGATGCGCGAAACGCCTCGAGGAGGACATCCCGGCTCGCGAACTCGGAGAAGTGCTCCTCGTGCTCGGCGTGAATCCACGTGCGCAGGGCGCGACTTCGGGTCACGGCCATGACTTCGCTCATCACGCGCGTGATGACGGGCGACGCGAGGAGTGCCTGGCCAACCGGCGCGGGCAGCGCCGCGCCGGCCCAGTAATAGAACACGCCGAGATTCGTGAGCATCCGCGCTGGCCCCTCGAGCGCGTTTTCCGCGATCGGGTTCACCAGGATGACGTCGCGGCCCTCGAGGTCCGCCGCCGCTCGTGCGACGATCATCGACCCGAACGAGTGACCGAGCACGCTCGCGGCCCGATCCGGGTCTTCTTCGCGCAGCAGTTCGAGCAGCCACGTGGCGTAGTGATTAACCGAGTGCTCGTCAGGCATCGGCGTGGATTCGCCGAATCCGGGCAGGTCCGGCGCAATGAAGCGTACCTCCGGCAGCAGCGCCACGAGGTTGGCTAGGCCGTGGTGGGTGCCGCGGAAGCCGTGGACGAGCACGACCGTCTGCAGTGCATCCTCTGGGCCGAACACCCAGATCTTGGTCTCGCTGCCTCGAATGCTGCGCAGTCGAGTTACGACGGGAATTTCGCCAAGCCGGGCTTGCAGTGGGTTCTGAGGGCGCATCGTGGAAGAGTGTATGCGACGAACCGCAAGAGACCCATTAGCCGTGGAACACGAAGGAGCTGGCGTGAGCTGGACCGAGAAAGTCGCCGTATTCGATACCGAGACGACGGGAGTTGACCCGACCGAGGCTCGGCTGGTGACGGCATTCGTCGGGATGCTCGACGCGGGCGGTGACATGGAGCGCGGCACCGATTGGCTTGCCGACCCGGGGGTTGAGATCCCGGAGCAGGCGGCCGCCGTGCACGGCATCACGACGGAAATGGCCCGCGCCGAGGGCGAACCGATCGCCGAGGTGTTGGAGAAGGTCGTCGCCTCGCTGAACTGGATCGCGAAGCACGGCCTCGCCCTCGTGATCTATAACGCGCCGTTCGACCTCACGCTCATCGACGCCGAGTGCCGCCGCTATGGCGTCACGCCACCTCAGCTCGGCAAGCAGGTCGTGGACCCGCTCGTGATTGACCGCGCGGTGGATCGCTACCGCAAGGGTAAGCGCACGCTCACCGACACCGCCGCCGTCTACGGGGTCGACCTCCTCGACGCCCACGACGCCGCGGCCGACGCGATCGCGGCCGGCCACATCGCCCAGGCGATTGCGCGCAAGTATCCGGCCGAGGTCGATATTCCACTTGCGGACCTCCACGCCAAGCAGATCGAGTGGTCGCGCGCATCCGCCGAAGACTTCGAGGCGTACATGCGCCGCACCAAGGACCCAAACTTCAGCGCCGACGGCCGCTGGCCGGTGCGGGCGTAGATCGCGCAGTCGCCCACGGCGTGTGGTGCCACCTCGGTGGCACCACACGCCGTGACGAAAAAACTGCCCGGGCTCGTTGCGAGCCCGGGCAGTTTTGAAGATTCGAGGACTAGTTCTTCGAACCGAACTTTGCGTAGCGGTTCTTGAACTTCTCGACACGACCGGCCGAGTCCATGATGCGCTGCTTACCGGTGTAGAACGGGTGCGACGCGCTCGAGATTTCGACGTCGACGACCGGGTAGGTCGTGCCGTCTTCCCACTCGATGGTCTTCTGGGACTTCACCGTCGAACGGGTGAGGAACTTCTCACCCGAAGCGAGGTCGTTGAACACCACGTAGTCATATTCGGGGTGGATGTCTGCCTTCATCGGGTTTCCTTCTGCGAAAAGTCGGGTACAAGTACAAGTGCCGGGGTATGCAGCTCAGCAGTACGCCTGCGCGGCCGCCCCACGGCAAGCCAAGGAGAAAGTCTAGCACGCTACTAGCGATTAGCGCAGCAGAATTCCCCCCTGCGGTTCGGGCGTGTCGCGCCTAGTTGGCGGCGCGCGCCGCGAAGCGGCCGCCGTGATACGTGAGATCGAGCGGAAGCCCGAACGTCTCCGTGAGGTTTGCCGCGGTGAGTGACTCCGCGAGCGGCCCAGCCGTCACGATCTTACCCTCGCGGATCAGCAGGGCGTGGGTGACGCCGACCGGAATCTCTTCGACGTGGTGCGTCACCATCACGATCGCCGGGGCAAAGTCGCTGGCGGCGTAGTCGGTGAGCGACGCGAGCAGGTTCTCGCGGGCGCCAAGGTCGAGGGATGCGCTCGGCTCGTCGAGCAGCAGCAGCTCCGGGTCGGTCATGACGGCGCGCGCGATGAGGGTGCGCTTGCGCTCGCCGTCCGAGAGCGTGCCGAACGTGCGCTCTGCAAGATTCTCGAGCTGCCACTCCGCGAGAACGCGGTCAGTCTGCTCGTTGTCAATCTCGTCATAGGACTCGTTCCAGCGTCCCGCCACGGCGTATCCCGCGGTCAGCACCGTGTTGCGCACGGTTTCATCCTCGGGAATCAGCTTCGCCATGGCACTCGACGCGAAGCCGATGCGCGGGCGGATGTCGAACACGTTGGCGCGTCCGAGCTGCTCATCGAGGATGGTCACCTGGCCAGAAGTCGGATGCAGTTGCGCGGACGCGATCGATAACAGCGTGGATTTCCCCGCGCCATTGGGCCCCAAGATCACCCAGCGGTCGGTTTCATCTACGGACCAATTCACACCATCAAGAATTGGACGCCCGGAGCGAATCACTCGGACGTCCTCGAATTTCACGACTTCAGCCATGCGGCAAGGCTACCGGCGGGCGACACAAAAACGCTGCGTACGCGCAGGCGTGTGACGTGTACGCCCGCCGGAAATCTCGGCTAAGCCTCGATCAAGGAGCGGTAGAGCTCCTGCGTCTGCGTGGAAATCTGCTTCCAAGTGAACTCACGTTCGACGCGCTCGCGCCCGGCGCGGCCGTATTCCGCCGCCTTCTCCGGATCCGAAAGCACCTCGTTCAGCGTGGCGGCGAGGTCCGCGACGAACTTGTCCGGGTCCGTCGGAGTGCCCGTGCCGTCCTGCACCTGCTCAATCGGCACGATGCGGCCGGTGACCCCATCCTGAACGACCTCGGGAATCCCGCCGGTGCCAGAGCCGACCACGGCCGTGCCGCAGCTCATCGCCTCGAGATTCACGATGCCAAGCGGCTCGTAGATCGATGGGCACACGAACACTTCGGCCGCAGTAAGGAGTGCCATGATCTTCGGCCGCGGGAGGTGCTCGGAAATCCAGTGCACGCCCTCGCGTTCGGACTGCAGCTCGCTCACGAGGCCGCGGACCTCTTCTTCGATTTCCTTGGTGTCCGGTGCCCCGGCACACAGGACGATCTGCACCTCCTTGGGCAGCTCGCGCAGCGCGCGCAGGAGGTATGGCAGGCCCTTCTGTCGGGTGATGCGACCGACGAAGATGACGGTGGGCGCATCCGGGTCGATGCCGAGCTCGCGAACGGTCTCGGGATCGTCCGTGGGCTTCCACTCATCGATGTCGATGCCGTTGTAGATCGTGACGACCTTGTCGGTGTCGAGGTCCGGGTAGCTGCGCAGGATGTCGGCGCGCATGCCGTTGGAAACGGCGATGATGCGGTCGGCGTTCGCGTACGCGTCGCGCTCCATCCAGCTCGAAAGCCGGTATCCCCCGCCGAGCTGCTCGGCTTTCCACGGCCGGAGTGGCTCGAGCGAGTGCGCGGAGATCACATGTGGGATTCCGTGCAGAAATTTGGCAATGTTTCCCGCTTGATTGGCATACCAAGTGTGGGAGTGGACGAGGTCTGCACCCTCGACATCTTTGGCGATCAGGAGATCGGTGCCGAGAAATCCGAGCGCAGCATTCGCGTCCTTGAGCTCTTCCGGCACAGGATAGGCATAAGTGTCTTGTTCCTCACGCGGCTCACCAAAGCAACGGACTCGGACATCGATGTCCTCGCGCATTGCACGGACGAGCTCGGTGACATGCACCCCCGCCCCTCCATAGACCTGCGGCGGATACTCCCGGGAAATCACGTCGATTTTCATGCGGCCAGAGTACGCGAGCAATCCGACGGAACCCGTTCACTTTCATGTCTACGATGGGGCCATGGCACAGGCGCAGAAAAAAGTCTTCGGAATCGTGTTGGCTGGCGGCGAGGGTAAACGCCTCATGCCGCTTACGGCAGACCGGGCAAAGCCCGCTGTCCCCTTCGCGGGACAGTATCGACTCATCGACTTCGCACTCGCGAACTTGATGAACTCGGGCCTGAACCAGATCGTCGTCCTGACGCAGTACAAATCGCACTCGCTCGACCGTCACATCTCCCAGACGTGGCGCATGCCCGCCATCCTCGGCGCGTATGTCTCGAGCGTTCCCGCGCAGCAGCGTCGCGGCAAGCACTGGTTCTCGGGTTCGGCCGACGCCATCTTCCAGTCGCTCAACCTCATTCACGATGAGAAGCCAGACATCGTGGTCGTCGTCGGTGCCGACCACGTGTATCGCATGGACTTCTCGCAGATGGTGCAGCAGCACATCGAGTCGGGCCTCGGCGCCACGGTTGCCGCCATTCGCCAGCCCATCGAAATGTCGACTTCGTTCGGCGTGATCGATACCGATCCGGAGCGCCCCGGCCACATTCGCGAGTTCCTTGAAAAGCCAGAGCACGTCGAGGGGCTGGCGGACAGCCCGCACGAGATTCTCGCGTCCATGGGTAACTACGTATTCGACGCCGACAAGCTGATCGAATACGTCACCCGCGACGCTGCGAACGAAGACTCGAAGCACGACATGGGTGGCGACATCATCCCCGCGTTCGTGGCGAACGGCGATGCCGGCGTCTACGACTTCATCCAGAACGACGTGCCCGGTTCCACCGCGCGCGACCGCGACTACTGGCGCGACGTCGGTACCATCGATTCCTTTTTCGAGGCCCACATGGACCTCATCGCGACGCTCCCGATCTTCAACCTCTACAACGAGCAGTGGCCGATCATGTCGCAGCAGCTGAACTCGCCGCCCGCGAAGTTCGTGCGCGACGGCCGTGGCACCACCGGCACCATGATCGACTCGATCATCTCGCTCGGTTCGGTGATCAGCGGCGCCCACATCGAGCGTTCGGTCCTCGGGCCCTGGACGCGCGTCATGTCGGGTGCGCTCGTCGTGGACTCGATCACGTTCGATCGCGTGCAGGTCGAACCCGGTGCCGTGGTGCGCCGCGCGATTCTCGACAAGAACGTCGTCGTACGCGAGGGCGCCTCGGTTGGCGAGAACCCCGACCTTGACCGCGCCCGTGGCTTCACCGTCACAGACTCGGGCATCACCGTCGTTCCGAAGAACGCGGTGATCGAGCGTTGAGCAGTGCCCCGATAACCCTCACCCCGATGCACGGTGAGGGCACCATCACCCCAGGCGCGCGCTTTTTGGTCGTGCTCGACGTCGACTCGACGCTCATCGAAGACGAGGTCATCGAGCTTGTCGCCGAGTACGCGGGAGTCCGCGAGCAGGTGGCCGAGGTCACCGAGCGCGCGATGCGGGGCGAACTCGATTTCGAAGGCAGCCTGCGCGAGCGAGTCGCCCTCCTGCGCGGCGTCTCGCTGACGCAGGTGGCCGAAGTCCGGCAGCAGATCACGGTGACGAATGGCGTCCCCGAAATGATCGAGGCCGTGCACGCGGGCGGCGGTCGCGTCGGCGCCGTCTCAGGCGGATTCCACGAGATCCTCGACTCGCTCGCGGCCGACCTGGGACTCGACCTCTGGCGCGCGAACCGCTTCGAGGTGGATGCGGCGGGCCTCCTCACGGGGAACGTCACGGGGCCGATCATCGGCCGCCAGGCGAAGGCCCACACGCTGCGCAGCTGGGCGCAGTCGCTCGATGTGCCGATGGATCGGACCGTTGCTGTCGGCGACGGCGCGAACGACCTTGGGATGATGGAAATCGCCGGTCTGTCGGTCGCGTTCGACGCGAAGCCGATCGTTCGTGAACAGGCCTCGGTCGTCATCCGCGACCGCGATATGACGCAGCTCCTCCCCCTCCTCGGCCTGCGCGGCTAACGGACCTTGAGTAGACGCGAAGCGTCGTATCGAAAGGCCGTTTCACCGACACCTTTCGATACGCGGCTCCACCGCTATTCAAGGTCCTTGGTCGACCTAGTGCCCCATCCCGAGGCCGCCGTCCACGGGGATAACCGCGCCGGAAATGTACCCGGCATCGTCCGACGCGAGCCAGCGGACCGTCTTGGCGATCTCATCCACCTTGCCGAACCGCCCGGCGGGGATCGCGCTCAGGTACTCCTTCTGGGTCTCTTCGGGCAGCACCGCGGTCATCTCGGTCTCGATGAATCCGGGCGATACCACGTTCGCCGTGATCCCCCGGCCGCCGAGCTCGCGCGTCAGCGAACGCACGATGCCGACGAGCCCGGCCTTCGAGGCGGCATAGTTGATCTGCCCCGGCGAGCCGTAGAGTCCGACGACCGAAGAAATCAGCACCACGCGGCCAAACTTTGCCCGGAGCATCCCCTTCGACGCCCGCTTGATGATCCGGAAGGCACCCGTGAGGTTCGTGTCGACGACGCTCGTGAAGTCATCCTCCGTCATGCGCAGCAGCAGGCCGTCCTTGGTGATGCCAGCGTTGGCCACCACGACCTCGATCGGGCCATACTCTGCTTCGACCGCTTTGAAGGCCTCGTCAATCGAGGCGGCGTTTCCGACGTCGGCCGCGACGGTCAGGGCGCCTTCGGGGCCGCCCTCGCCCGAGCGCGAAGTCACGGCGACACGGTGCCCCGCCGCGAGGAATTCTTCCGCAATGGCGCGGCCAATGCCGCGGTTGCCTCCAGTGATCAGCACGGTCCGCTGCGTGGTCATAAAGCTCCTTGGTCGAAAGCGGGATATCTGGCCCATCGTACTGGGCCGAGGAGTAGGCTTGAGCTGTCGAATGGAGCGAGTATCACTCATGTCTAGGCAGGTGCCCAACATCACCTCCATCGGAGAATCCGAAGAGGAAGAGCGTCGGCATCGGACTCGCCAGTATCTACTTACGATGGCGTTCCGCAGTGTCTGCGTGCTGCTCATGGTGTTCGTGCGTGGGCCGATGCTGTTCGTTGTCGCCGCGGGAGCAATTTTCTTGCCGTGGATCGCGGTCGTGATCGCAAATCACGTTCGCGAACGCAAGATTCGACCCGTCGAACGCCCCGACGCGGCTGCCGTCGTAAAGTACGCAGAACCGGTACGATCTAACGAGTGGTATGAGCCCCGCGATTCGGCAAACGATGACGCACCAAGCAGCGAGGCGAAGGATGGCGGGGCAACGAATGCTTCGCATCGGGAGGAGAAGCCCTAATGAGTTCCGGAGAGTTCGATCTTCGCGGCAGGCTCGCGGGCGCGCTCCCAGAACGCACTCGGCTGCCTCAGTGCTCGCGCGCGGGGTGCGACCACGATGCTGTTGTGCGCATCGAGTGGCGCAACCCCCGCATCCATGGCCTCGACCGGGTTAAGATTTGGTTAGCGTGCGTGGACCACAAGGATTACTTACTCGGCTTCCTGAACAGCCGAGAGTTCCCGGTCCGAGTGCACGACGTACACGATCCCGTGAATGAGGCCCCGATTCAGTGACTAGTTCGACTCCGCAAGCATCCAAGAATAGGAAGGGTCTGCGGTTTCTCCTGAGCCGTCGCTGGCTCGGTTATTTCGCACTCCTCGTCGTCTTCGCGACGGTGTGTGGATTTCTCTCTTCGTGGCAATTCGATCGGCGCGAGCAGCGAGTTGATGCCAATCACCTCGTTCAGACCAACTTCGATGCCGAGGCGCGGCCAATCGAAGAGGTCCTCCCCACGGTCGACTCGTTTAATGCCGACCAGGAGTGGCTCTCCGTTTTGGTCGAGGGTGAGTATCTCGAGGATGAGCAGCTCCTGGTGCGTGGTCGACCTCGCGATGGCCTCCCCGGCTTCGAAATCCTGACACCGCTCGAGACTTCCGACGGCAGAATCTTCATCGTCAATCGCGGCTGGCTTCCCACCGGTGCCGAGCAGGATCACCCCGACAGCGTCCCCGCAGCGCCCGCGGGTGAGGTTTCAGTCACCGCGAGGCTTAAACCGAGTGAACCCGAAATTCCCGGAAGAAGTGCTCCCGAGGGGCAGATCGCCACGATTCACGTCGAGACCTTCGCTGCAAACCTCGGCGAAGATCGCACCTATTCGGATGCGTACGGCCTGCTTCGCAGCGAAACGCCGAGTGGCGAGACTGGCGCGTTGGTCCCCAAGCCGGAGCTCACCGAGGGCAACCACCTGAGCTACGCGTTCCAGTGGATCATCTTCGCGATCATCGCTCTCGTTGGCTTGGTCTACGGGGTGCGCGAAGAGTTCCGCGAGCGAAATGCGGACGACCCCCGCGTGCTCGCAGCGAAAAAGCGTGAGGCCGAGCGCAAGGCTCGCGCTAAGAAGTCTCAGGCAGACTACGAGGACGAACTTATCGATTCTCAGCACTAGCGAAGGGCGATTGCATGCGAACTCCGGTCCACGAATACCTCGCCGAGATCCGAGACAGCTGCTATTACTACTCGCAGGGCGAGGTTGCGACCTACATCCCGGAGCTCGCGGAGGTCGACCCAGACCAGTTCGGGATCGCGCTGTGCACCCCGGCGGGCACCATCTACGCCGAGGGTGACGCCGAGAACGAGTTCACCATTCAATCAGTCTCGAAGCCATTCGTGTATGCGATGGCCCTCGTTGAGCGAGGGTTGCAGATCGTGGATGCGCACGTCGACGTCGAGCCGAGTGGCGATCCGTATAACGCCATGTCGGTAGACCCGGAGTCCGGCAAGCCGAGCAATCCCATGATTAACATGGGCGCGATTGTGACGCACTGCCTCGTCGGTCCAGCGGATGCGACCCCGCAGGAACGCTCCGACCTCATTATCGAATCGCTATGCAAGTTCGCGGGCCGAAAGCTAGAGGTCAACGAGGCCGTGCTCGAGAGCGAATTTGCCAACCGCTACCGCAACGTTGCCCTCGCCTCGATGATGCGTAGCAACGGCTTCATCAGTATCGAACCCGATGACGCGGTCTGGGGATACACCCGCCAGAGCGCGCTGAACGTCACGGCGCGCGACCTCTCGGTGATGGCGATGACGCTCGCCAATGGCGGGGTCAACCCGATTACGCACGAGCGCGTGGTGCCCGAGTGGGTGTGCCGCCAGGTGCTCAGCGTGATGACCACGTGTGGGATGTACGACTCGGCCGGCGACTGGCTCTCGAGCGTGGGCATCCCGGCCAAGAGCGGCGTGGGCGGTGGCATCATTGGCTCGCTGCCGGGGCAGGTCGGAATCGGAACGTTTTCGCCGAGGCTCGACTCGCACGGTAACAGCGTGCGAGGCGTCGAGGCGTGCGAACGGGTCTCGAGGGACATGGGCTTGCACATCATGGCGATGCCGGCGCCTTCGATCGATGCGATAGGACAGCAGTCCCGCACCGAATCGGGAGCCGTTCTCGTGAGCATCCAGGGCGCCCTGACGTTCCCCACCGCGGAGCTCGCGCTGCGACGATTCGAGGAGATTCCCGAGGACGAGTCCGAGGTTGTCGTGGATCTCACTGCCGTCCCGCAGATCAACCACGTCGGCGACCGGATGCTCCGTGAGGGCCTCCGACGGCTCGGCGAGGACGGTCACCAGGTGACGCTGGTCGACCCGCACGAGCGCATTCCGCGCCCGATGGACCACGACCGGCGCCGGATCCCCGTCATCGATGATTTCGCGACCTTCGAGGACGCCGAGACCTAGTCCATTTCGATGAGCTCGAAGTACTCGGGGTTCCAGTGGTCCTCGATCGCCTCGGGCATGATGAGCACGCGCTCGGGGTTCAGCGCCTCGACCGCACCCTCGTCGTGCGAAACGAGGATGACCGCGCCTTCGTAGTGCGCGAGCGCATCCAGGATCTGCTCACGTGAGACCGGATCGAGGTTGTTCGTGGGCTCGTCGAGCAGCAGCACGTTCGCGCTCGAGACGACGAGCATCGCCAACGCGAGGCGGGTCTTCTCCCCACCCGAGAGCACGCCTGCCGGTTTGTTGACGTCGTCACCCGAGAACAGGAACGAGCCGAGCACCTTGCGCGCTTCGGTCTCGGTGAGGTGCTGCGACACCCGCACCATGTTGTCCTTCACCGAGGCGTTGACGTCGAGGGTCTCGTGCTCCTGCGCGTAGTAGCCCACGCGCAGGCCGTGCCCGGGAATGATCTCGCCGGTGTCCGGCACATCCACCCCCGCGAGGATGCGCAACAGGGTCGTCTTGCCGGCACCGTTGAGCCCGAGGATCACGACGCGAGACCCGCGGTCGATCGCGAGGTCCACGCCCGTGAAGATCTCGAGCGAGCCGTAGGACTTCGAGAGTCCCTCGGCCTTGATCGGTGTCTTGCCGACCGGGGCGGGCGTCGGGAACCGGAGCTTCGCGACGCGATCTTGTTGCCGAACATCCTCGAGTGACCCGAGCATCCGCTCGGCGCGCCGCTGCATCTGGTGCGCCGCCGCGGCCTTGGTCGCCTTGGCCCCGAACTTGGCAGCCTGCTGCTGCAGCGCCGAGGCCTTCTTCTCGACGTTGACGCGCTCTTTCTTGCGGCGTTCCTCGTCGGCCTCACGCTGGCGCAGGTACTGCTTCCAGCCCATGTTGTAGATATCGATGACCTGCCGGTTGGCGTCGAGGTAGAAGACTCGGTTGACGGTCTCCCCCACGAGCTCGACGTCGTGCGAGATCATGATGAGCCCGCCCCGATAACCCTTGAGGAACTCGCGCAGCCACACTACCGAGTCGAGGTCGAGGTGGTTGGTCGGCTCGTCCAGGATCATGGTCGACGCATCCGAGAACAGGATGCGCGCGAGCTCGATGCGGCGTCGCTGACCGCCCGAGAGGGTCTCGAGCTGCTGGTCCAGGATGCGGTCGGGCAGGTTCAGGTTCGAGGCGATCGCGGCGGCCTCTGACTCGGCGGCATAGCCGCCGAGCGTGACGAACTCGTCGTCGAGCCGCGCGTACCGGCGCATCGCCTTGTCGCGCTCCGCGTCGGTCGCGGCTTCCGCCATCTCGGTTGCGGCCTTCGCGAGTCGGGTACGCACCGAACCGAGGCCGCGCGCATCCAGGATGCGGTTGCGCGCGGTCTGCGTCGGGTCGCCACTGCGGGGATCCTGCGGGAGGTAACCAATCTCGCCGACACGATCGATCTTGCCGTCCGAGGGCAGCGTCCATCCGGCCAGGACCTTGGTGAGGGTGGTCTTGCCTGCGCCGTTACGGCCGACAAGTCCAATCTTGTCGCCGTCTTGCACGCGGAAGCTGACGTCGCTCATGAGGGTGCGCGCTCCCACCGTGATCTCGAGATCGTGGACAGCTAGCACGTGGCGTTCTCCTCAGGCATGGTGGTGATGGTTGCTGGTCAACCGATCGAGTCTACCAAGCCGGGCGAAAGGATGCGCGCCACGCCTTCCGCAAACGAGCTCGCGTCCGCAGTGATCGGGCTCTCGTTGAGATCGACCCCGATTCGGAACGCCTGCGCGCGCTGCTGCTCGTGCGAGGTGTGCCCGATGCAATAGTGCAGCAGCGTGGTGGCGCCCGACACCGCCGCATTTCGCTCGTAGCCGTCCGCCTCGAGCGCTATGCGCAGGCGCTCGAACGCGCGATCCGCGCCGAGCCCGAGCGCGATTGTGCTGACGACGACCTCGGCGCCGTCCGTCACCGAAAGCATCGCCTCGCGGAATGCGGCGGCGGCCTCGGCCGCGCCGGTGCCTTCCGGGAGCTGCGCGACTGGCGCGAGGATCGCATCCGCGACGCCGGCGAGGAGCTCCTGCTTGTTCTTGAAGTGCCAGTACAGCGCGCTCGGCTGCACGTCGAGTTCCCGCGCGAGCGCGCGCATCGAAAGGTCGGGCAGGCCACGCTCATCCAGCAGCCGCAGTGCGGTCTCGAGCACGTCCATACGAGAGTGTCGCGCACGGGAATCGCGTTGTGTCGCCAATGTTGCCCTTTCCGGCAAGCGTGTATTACTGTTCCCAGCATACAACCTGGACGGTGTTCAGGTAGGAGCGATGTCCCACGTCTTGTCCAAAGGAGCACACATGAACGCAGCCGTAACCCGAGCCAGGGGGCTCGATGCCAGCGACCTCGCGCGCATCGCAATCTTCGCCGCGCTAATCGCCGTGCTGGGTCTGCCCGGGGCCATCAACGTGGGCGCCGTACCCATTACCGCGCAGACGCTCGGCGTCATGCTCGCCGGGGCCGTCCTCGGCGCGCGGCGCGGCGCGCTCTCGGTCATCGTGGTGCTCGCCCTCGTCGCGATCGGACTGCCGCTCCTGTCCGGCGGCCGCGGCGGCCTCGGCGTCTTCGTGGCCCCCTCCGCGGGCTACCTGATCGGCTGGGTCTTCGGCGCATTCGTGATCGGGCTCATTGTCCGGGCGGGCGCGAACCGCCCGACCTGGTGGCGCGTCGCGCTCGGCGCCGTGGTCGGCGGCATCCTCGTCATCTACCTCTTCGGCATTCCCGTGCAGTCGGCGCTCACGCAGCTCCCCCTCGGCGAGACCATCATTGCGAGCGCGGTGTTCCTTCCGGGCGACCTCATCAAGGCAGCACTCACGGTCGTCATCACGATGGCGCTGTGGCGTGCCTACCCGCGCGCCTTCGCGTGGTCGACTTCACCCACGCAAGCGTCGGTCAATGCCGCACGCTAGCCCGACTACGCTTGATCGAATGCAGGACGCCGGACACATCGCATTCGACGGTGTCTCTGTCGTGCGCGAGGGGCGAACCGTCCTGCGGGACATCACGCTCTCGCTCACGGCGCGATCAATTGCCGTCGTCGGCGCGAACGGCTCCGGCAAGTCCTCGTTCGCGCGAACGCTGAACGGGTTGGTCCCGATCAGCTCGGGCATCCTGAGCGTTCACGGGCTCGATCCCAGCCGTGACGGAAAAGCGGTGCGTCAACGCGTCGGCATGGTGTTCAGCAATCCGGCGGCGCAGGTCATCATGCCGACGGTTCGCGAGGACCTCGCCTTTACGCTGCGGGGTCGCAAGCTCTCGCGCGACGAGATTTCCGCGCGGGTGGATGCGGCACTCGAGAAAGTCGGGATGGCCGGGCTCGCAGACAGCTCGGTCTATTCGCTCTCGGGTGGCCAGCAACAGCTCGTGGCGCTCGCCGCGGTGCTGATCGGAGAGCCGTCCCTGATCGTCGCGGACGAGCCGACCGCCTTGCTCGATCTCGGGAACGCCAAGGCGATTTCGCGCATCCTGCTCGACGAGTTCGACGCGCAGGTCGTCCTCGTGACCCACGACCTCGACCTGGCCAAGCGTTGTGAGTACGCGCTGTGTTTCGCGGACGGTCGCTTGGCCGACGCGGGCGAGCCCGCCGCGGTCGTAGAGCGCTACCGGCGGACTTACGCGTGATCTCCCTCTACCGCCCGGGACGAAGCATCCTGCATCGGCTGCCAGCGGGCTGGAAGCTGATCGGGCTGGCGGTACTCGCGCTCGCGGTCTCTCTTGCGGGGCGGAGCTGGCCGGTGCTCGCCGGCGCGGCGATCGTCACCGTACTCGGGTTCCTCGCGACCGGATTCGGGCTCGGCGAACTGTGGCGACAGCTGTACACGCTCCGCTGGCTCGTGGTGATCATGATCATCCCGCAGCTCATTTTTCTCGGCCCCGAGGATGCGGTGATCAACACCGCGCGGGTCTGCATCGTGGTGCTCCTCGCGGCACTCGTGACGCTGACGACCCCGACCGCGGCGCTCCTCGACGTGGTCGAACGGCTCGTCACACCAATGCGAATCTTCGGGGTCTCCCCGACCAAGGTCAGCCTGCTGCTCACGCTGACCATCACGACCGTGCCCGTCATCGCGGGAATCTTCGGCCAGCTGCGCGAGGCCATGATGGCTCGCGGCGGCCCCAGGATGAGCTTCCGGCTCGTCCTCCCGCTGCTGGTCGCCGCGCTCCAGCACGGCGACCAGCTCGCGGATGCGCTACGCGCCCGAGGCATCGACTAGACCAAGGCCTACTCGGTCGGGCACCGACTAGGTCAGGCACCGAGCGCGGCGGCTCCTAAAACGCGCGCCAGAGCTGCGCCGGGCGAATCGCGTCGAGGTCGCCGCGCAGCTCCTTCGCCCAGTGCAGACCGAGGTACGGGTTGCGCAGCCACTCACGCGCGACGCAGACCGCGTCGACGGAACCCAGCCGCAGGAGCGTCTCAGCCTGCTGAGCGCTCGTGATCATGCCGACCGCGGCGACCGGCGCACCGGAATCCTTGACCTTCGCCGCGAGTGGCGCCTGGTATCCGGCTCCGACCGGAATCTGCGCCCGCTCGACGTTGCCACCGCTCGAGACGTCGATGAGGTCGGCTCCCGCATCCTGCAACCAGCCGGCGACCTGCGTCACGTCTTCGGCGGTGAGCCCGCCCTCCACCCAGTCGGTCGCGCTCAGCCGCACCAGCACCGGCAGGACGGGATGCGCATCCCGTACCCCCGCCACAACCTCGCGGAGGAAGCGCGAGCGGCCCCACAGGTCGCCGCCGTATTCGTCGGTGCGCAAGTTGCTCAGCGGCGAGAGGAACTGGTGGCCGAGATAGCCGTGCGCACCGTGGATCTCGACCGCGTCAAACCCGGCCTCCACCGCGCGGGTCGAGGCGGAAACAAACGCGGTAACCGCGGCATCGATGTCCGTCTGCGTCATCTCGCGCGGCTCGGCGAGGTCGCCAAAGGCCCTCGCCGACGGCGCAACCGTCGCCCAGCCGCCCTCGGATTCCGGAACCGTACCCTCGACGGCCCCGGGAAGCCACGCATACGTCGACGCCTTGCGTCCGGCGTGGCCGAGCTGCACCGCGATCTTGGCCCCGGCGGCGTGCACCAATTCGACGACGCGACCGAGCGCATCCCGCTGGGCATCGTTCCAAAGACCGAGACACTCGGGGCTGATTCGTCCTTCCGGCACAACACCGGTCGCCTCCACGATGACGAGTCCCGCTCCCCCGCGGGCCATCCCCGCGTAGTGCCCGAGATGCCAGTCGGTTGGCATTCCGTCGCGCGCCGTCGCGGAATACTGGCACATCGGCGACACCCAGAGTCGGTTGCGGATCTCGGTTTGACGCAGCGTGATGGGGCTAAACAGTTTCGACGCCAACGGCGCTCCTTCTTCGTAGTCGATGCGGCTGATTGTGCGGGCAAAGAGCGAATTGCCCGACCCCAGAAGCGGGATCGGGCAATTCGAGTGTCATGCGGGTCGAGAACCCGATTAGATGTTGAAGCCGAGCGCGCGCATCATTTCGCGGCCGTCATCGGTGATCTTCTCGGGGCCCCATGGCGGCATCCAGACCCAGTTGATCTTGAATCGCTCAACCTGGCCGTCGAGCGCCTTCGCCATCTCATCTTCGATGACATCGGTGAGCGGGCAGCCCGCCGAGGTCAACGTCATCGACACCACGAGTGCGTCGAGCTCGTCCTCCCAGTTGAGGTCGTAGATGAGACCGAGGTCGACGATGTTCACCCCGAGCTCGGGGTCAACGACGTCCTTCAGCGCCTCTTCAACCGAGTCGTAGCGCTCGGGAGTAAGTGAGACGAGTGACATGTGGGGTCTCCCTATGCTTGTGCCGCTTCGGCAGCAAGGTAGCTGTCGTAGCCTTCGTTTTCGAGCTTGTCCGCAAGCTCGTGGCCGCCCTGGTCGGCAACCTTACCGTTCACGAAGACGTGAACGAAGTCAGGCTTAATGTAGCGCAGGATGCGGGTGTAGTGGGTGATCAGCATGATGCCGAGGCCGTTCTCCTGGTGAGCACGGTTGACACCTTCCGACACGATGCGCAGCGCGTCGACGTCGAGGCCCGAGTCAGTCTCGTCGAGGAGCGCGAACTTCGGCTTCAGCAGCTCGAGCTGCATGATCTCCGCGCGCTTCTTCTCGCCACCCGAGAAGCCCTCGTTGACGTTTCGCTGCAGGAACTCTTCGCCGATGCGGAGGTTCTCGAGTGCGCCCTTGACTTCCTTGAGCCACGGACGAAGCGCGGGTGCCTCGCCGTCGACAGCGGTCTTCGCGGTGCGCAGGAAGTTCGACATGCTCACGCCAGGGATCTCGACCGGGTACTGCATGGCGAGGAAGAGCCCGCCCTTGGCCCGCTCATCCACCGACATCTCGAGGACGTCTTCGCCGTCGAGCGTGATCGAACCCTCGGTCACCTCGTAGGCGGGGTGACCCGCGATGGTCGACGCGAGGGTCGACTTGCCCGAGCCGTTGGGGCCCATGATGGCGTGGATCTCGCCCGAGCCAATGGTGAGGTCGACACCGCGGAGGATCTCCTTGGTGCCCTGTTCGGTTTCAACCGAAACGTGGAGGTTCTTAATTTCAAGCGTGCTCATGGTTAGTTGTTCTCCTTGTAGATCGGAGTCGGGTCAATAAGAATGTCGTCGCCCTCGATCTTGACGTCGAAGACGGGAACCGGCTCGAATGCCGGGAGGGATTTCGGCCAGCCGGTGCGCAGCGAGAACTGCGAGCCGTGCGCCCAGCATTCGAGGGTGTCGTCTTCCACGAAACCCTCCGAAAGCGAGATATCGCCGTGCGTGCACCGGTCACCAATGGCGAACACCTCCCCCGCGGAATCACGAACCACGGCGATCACTTGATCACCGAGTTCGAGACGCACAGGAGTATTTACCTGCACGTCCGAAGCCGCGCAGGCGCGTTCAAAAGCCACTACGCATTCACCTCTGCGGCAAATGCCTGGTCTGCGATCTCGAGTTCCTCTTCGAGTCGCGCGTTAAGCTCGGCGGTGATTTCCTCGTTGTCGATCTGCTGAATGATCTCGTTAAGGAAGCCGTGCACGACGAGGTGGCGGGCCGCCTTCTCGTCGATACCGCGCGCCATGAGGTAAAAGAGCTGGTCTTCTTCGAAACGACCCGTCGCGGATGCGTGGCCCGCACCCTCGATGTTGCCGCACTTGATCTCAAGGTTCGGCACGGAGTCTGCCTTCGGCCCACGAGACAGCAGCAGGTTGCGGTTTTCTTCGTAGGTGTCCGTGCCGACCGCGTTTGCGTCGATGAGCACGTCACCAATCCACACCGAGTGCGCGGACTTGCCCTGCAACGCACCCTTGTAGGTGACGCGCGAGCGAGTCTTCTCCGCGATGTGGTGCACCCATACCTGGTGCTCGAGGTGCTGACCGGCATCCGCAAAATAGAGGCCGTACAACTCTGCATCCGCGCCGTTCTCGGCGAGGGCGATCGACGGGTTCAGGCGAACAAGCTTGCCCGAAAGCGAAACCACGATGTGCTTGAGGAAAGCGTCACGGCCGACTCGTACGTGGTGCGCGGAGACGTCGACAGCGTCGTCGTCCCACTCCCCGACGGTCACGAGCGTCACGTTTGCGCCGTCACCGACGCGAATCTCGACGGACTCGGCGACGCGGCCCTTGCCCTCCTGCACGAGCACGACGAGCCCGCGGGCGTGCGGGGCGATGTCGATGAACGTGTGCGCGGCCTGGGCCGTACCGGTGTAGCCGTTCAGGCGAATGACCGCCTGCTTGTCTTCCTCGCCCGAGATTTCCACGAGGAGTGCCTTCTCAAAGGACTCCCACGCGTTCGCCGCGGCGCGGTCTTCGGGCGCGTGAATCGAACCGAGACGCTCGTCATCGCGTCCGATGAACGAAGTCTTGACACCGTCTACCTGCGGGTCGACGACGTTCGGGAGTTCCGCCGACAGCTTGTCGTCGAGGAGGTCCTTGATGTCGCGGACCGGGGTGTATTTCCACTCGGCTTCGCGACCGGTCACGGCCTTGAAGTCATCGCGCTTGAATGAAGCGGGTCGCTCCGAGCGCGTCTGTACCGGGATGGTCTTGTCAGCCGGCACAGCGGCCGGAGTCTGAGTCGCGGTCATGTGGTTAGCCCACCGATCCTTCCATGCTCAGGTCAATGAGCTTGTTGAGTTCGAGCGCGTATTCCATGGGCAGCTCACGAGCGATTGGCTCGATGAAGCCGCGCACGATCATCGCCATAGCTTCGGTTTCTTCGAGACCGCGGCTCATGAGGTAGAAGAGCTGGTCTGCCGATACCTTCGAGACCGTTGCCTCGTGTGCAAGCTCGACGTCGTCGACGCGAATGTCGATCGCCGGGTACGTGTCGGAACGCGACTCGGTGTCGATGAGCAGTGCGTCACAGATCACCGAGTTCTTCGAGTGGTGTGCCTTTTCATCGATGCGAACTTCGCCGCGGTAACCGGCGCGACCGCCGCCACGGGCGATCGACTTCGAGGTAATCGAGGACTGCGTGTGCGGTGCGAGGTGAATCATCTTCGCCCCCGCATCCTGGTGCTGGCCGGGGCCCGCGAACGCAACCGAGAGCGTCTCGCCCTTGGCGTGCTCGCCAGTCAGGTAAATCGAGGGGTACTTCATCGTGACCTTCGAGCCGATGTTGCCATCGACCCATTCCATGGTCGCGCCCTCTTCGGCGATCGCGCGCTTAGTCACGAGGTTGTACACGTTGTTCGACCAGTTCTGAATGGTCGTGTAGCGAACGCGGGCGTCCTTCTTCGCGATGATCTCGACGACGGCGGAGTGCAGCGAGTCGGTCTTGTAGATCGGCGCGGTGCAACCCTCGATGTAGTGGACGTAGCTGCCCTCATCGGCGATGATCAGCGTGCGCTCGAACTGGCCCATGTTCTCCGTGTTGATACGGAAGTATGCCTGGAGCGGGATCTCCACGTGCACACCCTTGGGGACGTACACGAACGAGCCACCCGACCACACTGCGGTGTTCAGCGCGCCGAACTTGTTGTCGCCAGCCGGAATAACGGTGCCGAAGTACTCTTCGAAGAATTCCGGGTGCTCGCGCAGGGCGGTGTCGGTGTCCATGAAGATGACACCCTGCTTCTCGAGCTCCTCGTTGATCTGGTGGTACACGACCTCGGACTCGTACTGCGCGGCAACTCCAGCGACGAGGCGCTGGCGCTCGGCCTCAGGGATGCCGAGCTTCTCGTACGTGTTACGGATGTCGTCCGGGAGGTCTTCCCAGGTCTGTGCCTGCTTCTCCGAAGCACGCACGAAGTACTTAATGTTGTCGAAGTCGATGCCCGAGAGGTCTGCGCCCCAAGTCGGCATCGGCTTGCGGTCGAACATCTGCAATCCCTTAAGTCGGCGCTCGAGCATCCACTCGGGCTCGCCCTTGATTCGCGAAATATCGCGAACGACTGCCTCGCTTAGGCCGCGTTTTGCCGTCGCTCCCGCACTGTCGGGATCTGACCAACCAAACTCGTAATGACCGAGGTCATTGAGCTCGGGGCGGTCGATGAGCACGTCTGACATCGCTACCTCTTCTCTCGTCGTGATTGTTCGTCGCCACCATCCGGCAGAAAGCGCACATAGAATGGAACGACCGCGAGCCATGGTTTGTTCCCAACCGCTCCGGTCAGGTCGATGGCCCGCTGGCAATGAACAGCGTTCTCTAGTCTATGCCACCGACCGCACTGAAATAAATGCCAAGTAAGAGGTAACTGTTGTCTGTCGCGAAAGCCCTGATGCCCGATCACGTCACAGCCTGGACGCGGGTGATCGCTTGGATAAACCTCGTCGTGAACATCATCATTGTCGGCACCGGCGGGCTCGTTCGCCTCACTGGCTCCGGGCTCGGCTGCCCGACCTGGCCCCTGTGCACCGAGGATTCGCTCGTGCCGACGCGGGAGATGGGTATCCACGGCATTATCGAGTTCGGCAACCGCACTCTGACAGGCGTTGTCGTCGTGGCAGCGCTGCTGACGTTCCTCGCGGTGCTGAACACCCGCCGCAGCCGCATGGGCCTCGTCGGCCCGTCCGTGTGGGTAGGCGCGCTCATCATCGTGCAGGCGGTCGTCGGCGGCATCACGGTGCTGGTCGACCTCGACCCGCGCATCGTCGGTGTGCACTTCCTGTTCTCCGCGCTAATCGTTGCCATCGCGGCGCTGTTGCTGCAGCGCGTGCGCCTCGCCGAACCGCTGCCCGCGCGCGGCCCGACGAAGGGTGCTCCAGCGCTTTGGGGATCCGCGGTTGCTGTGGGCATCCTCACCTGGATCACTGAGATCGTCGGCGTCCTCACCACCGGTGCCGGTCCACACGCCGGCGACACGATCGCGGCGCGCAATGGCCTGGATCCCGTGATCATGCAGCACGTACACGCGTGGCCGGGCTACGCCCTTGTCGTCTCGCTGGTGGTGTTCCTCGTGATCGTCTTCCGTGGCGACTACCCGCGTACCCGCCCAATCTCGGTGAGCCTGACGCTGGCCGTGCTCCTGCAGATCGGGATCGGCGTCTTCCAGGCGCGCACAGGCCTACCCATCTGGTCGGTCGCGACCCACATGGTCCTCGCCGTGGTCGTGATCGCGATCCTGAGCGTGACGCTCGTCAATGCCCGGCGCGACAGCGCTGCGCGCCTCACGCGCGAGGATGGCAAAAACGGTGCGGGCACCGTTCACCTTCCTGTCGCTTCGGTCTGACAAGATCTGGCGCTATGGCGCATCCCGAAGACCGCATCCTGAGCCTGGCGGAAATCGCCGGGACGATTCGTTCCCTGCTACAGCAGCTCGAAGAGGCCGAGCAGGCAGCGACCATGCTCATCGAGGCCGTTCTGCCTGAACACCGTGCCTCCGCGCGCAATCTCGTCCACTATGTCGCGATCCGGCAGGGCGACCTGCGTCCCCTGCAGCGCTCGCTCGCCGCGTACGGGCTGTCTTCGCTCGGGCGCATGGAATCGATGGTGCGCTCGTGGCTACTCACGGTACTCGAAACGGTCTCGGCGCTCGCTGAGGGGCGCCACCGCAAGGAAATCTGGGGGCCCCTCGACAAGGGCGACGGAATCCTCACGCGAAACCGCGACGAGGTACTCGGCGAGGCCCACAGTGATCGGCGCAGCACCCGGATTATGGTGACCATGCCCTCGGAGGCGGCAACCAACCCCGCGCTTGTGCAGCGGATGGGACGGGCCGGCATGGACATCGCCCGCGTCAACTGCGCGCACGACGGCGAGGCCGAGTGGGCGGCCATGATCGAATCGGTGCGGGCCCTCCCCGACGACGTACTCGTCGCGATGGACCTCGGTGGACCCAAGCTGCGCACGGGCCCGCTGGTAGCAGGACCGCAGGTGTTGAAGGTCAAGCCGACCCGCGACGATTGCGGTCGAGTGACCACGCCAGCGCGGATCCTACTGGTCGAGGCCGACCAGCTCCCCGAAAACCCCGATTTCGAGGCGACCCCCGTCATCATCCCCGTCACCGGACTTGGCGCGTTGTCGCTGCAGATCGGTGACAAGCTGAAGACTGAGGATGCGCGTGGCCGCTCGCGAAAGCTGGCCGTCACGGATCTTGCGCCAGGACAGGCCGAAGTCTCGTGCGAGCAGACGACCTACTTCGTCGCCGAGATGGAGCTCGACACCAAGGCCGGCGACGTCATCACCGTCGGTGCGCTCCCCGAAGTCCGGCAGCACCTCTATGTCCGCGAGGGCGATCGCATTGAAGTGGTCCGGGATATGTCGCCGCAGCCTGCGACCCAGGTCGGGCCCCACCGCATCGGCTGCTCGCTCGACGCTGCCTTTACGGATGCTTCGCACGGCGAGCGCATCCTGTTCGACGATGGCAAGATCTCGGGCATCATCGAGGACATCACGCCGGACGTCATCACCGTGCGGGTGACCCGCGCGGGCGTTGACGGCGTCAAGCTTCGCGCGGAGAAGGGCATCAACCTCCCCGACACAACGCTGCGCATCCCAGCCCTCACTGAAGAGGACCGCTCGCACCTGCCGTTCGTCGCAGCCCACGCCGACACAGTGAACATCTCGTTCGTGCGCTCGCACGAAGACGTGGCGGACCTCATCGCCGAGCTCGAGCGCCTCGATGCCGAGGAGATCGGCATCACGCTCAAGATCGAGACCCAGCAGGCATTCGAGAACCTGCCCCGCATGCTCCTCGAAGCGATGCGCTGGGGCGGCGTCGGCGTCATGATTGCCCGCGGCGACCTCGCGGTAGAGCTCGGCTTCGAGCGGCTCGCCGAGGTGCAGGAGGAGATCCTCTGGCTGTGCGAGGCCGCCCATGTGCCCGTCATCTGGGCCACGCAGGTGCTCGACACCCTCGCACGCACCGGACTGCCGTCGCGCGCCGAGGTGACCGACGCCGCGATGGGCCGCCGCGCCGAGGCCGTCATGCTCAACAAGGGGCCGTTCATCGTCGAGGCAATCGAGGCGCTGACCTCGATCCTCGAGCGGATGGGCGGCCATATCTCCAAGAAGCGTTCGCTCCTGCGCCCGCTCGAGTCCTTCGACCTCGACGAGCTCAGCTCGCGGGTCGACTCGAACGCGAAGCGGGACTAGCCGCGAGTGACTAGGGGCTAGCCCAGCGGGAAGTAGAAGATCGGGTCGAGGCCGACGCCGATGAACACGAGCGTGAGATAGGTGATCGAGAGGTGGAACACGCGCATCGGCTTCGCCTCGCCGTTGTTGGTGACCACGGCGTGGTAGAGGCGGTGCGCCTCGGCGATGAACCAGACACCGGCGCCGACCACGGCGATGGTGTAGATCCAGCCCATCGGAGCCACCGGGATGAGTAGGAGGCTCGCGATGACCGTCGCCCAGGCGTAGAGTACCGACTGCATCGCAACCGCACCCTCGCCCATGGTGACGGACAGCATCGGCACGTCGGCCTTCTCGTAGTCATCCGCGTACTTCACCGAAAGCGGCCAGTAGTGTGCCGGGGTCCAGAGGAAGATCACCGCGAACAGGATGAGCGGTTCCCACGACAGGCTGTTGGTGACCGAGGCCCAACCGATCAGCACCGGCATACAACCGGCGATACCGCCCCAGACGATGTTCTGGTCGGTGCGGCGCTTGAGGATCATCGTGTAGAAGACCACGTACAGCAGGATCGCGGCGACGCTCAGCACCGCTGTGAGCGGGTTCGCGACGAGCCACAGCACCACGGTGGATGCGATCCCCAAGATCCAGGCGAACACGAGCGACTCGCGCGGGCTCACTTCCCCGGTAACGAGGGGGCGGTTCTTCGTGCGGCGCATCAGCTTGTCGATGTCGCGGTCGAGATAGCAGTTGAACACGTTCGCGCTTGCGGCGGAGAGCGTGCCGCCGAGCAGGACGCCAAGCGCGAGCCACGGTGAGAAGAGCCCACCCGCGGCAAGGAACATCGTCGGCAGTGTCGTCACCAAAAGCAGCTCAATGATTCGCGGCTTCGTCAGCGAGACGTAAGCGGCGATCTTGCGCTTGAGCTTCGAACGTTCCGCGGGAGAATTCCCGCTCACATCCACGGCGTTAGCCTGCGTAGAGGTACCCGTCATTTCGTGGATCGACAATGTCACCATTCCTTAAGACCAAATCCCTACTACTGTACCGTGACGCCCGCGAAGTAATAAGCCCGCGCGCTGGCCGGTCGCGGATTTGCCGTTGTAGGCTGATTCGCGGTGCCAACTGGCAATGCCCATCCCCAAAAGGAGTCGATAGTGACCAACGTTGAATGGACCGAACTCGACAAGCGCGCGGCCGACACTGCCCGCCTGCTTGCCGCCGATGCCGTAGAGAAGGCGAAAGGCGGACACCCTGGTACCGCGATGAGTTTGGCCCCGGTCGCAACGCTGCTCTATCAGCACGTCATGCGGGTCGACCCAACCGACAAGGACTGGATCGGTCGCGACCGCTTCATCATGTCGAACGGTCACGCCTCGCTGACGCAGTACACGCAGCTTTTCCTCGGCGGCTTTGGTCTCGAGCTCGACGACCTCAAGAACATTCGTTCGTGGGGCTCGCCGACCGCGGGTCACCCCGAGTACGGCCACGTCGACCACGTCGAGATGACCACCGGCCCCCTCGGCCAGGGCCTCGCATCCGCCGTGGGCTTTGCCTACTCGCAGCGCTTCGAGCGCGGTCTGTTCGACCCGGAGGCGCCCGAGGGTGAGAGCCCCTTCGACCACTACGTGTACGTGATCGTCGGCGATGGCTGTGTCCAGGAGGGCATCACCTCCGAGGCCTCATCGCTCGCCGGCCACCAGGAGCTCGGCAACCTGATCGTCATTTACGACGCCAACCAGATCTCGATTGAGGACGACACCGACATCGCCTTCACCGAGGACGTCGCGAAGCGCTACGAGTCCTACGGCTGGGATGTTCGCACCGTCGACTGGCTCGACGGCGGCGTCGTCAAGGAAGATGTGCCCGCGCTGGCCGACGCGATCGAGGCGGCGAAGGCCGTGAAGAACCAGCCCTCGATCATCGTGCTCAAGAACTACATTGGCTACCCGGCCCCGCACGCGCAGAACACCGGCGCATCCCACGGTGCCGCCCTCGGCGCCGACGAGATTCGCGCGACGAAGGAAATCCTCGGCTTCAACCCCGACGAGGACTTCGCGGTCGCGGATGACGTCCTCGAGTACACGCGCGGCCTCGCCGACCGGATGCGTCCCGTGCGCGATGAGTGGCAGGCCTCCTTCGACGCGTGGGCGGCACGCGAGCCCGAGCGCAAGGCGCTGTTCGACCGCCTCGGCGCGGGCGAACTTCCCGAGGGTATCGAGGATGCGCTCCCCACCTTCGAGGGCGTCGCCAAGGTCTCGACCCGCAAGGCATCGGGCAAGACCATCAACGCGCTCGCGGCGCAGCTGCCCGAGCTGTGGGGTGGCTCGGCCGACCTCGCGGGCTCGAACAACACGACGATCGACGGCGCGAAGTCGTTCGTGCCCGCCGAGCACTCGACCTCGAGCTGGCAGGGTGACCGCTACGGGCGCGTCCTGCACTTCGGTATCCGTGAGCACGCCATGGCTGCGATCCTCAACGGCATTACGCTGTCGGGCCGCACGCGCGCCTTCGGCGGCACCTTCCTCATCTTCAGCGACTACATGCGCCCCGCGGTTCGCCTCGCGGCCCTGATGAACATCCCCACGACCTTCGTGTGGACGCACGACTCCATCGCGCTCGGTGGCGACGGCCCGACCCACCAACCGGTCGAGACGCTCACGACGTTGCGTGCGATCCCGAACTTCACCGTGGTCCGCCCGGCGGATGCACACGAGACCGCCCGGGCATGGCTCGAGACCCTGCGGCGTCACGGCGGCCCGATCGGCCTCGTGTTCTCGCGGCAGGACCTTCCGGTGCTGACGCGCGGCGCGGGTGAGGCCGCCGGCGACGAGCTCGCCACGGCAGACCTCACCGCGCGCGGTGGCTACGTTCTCGCGGAGGCTCGCAATGGCGCGCCCGAGCTCATCCTGATCGCGACCGGCTCCGAGGTGCAGCTCGCCCTCGCCGCTCGCGAAACTCTTGAGGCCGAGGGCGTCGCGACCCGCGTCGTGTCGATGCCGAGCCAGGAATGGTTCGCGGAGCAGAGCGACGAATACCGCGAGCAGGTTCTCCCCGCCGCAGTCACCGCTCGAGTCTCGGTCGAAGCTGGGCTTGCATTGACCTGGGCACCGTACCTTGGTTCGCGAGGACGCTCGGTGTCGGTCGAAGACTTCGGCGCATCCGCCGACGGAAACGATCTGCTCACGCACTACGGCATCACGACCGACGCGGTCGTCGCCGCAGCCCGCGAAACCCTCGCCGCCAACTAAGCATCCTCGGGCCGGTCCCGCTTAATTTCTCAGGAGAAATCATGACCAATAACAACACCGAGGCGCTGGCCCAAGCCGGCGTGAGCATCTGGCTCGACGACCTCTCGCGCGAGCGCCTCGACTCCGGTTCCCTCAGCGACCTCATTGCGGAGCGAAACGTCGTGGGTGTCACGACCAACCCCTCGATCTTCTCGAACGCCCTCGCCGCCGGACACGCATACGCCGATCAGGTGAAGGAGCTCGCGGCGAATGGCACCGGGGTCGACGAGGCCATCATTGAAATCACGACCGAGGATGTGCGTCGCGCGTGCGACGTGCTGCGTCCGCAGTACGACGCCACGGACGGTGTTGACGGCCGCGTCTCGATCGAGGTTTCGCCGCTGCTCGCGAACGACACCGAAGGCACCATCGCGGAAGCGAAGTTGCTGCACGAGAAGGTCGACCGCGAGAACGTGCTGATCAAGATTCCCGCGACCGAGGCTGGTCTGCCCGCAATCACCGAGGCCACCGCATCCGGAATCTCGGTGAACGTCACGCTGATCTTCTCGCTCCCCCGCTACCGCGAGGTCATCAACGCCTACTACACCGGCCTTGAGCAGGCGCTCGAGCGTGGCGTAGACATCTCGAAGGTGCACTCGGTTGCGTCGTTCTTCGTCTCGCGCGTCGACGTCGAGATCGACAAGCGACTGGATGCGCTCGGCACCGACGAGGCAACCGCGCTCAAGGGCAAGGCTGGCGTTGCAAACGCCCGCCTCGCCTACCAGGTATTCGAGGATGCGATCGGTTCGGAGCGAGCCAAGAGTCTCGAGACCGCCGGTGCCCGGCTGCAGCGCCCGCTGTGGGCATCGACCGGTGTCAAGGACCCGTCGCTGCCGGACACGCTCTACGTCGTCGATCTCGTCGCGCCGAACACCGTCAACACGATGCCAGAAAAGACGCTCGAGGCCGTTGCCGACCACGGTGAGATCCGCGGCGACGTCGTGAGCGATTCCTACCACGAGGCGAACAAGCTGCTCGACGCGATCGACGACCAGGGCATTTCCTACACGGAGGTGACCCAGTTGCTCGAGGACGAGGGCGTCGAGAAGTTCGTCGTCGCCTGGAACGAACTCAAGGGGACGGTCTCGGCTCAGCTCGAGCAGGCCCGCTAGCCACTGTCGGAAACCACTCGAACGCCCTGCAAGGAAGAAGTCACCATGGCCATCAAAGTCTCCACATCTGGATCCGCCACCGATGCCGCCAAGCGGCACCTCGAGAGCCTCGTTGAAGCCAAGTTTGCAAGCCGCCTGTTCGCCGAAGACCCCACCCTTTGGGGACCCGCGGCAGAGGATGAGTCGTCGAAGCGGCTCGGCTGGACGAACGCCGCCAAGGTTTCGCAGCCGCTCGTTCCCGAAATCATCGCGCTGCGCGACTCCCTCCGTGCCAAGGGCATCGACCGCATCGTGCTGTGCGGCATGGGCGGTTCCTCGCTCGCGCCCGAGGTCATGACCCGCACTGCTGGGGTCGAGCTTGACGTGTTGGATTCCACGAACCCGGCTCAGGTCCGCCGCGCCGTCGAGCAGGACATCGAGCGCACCGCGATTGTCGTGTCCTCGAAGTCGGGTTCGACGGTGGAGACCGACTCGCAGCGACGCGCCTTCGCGACCGCGTTCGAGGCGGCGGGAATTGACCCGGCCGAGCGCATCGTGATCGTGACCGACCCGGGCTCGCCGCTCGAGACGGCCTCCCGCGAGGCGGGCTACACGGTATTCCTTGCCGATCCAAACGTTGGCGGACGGTTCTCGGCGCTCACCGCGTTCGGACTCGTTCCGGCCGGACTTGCGGGACTCGACATCGACGCGTTCCTCGCCGAGGCGGGCTCGGTTGCCGCGGAGCTTGCCGAGGACTCGACCCAGAACCCGGGGCTCCTGCTCGGTGCCGCGATCGCGGGCACGGACCCGATCAAGACGTTCTTGGGCGTCGTTGCCGATGGCACGTCCATCGTCGGCTTCGGCGACTGGGCCGAACAGCTCATCGCCGAGTCGACCGGCAAGGAGGGCAAGGGCCTGCTTCCGGTCGTGCTCGACACGGATTCGCCGGAGATCGGCCTGCCGATCCCCGACCTGCAGATCGCTCGCCTCGTGGCGGATGCCGCCGAGACGCCCGCCGTGGGCGACGAGATCAACGTCTCCGGTGGGCTCGCCGAGCAGATGCTCCTGTGGGAGGTCGCCGTCTCGGTAGCCGGGCAGATCATCGGGATCAACCCGTTCGATCAGCCCGACGTGGAGTCGGCGAAGGCCGCCGCACGTGAGCTTCTCGACGCGACTCCCGAGCCCGAGGCACCGGTATTCCAGCAGGACGCGATTGCCGTGCGCGGTACCGCTTCCGTCGTCGATGGCCACACCGAGGTGCTCGAGGCCATCGAGTCGCTGCTCGCGCAGCTCCCGGAGAACGGCTACGTCGCGATCCAGGCCTACGCCGACCGCATCGGTCAACCGGAGCTCGCCGAGATTCGCGAGTTCGTCGCGCACCGCGCCCGCCGCCCGGTGACCTTCGGCTGGGCTCCGCGATTCCTCCACTCGACCGGCCAGTTCCACAAGGGTGGCCCGCGGGTTGGCGTCTTCCTGCAGATCACGACGCGCGAATCGGTCGATCTTGCGATCGAGGACCGTCCGTTCACCTTCGGCGAGCTCATCCAGGCCCAGGCCGCGGGCGACGCGAACGTCCTCGAGGGCCACGGCATGCCGGTGCTGCGACTCGAGCTGACCGATCCGGTCGCCGGTGCCGAGCAGCTCATCGCCGCTCTGCGCAACGTCTAACCCGACACCATTGACGATTGGTGGGCGGAGCCGATTCGCCTCCGCCCACCTGCAATGAAAGTGAACCATTGCCGCAAACAATTTCACCGGGCCATAACCCTCTCCGCCCCGCGGGCGAGCGCCGCCTCGAACGCATCGCCGGGCCCTCAAGCGTCGTGCTCTTCGGCGTCACGGGCGATCTCAGTCGGAAGAAGCTGCTGCCAGCGATCTACGACCTCGGCAACCGCGGCCTACTGTCGCCATCCTTCGGGTTCGTCGGATTTGGGCGCCGCGACTGGACCGACGATGAGTTCCGCGAGTTCTTCAAGCAAAATGCGCGCGCACACGCCCGCACCGCCTGGAGCGAGGAAGCCTGGAAACAGCTCTCGGCCGGGATGCGCTTCGTCAGCGGTGAATTCGATGAGGATGAGGCCTTCGACAAGCTGAGCGACACGCTCGACGAGCTTCGACAGTCACACGGAACGCGCGGTAACCACGCGTTCTACCTCTCGATCCCGCCCCGTGACTTCTCGATCGTGACGTCCCAGCTGCGCCGATCGGGCCTGGCGCAGGAGTCCGATGATGCCTGGCGTCGAGTGATCATCGAGAAGCCGTTTGGCCACGACCTGCAGTCGGCCCGCGAGCTCAACGACATCGTCGAGTCTGTCTTCCCGAGCGACTCGATCTTCCGCATCGACCACTACCTCGGCAAGGAAACAGTCCAGAACATCCTGGCGCTGCGCTTTGCCAACACGATGTTCGAACCGCTGTGGAATGCCAACTGGGTCGACCACGTGCAGATCACGATGGCCGAGGACATCGGTGTTTCGGGCCGTGCGGGATACTACGACGGCGTCGGCGCCGCCCGCGACGTCATCCAGAACCACCTGCTGCAGCTGCTCGCGCTCACCGCGATGGAAGAGCCCCTCACCTTCGGTGCCCGCGATCTTCGGGCAGAGAAGGAGAAGGTGCTTGCCGCAGTGCGGCTCGGGGATGACCTGACCACCACGACAGCTCGAGGCCAATACGTTTCGGGCTGGCAGGGCGGCGAGTTCGTGCGCGGCTTCCTCGAAGAAGACGGGATGAACCCCGAATCCACGACGGAGACCTACGCGGCGCTTCGGCTCGAGATCGATAACCGTCGCTGGATGGGCGTGCCCTTCTACCTGCGTGCCGGCAAGCGTCTCGGCCGCCGAGTGACAGAGATTGCGGTCACCTTCAAGAAGGCCCCAGAGTATCTCTTCGCGCCTTCCGAGCGCGCGTCGCTCGGTCCCAACGCGCTCGTCATTCGTGTCCAGCCCGACGAGGGCGTCACGCTCCGGTTCGGTTCTAAGGTGCCCGGCGCCGGCATGCGCGTGCGCGACGTGACCATGGACATGGGCTACGGCCACGCGTTCACGGAGTCGAGTCCCGAGGCCTACGAGCGCCTCATCCTCGACGTGTTGCTTGGCGACCCACCCCTCTTCCCGCGACACGAAGAAGTCGAGCAGTCGTGGCGCATCCTCGACCCGGTCGAGGAATTCTGGGGTGCGAACGGCGCCCCCGAGACGTATAAGCCGGGCACGTGGGGCCCCGAGTCTGCGGAAGAACTACTTCGCCGTGATGGCAGGACCTGGAGGCGCCCGTGATCACCAAACTGCATGACACCACGACCAGCAAAGTCGCGCGTGAGATGGTCGTACTTCGTGAGGAAGGTGGCGCCGTCGCGCTCGGTCGCGTGCTCACCCTCGTCGTGATCTCCGATGAGCGGCTGAACGAGGAAGCGATCAAGGCGGCGAATCACGCATCCGGCGAACACCCGATGCGCGTGATCGTGATCCACACTTACCCAAACGGCGACGAAGCGCGGTTGGATGCGGAGATTCGCATCGGCTCCGACGCGGGGGCAAGCGAGGTCATCATCCTCCACGCCACCGGCGCCACGGCCGAGGACCCCGAGACGCTCGTCCAGGCACTGCTGCTCCCCGACGCTCCCGTCGTCGTGTGGTGGCCAGGCTCTGACTGCGATGCACCCTCGAAGACCGCGCTCGGCCAGCTCGCGCAACTGCGAATCGTCGACACGCACGACGACCCCGACGGCGTCGCTTCCATCGAGAAACTGCGTGCTGGGTACGAAGAGGGCGACACGAACCTGTCCTGGACGAGGCTCACCCGCTGGCGCGCGCAGATTGCCGCAGTGCTTGACCAGCCCCCGTACGAGCAGGTGCAGTCGGTCGAGGTCGTGGGCGGTCGAGTGTCGAGCGGCGTACTGCTCATGGCGGGATGGCTCAAACACTATCTCGGCGTACCCGTCACAATCACTACGCAAGAAGACAATCTGCCGGGCAACCTCCGCACGGTCCGCCTGATCCGGGAATCTGGCACCATAGAACTCGAGCGGCTCGCACAAGACACGGCGCGGTTGCGTCAGACCGGATACCCTGATCAGATCGTTCCGCTAATGCTGCGAGACCGATACGACGTACTCTCCGAAGAGCTACGGTCGCTCGCACACGATCCCGTGTACGAAGCGGCCCTCATGGGTGGCACGGTCGAACTCAATCTCGAAGAATTGCAGTAGCTCAAGGAGGGGATATGGACATCACCACTGCTCGGGTGGTACGCGGGGATGACACCGCTGCCGTTGACGAGGCGCTCGCAGACGCGACTGCCTCCTATCTGCTCGACCGCGTCCACGAAGCCAAGGTTGCGCACGTCGCGCTCTCGGGTGGATCGCTCGCGGAGCGCGCGCTCCCCCGGATCATCGAGGTGTCAAACGACCAGGGCCTCGACTGGGCGAAGGTGCACATTTGGTTCGCCGACGAGCGCTTCGTGCCCCGCGGCACGCCGGAACGCAATGCTGGCCAGGTTGTGACCGCGCTGCGGGTCGCGACCGGCTTCCAGGCGGAGAACCTGCACATTCCCGCCGGGAGCGATTCCGGTATGACACTCGATGAGGCAGCGGCCGACTACGCCGCCCGACTCACGCGCGTCATCGGGATCTCGAGCCGAAATCGCTTCCCGTCTCTCGACCTCGTCCTGCTCGGAATGGGGCCAGACGGCCACACGGCCTCGTTGTTTCCCGGCCTGCCCGGCACCGAAGTCGATGACGAGATTGTCATCCCCGTGCGGGACTCCCCAAAGCCGCCGGACGAGCGTATTTCGCTGACCTTCCCCATGCTCGCGGAATCGATGCGCTGCTGGATCTATGCGACGGGCGAGGGCAAACGCGATGCCCTCAAGCTCGCTCGCAGTGGCACCGCCTCCCGCTCCGACTCTCCCGTGGGTCACGTCACCGCGATCGACGAGGTGGCACTATTCGCGGATGCTGCCGCCCTCGGTGAGTAGCGCGCGACTGCGCTGACCCGCCGCGACATAGCTGTCCGGAAAGCGTCAGGCCCCGAACCATTTGGTTCGGGGCCTGACGCTTTCTTGCCGTAGCGACCTACATCACACCCGGCGTCATGAACTTGGAGATAACGCCCATGAGGACGATTGAGATCGCCCAGATCACGAGGGTCCACGTAGTCATGCGGTTGAGGTTCTTCTCGGCGACGCCGGACGAAGACGCGCTTGACGTGATGCCGCCACCAAACATGTCGCTGAGGCCACCACCCTTGCCCCGGTGCAGCAGGATGAACAGAATGAGGAGCACGCTGGTGATTGCGAGCACCACCTGCAGGATGACGAGGAAAATCTCCACGAGGGCCTTTCAGCGGAAAAAGTATCGGACGGGGCCCGAAGACCCCGTCCGAGTATAGGCGATACAGCTTACGCTATGCGCCGACGTGCGAGCGGTACCGAATAATCGAGGAGAAATCCTCGATGCTCAGGCTCGCGCCGCCGACGAGCGCGCCGTCGATATCGGGTTCGCGCATGATGCTCGCGACGTTGTCGGGTTTGACGGATCCGCCGTAGAGGATGCGCGTGGCCGCGGCCGTCTCGTCACCGAGCTGTTCGGCGAGAGCCACACGAAGCGCGGCGCAGACTTCCTGCGCCTGTTCGGCGGTCGCAACCTTGCCGGTGCCGATCGCCCACACGGGCTCGTAGGCAATGACGATATCGGTTCCCGGTTTCACGTCGGCGAGCCCCGCCTTGAGCTGAGCGATCGACACCTCGGCCGGGTTGCTCGTTGCTTCGCGCTCCTCGAGGCTCTCCCCTACGCAGAGCACGGGGACGAGGCCGTGGCGCAGCGCCGCATTGACCTTGGCCCGGCACACGTCGTCGCCCTCGCCGTGAATGGTGCGGCGCTCGGAGTGGCCTACCAGCACGTAGCGTGCACCGAGAGTCGCGATGAAGTCCCCAGAGATGTCGCCCGTGTATGCGCCCGAATCGTGCTCCGAGAGGTCCTGCGCGCCGTACGCCACGTCAAGGTTGTCCGCCTGCGTAATCGTCTGGACGCTCCGGATATCGGTGAACGGCGGGAACACCGCCACCTCGACGTCGTCGAAGTCGTGTTTGACGTCCTTGAGCGTCCACGCGAGTTTCTGTACGAAGGCGATCGCCTGGAGATGGTTGAAATTCATCTTCCAGTTGCCCGCCATGAGCGGAGTGCGCGAGGCTACCATCCGAGCACCTCCAGGCCGGGCAGACGCTTGCCCTCGATCAGCTCGAGGCTCGCGCCACCACCGGTCGAGACGTGGCCGAACTCGTCGTCCGCGAATCCGAGGGTACGGATAGCCGCGGCCGAGTCTCCGCCGCCGACGACCGAGAGGCCGTCCACCGCGGTGAGTGCCTGCGCGATCGCTGCGGTACCCGACGCGAACTCGGGGAACTCGAACACACCCATCGGGCCGTTCCAGAACACGGTCTTCGACGAACGAATCGCCTCGGCGTAGGCCTTCTCGCTGTCCGGACCAATGTCGAGGCCGATCCCCTCGGCGCCGAACGAGGACGACTCGATCGCATCCGCGGGGACGATTTCGTGTGCCGCATCTGCCGCGAACTTCTCGGCGACGTTGATGTCGGTGGGCAACAGCAGCTCAACGCCGCGCTCCCTGGCCTCGTCGATGTAGCCGCGAACGGTCTCGAGCTGCTCTTCTTCGAGGAGCGACTTGCCCACGGAGTAACCCTGGGCCGCGAGGAAGGTGAAGAGCATTCCCCCACCGATGACGAGGCGGTCGACGCGCGGTAGCAGGTTCTGGATCACGCCGAGCTTGTCCGACACCTTTGAGCCGCCGAGCACTACCGTGAAGGGCTTTTCCGGGTCGGTCACGACGCGGCCGAGCTTCTCCACCTCGTTGGCGACGAGCAGGCCAGCAGCCGACGGGAGGAGCTTTGCGAGCTCGAAGACGGAAGCCTGCTTGCGGTGTACGACCCCGAAGCCATCCGAGACGTATGCGTCGCCGAACTCGGCGAGCTGCTTCGCAAATTCTTCGCGCTCGGCCTCATCCTTGCTCGTCTCACCCTTGTTGAAACGCAGGTTCTCGAGCACGACGACGCCGCCGTCCTGCAGTTCCGAGACAAGCTGACGGGCGCTTTCGCCTACCGTGTCGGTGGCGAGCGGCACATCCTGGTCAAGGAGCTGGCCGAGTCGTTCTGCTGCGGGCGCGAGGGAGAATTCGGGGTTGGGTTCGCCCTTTGGGCGACCGAGGTGCGAGATCACCACAACCTTTGCACCCTGGTCGATGAGCGACTGCAGGGTCGGCAACGAGGCACGCGCACGCCCGTCGTCCGTGATTTCACCGTTGTTCAGCGGCATATTGAGATCGCAGCGGACGATCACCCGCTTGCCGGAAAGATCGCCGAGAGTTTCGAGCGTACGCAGTGCCATTCGTGTTACCTACCTTGTGTTGTTGCAGTGGCGATAAGGGTTAGGGACGCGGACTAGAGGTGGTCTGCGACGTAGGCCGAGAAGTCCATGAGACGCTCGGTGTAGCCCCACTCGTTGTCGTACCACGCCGAGATCTTGACCTGGTTCCCCAGCACGCGGGTGAGCGGTGCGTCGAAGATCGACGAGTGGTGCTCACCGATGATGTCGCGCGACACGATTGGGTCTTCGTTGTACTTGAGGATTCCGTTGAACTCGCCCTCCGCGGCTTCCTTGAATGCCGCGTTGACTTCCTCGACGGTGAGCTCGCGCTCGGTCTGAACGGTGAGGTCCGTGATCGAACCGGTCTCAACCGGAACGCGCAGCGCGAAGCCGTCGAGCTTGCCGGCAAGCTCCGGCATGACGAGCGACACGGCCTTGGCCGCACCGGTCGTCGTCGGGATGATGCTGAGTGCTGCGGCGCGGGCGCGGCGGAGGTCCTTGTGGGGAGCGTCCTGCAGGTTCTGGTCCTGCGTGTAGGCGTGCACGGTCGTCATGAGGCCCGAGATGATGCCGAAGCGGTCGTTGAAGACCTTCGCGATCGGGGCGAGGCAGTTCGTGGTGCACGACGCGTTCGAGATGACGTGGTCGGTCTCGGGGTTGTAGGTGGTGTGGTTCACGCCGTAGACGAACGTCGGGGCCGGGCCCTTTGCGGGAGCCGACAGGAGCACCTTCTTGGCACCCGCGGCGATGTGGGCCTTGGCCTTCTCGGGGTCGTTGAAGCGGCCGGTGCACTCGAGCACGAGCTCAACGCCGAGGTCCGCCCACGGCAGCTTCGCGGGGTCCGGCTCGGCGAGCGCGTGGACCTGGTGCTCATCCACGTAGATATTCTCGTCATCGTGCGACACGCGGTTCGGCAGCACGCCGGACGTCGAGTCGTACTTCAGGAGGTGAGCAAGCGTGAGGTTGTCCGTGAGGTCGTTGATGGCGACCAATTCAAGCTGGGGGTGGCTCCCGTCAAGCAGCGCACGAGCGTAGCTGCGACCGATGCGACCAAAGCCGTTAATAGCGATCTTCGTCAAGGGGTGCTCCTTTAGTGAAGTGCGGCTGTGAAGTGGTTCGGGATGGACCAATCACAGGAGTAATCTCCGAGACTCACGCTACCCATACTCGGTTACGTGAATCCTGCAGATTCGTAACCGGAGTAACCTAATCGAGGTCTTCGCCTTCAGGAACGCTTTCCATCGTGCCCGGGATGCCGCGATCGCTCGCGCTTCGGTCGGCCAGCGACAGGAGTCGTCGCACTCGGCCAGCCACCGCATCCTTCGTCATCGGCGGGTCAGCGCGCTGGCCGAGCTCGTCCAATGAAGCTTCGCGATACTGCAGACGCAGCTCCCCCGCGTACCGCAGGTGTTCGGGAACGTCATCGCCAAGAATTTCAAACGCCCGCTCAACGCGCGCGCACGCAGTCACTGCGGCCCGCGCGGAGCGGCGCAGGTTCGCGTCATCAAAGTTCACGAGCCGGTTTGCCGTCGCGCGGGTTTCCCGGCGCTGGCGAAGCTTCTCCCACTCGGTCAGCACCTGCTTGGCGCCGATCGTGCCCAGCATCGCGTTAATCGCCTCCACCTCGCGGAGCACGACGCGGTTCACCCCGCGCACCTCGCGCGCCTTCGCCGTGATTCCGAGACGGCCGGCCGAGCCGACGAGTGCCATTGCGGTCTCGCGATTCGGGCAGGTGATCTCGAGGGATGCGGAGCGGCCGGGATCCGATAGCGTGCCAGCTGCGATGAAGGCACCCCGCCAAATCGCGGCGAGGATATCCGCGGTGCCGAGTGTGAGCCGGTTGGGCAGACCCCGCACGATCCGATTACGCCCATCCATCAGGCCGGTCTGCCGGGCCAGGGTGTCGCCCTGCTCGATTACCCGCACGAAGTAGCTCGTGTGCCCCTGCTTGCCTGCCGAAGACCGGCCGAGGCGGGCCCGTACGCCATAAAGGGCGCCAATCTCACGGCCAAGTCGCAGTGCCAACTCTTCGGATTCGAGTTCCGCCTCGATGATGTAGCGATGCGAGATCATCTGTAGCGCACCAGTGAATCGCAGGATGCTCGTGACCTGGGCAGCACGGGCCTGATTCGTCCCCGGGCTAACGCCAGCGATTTCCTGTTTTACCTGGGCGGTAAGCGACACTGTTCCTCCATCTCGAGGGCATCCGCGCGCGGCTGCCCGTCTTACACCGGCCCATCATCTCTGGGCGAAACTAGAATCTTACTCCCGACCGAGGTCGCGGTGACGCACCGAGACCGTGACGTCCTCGCGCTCGCGCAGCTCCCCCGCGAGCCGTTCGGTCATCGCCACCGAGCGGTGCTTGCCGCCAGTGCAGCCCACCGCGATGAGTGCGTGACGCTTGTTTTCGCGCAAGTAGCCCTCAATGACGGGCGCAATCAGGCCGTCGAAGTGCTCGATAAAGTCATCCACGCCGGGCTGCTCGAGCACGTAATCGCTGACCCGCTTATCGCGGCCGTTGAACGGACGAAGCTCGGGCTGCCAGAACGGGTTCGGCAGGAAGCGCATGTCGAGCACCATGTCCGCGTCGGTCGGGGTGCCGTACTTGAAGCCGAAGCTCATCACGGTGATCTGCACACGCTGGTGGTCGGGCTCACCGAAACGCTCGGTAACGCGCTGATTCAGCTGGTGGACGTTGAGCTCGGATGTGTCGAAGACCACGTCCGCGAGGCTGCGCAGCTCCCGCACGCGGTTGCGCTCGGTCGCGATCGCATCCACGATCGTGCCGTCCTGTTGCAGCGGGTGCGGGCGGCGCGATTGCTCGTAGCGACGCACGAGGGACTCGTCGCTCGCGTCGAGGAAGAGCACCTGGACGTCATAGGTCTGGCGCAGCGTCTCGATGAGTTCGTTAAAGTGCTCGAGCAGGCGGCCGCCGCGAATGTCGATGGCCACGGCGAGCTTCGGCAGCGAGTCCCGGGCCTTGCTGGCAACCTCGATAAGCGGCCGAATCATCTGCGGCGGCAGGTTGTCGACGACGAACCAGTCAAGGTCCTCGAATGCCTTACAGGCTGTCGACCGTCCGGCGCCAGACATCCCAGTGACAATAACGAGCTGCTGTCGCTCGCCCCCGTCCGGTTCAGCACTAACCGCGTCTGGTGTGTACATCGTCGCCCCCGTTTCTGGTCGATGAAAGCCGTGATCGAGCTACCTCGTGCTCCACCTGGCAAGCCTACTCAAGCGAACCATCCGAACGCTGCGCGTTTCCAATCGTCCGCTCGATGAGCTTCGCCGTCTCGAGGCCGATTCCGGGTACCGCGGTGAGTTCCTCGGCGCTCGCGCCGCGCAGTCGCTTCACCGAGCCGAAATGGCGGATGAGTGACTTCGTTCTTGCCGGTCCGATGCCGGGAATTTCCGCGAGCTGGGTATGAATATCGGTCTTCCGGGATTTGCGCTGGGCCACGATCGCGAAACGGTGGGCTTCGTCGCGAAGCCGCTGCACGAGAAACAACGCTTCGGAGGAACGCGGCAGGATGACCGGGAACGGGTCGTCCGGGAGCCAAAGCTCCTCGAGTCGCTTCGCGATGCCCGCGATCGTGATCTCGCCCTCATGACCGCTGTCTCGCAGCGCCCTGGCCGCCGCGGCCACCTGGGGCTGGCCGCCGTCAATCAGCAGCAGCTGCGGACGATACGCGAATCGACGCTTTTCCTGCACGACCGTTGTACCCTCGTCGCCTTCGGCGCTCGCGTGGGCCAGCGCATCCTGGGCCGGCTGTTCCGCCTGCTCGTCCTCGTCAAGGCGCGCGAGTCGGCGCATCAGTGTCTGGTAGATCGAGTCCGTGTCGTCGGTCGAGTCCGCGATATTGAACCGTCGGTAGTCGCGCTTTTTCGGCAGGCCGTCCTCGAACACGACCATCGAAGCGACGATGCCGGTGCCCTGCAGGTGCGATACGTCGTACGCCTCGATCCGCAGCGGTGCCTCGGGCATCCCGAGCGCCTCCTGCAAATCGTTGAGCGCGTCGGTGCGTGCGACGTAGTCGGCCGTGCGCTTGAGCTTGTACTGCTTGAGCGCCTCCATCGCGTTGATGCCGGCGGTGCGCAGCAGATCGGCCTTGGCGCCCCGCTGCGCGGTGCGCAGCTGCACTTTGCTGCCCCGGATCTCGGTGAGCACTTCGGCGAGCGCCTCGGCATCGTCCGGCAGCGTTGGCACGATCACCTCGCGCGCGGGCCGCTGACTCTGCTCGCCGTACACATCCTGCAGCACCTGCTGGACGAGCGTGCCGCGATCGACGTCGAGTTCCTTGTCGAGCACCCAGCCACGAACGCCGCGAACGCGGCCGCCACGAACGGCGAAGAGCTGCACAGCAGCGGATAGCTCATCCTCGACGATCCCGTAGACATCCGCGTCGGCGGAATCGGGCAAGACGACGACGGACTTCTCAAGCAGCGTCTCCAAGGCCCGGACGCGGTCTCGCAACTTAGCAGCATCCTCGTATCGGAAGTCGGCCGCGGCCTCGTTCATCTGAACGGTGAGCTCCTCCGCCACGGATCGGTCGTAGGTCTCCATGAAGTGCACGAAGTCGTCGACGACGGCGCGGTGCTCAGCAATCGTCACCTTCTGCGAGCACGGCCCGCCGCACTTGCCAATCTGCCCGGCGAAGCACGGCTTCCCCGTATCCATCGCACGGCGATAGTTCGTGTCATTGCACGTGCGAATCGGGAACACCTGCAGCATCAGGTTCATCGCCTCGGTCACCGCATAGACCTTGGGGAACGGGCCGAAGTAGAGGGCGCCGCGGATGCGGTGATTGCGCGTCATGAGCACGCGCGGCGCCTCGTCCGCGAGTGTTACCGCCATGTACGGGTAGGACTTGTCGTCCTTGAGCCGCACGTTATAGGGCGGCGAATACTCCTGAATCCAGGTGTACTCGAGCTGAAGCGCCTCGCGCTCGGTGTTCACGACAGTCCACGTCACGTCGACTGCGCTCGTCACCATCCGCCGAGTGCGCTCGGGCAGTGTTTCGAGCGGCGCGAAGTAGTTCGACAGGCGAGCCCGAAGATTCTTTGCTTTGCCGACGTAGAGCAGTCTCCCGTTCGCCCCGAGCCACCGGTAAACGCCCGGGCCGGTCGGAATGTCGCCCGTCTTCGGTCGCCATTCCAGGTAGGTACTCACTTCGCTCCCGCAAGCTCCCGGCTGCCCAGGATCTCGGCGAGGAACTCCCCCGTTGCGCTTTCGGGCACCTTGGCGACCTGCTCGGGCGTGCCGGTGGCGACGACGGTGCCGCCACCCGACCCGCCCTCGGGGCCCATGTCGATCACCCAGTCGGCGCTCTTAATCACGTCGAGATTGTGCTCGATCACGATGACGGTGTTGCCCTTCTCGACGAGACCATCGAGCACGAGCAGGAGTTTGCGGACGTCCTCGAAGTGCAGCCCGGTGGTCGGTTCATCGAGTACGTAGATCGTGCGGCCGTTGGTGCGGCGCTGGAGCTCGGTCGCGAGCTTTACACGCTGTGCCTCGCCACCCGATAGCGTGGTCGCCGACTGTCCGAGTCGGACATAGCCGAGCCCGACGTCGACGAGCGTCGCGAGGTAGCGGTAAATCGCCGAGATCGGCTTGAAGAACTCCGACGCCTCCGAGATCGGCATCTCGAGCACATCCGCGATGGTCTTGCCCTTGTAGTGCACCTGCAGGGTCTCGCGGTTATACCGCTTACCGTCGCAGGTCTCGCACTTGACGTAGACGTCGGGCAGGAAGTTCATTTCGATCTTGATCGTGCCGTCACCGCGACACTCCTCGCAGCGGCCGCCCTTGACGTTGAACGAGAAGCGTCCGGCCTGGTAGCCGCGCACCTTCGCCTCGGGGGTCTCGGCGAACAAATTCCGGATGCGGTCGAACACGCCCGTGTAGGTGGCCGGGTTCGAGCGCGGGGTGCGCCCGATCGGCGCCTGGTCGACGTGCACGACTTTGTCGAGCTGCTCGATGCCGGTGATGCGCGTGTGCTTGCCCGCGACGCCCCGCGCGCCGTTGAGCTTGTTCGCGAGGGTGCGCTCGAGCACGTCGTTGACGAGCGAAGACTTGCCGGAGCCCGAGATGCCTGTGACGGCGGTCATGATGCCGAGCGGGAAATCTACGGTAACGTTCTTCAGGTTGTTCTCGCGCGCGCCGACCACGGTGATCTTGCGGTTCTTGTCGAACTTTCGGCGCTTGCTCGGCACCGGGATGCTGCGACGTCCCGCGAGATAGTCGCCCGTGATCGAGCGCTCGTTGGAGAGGAGTTCCGCGTAGCTGCCCGAGTGCACGACTTCGCCGCCGTGTTCGCCCGCGCCCGGCCCGATGTCGACGAGCCAGTCGGCGGTGCGGATCGTGTCCTCGTCGTGCTCGACGACGATGAGCGTGTTGCCGAGATCGCGAAGGTTTTCGAGTGTCGCGATCAGTCGGCGGTTGTCGCGCTGGTGGAGTCCGATCGAGGGCTCGTCGAGGACATAGAGCACGCCGGTAAGACCCGCACCAATCTGCGTGGCCAGGCGGATGCGCTGGGCTTCGCCGCCGGAGAGGCTCCCCGCCGCTCGAGCCAAAGTGAGGTAGTTAAGCCCCACCTGGGTGAGGAAGGTGAGCCGCGCGCGGAGCTCGCGGAGCACCTGCGCGCCCACCTTGGCCTCGCGCGGCGTCAGGTCGATCTCCTCGAAGAACGACTTGCTGTCTTCGAGCGACATGAACGTGACGTCGGCGATGGACTGCCCGTTCACGGTGACCGCGAGCACCTCGGGGCGCAGTCGCGCGCCGTTGCAGCTCTTGCAGGGCACGTCGCGGAGGTACTGGACCCAGCGTTCACGCTTCGCATCGCTTTCCGCCTCGGCGTACTGACGCTCGATGTACGGCACGACCCCTTCGAACCCTGAGGCATAGGTGACCTGCCGGCCGAACCGGTTTCGGTAGCGGACGTTGACCTTGTAGTCCTTGCCGTGCAGCAGCGCCTGCTGCACGGACTTCGGCAGCTTCCGCCATGGGGTGTTGAGGTCGAAACCGAGTTCCTCGGAAAGCGCCACGAGCAGCCGCTCGTAGTACTGGTACAACGACTTGCCCTGGGTCGACCACGGGAGAATCGCGCCCTCGTTGATCGACGCATCCGGGTCACCGATCATGAGGTCCTCGTCAACCGCCATGCGGATGCCGAGGCCGTCGCAAGTCGGGCACGCCCCGAAGGGCGCGTTGAAGGAGAACGTCCGCGGCTCGATCTCGCTGAGCTCGAGCTGGTGCCCATTCGGGCACGAAAGCTGCTCCGAGAAGCTTTGGTATTCATCCTCGCCCTCGCGGTCGACGAACTGCACGAGCATCCGCCCGTTCGCGAGGCCGAGCGCGGTCTCGACCGAGTCGGTCAGCCGGTCGAGGAGGTCCTCGCTCGCGACGAGGCGGTCGACGATCACCGCGATGTCGTGCTTATACGACTTCTTGAGCTTCGGCGGGTTGCTGAGCTGAACCCGCTCGCCGTCAACGAGCGCGCGCGCAAAGCCCTGCTGCGAGAGCGACGAGAAGAGGTCGACGAACTCACCCTTCTTCTGCTGCACGACCGGCGCGAGCAGCTGGTAGCGCGTGCCCTCCGGGAGCTCCATGAGCTCATCCGCAATCTGCTGCACCGTCGACGAGGTGATTCGCTCACCGCACGTCGGGCAGTGGGCAATGCCGATGCGCGCCCAAAGCAGGCGCATGTAGTCGTAGATCTCGGTGATCGTGCCGACCGTCGAACGCGGGTTGCGGTTCGTCGACTTTTGGTCGATCGAAACGGCCGGGCTCAGGCCCTCGATAAAGTCGACGTCGGGTCGATCCACCTGGCCGAGGAACTGACGAGCGTACGCGGAAAGCGACTCGACGTAGCGTCGCTGGCCCTCGGCGAAGATGGTGTCGAACGCGAGCGAAGATTTTCCCGAGCCTGAAAGCCCCGTGAACACGACCATCTTGTCGCGCGGAATTTCGAGGTCAACATTCTTCAGATTGTGCACGCGCGCATGCTGAACACGAAGCGTTGACTGGCCGATGGACTGGCTCGTAGATTGGGGACTCACCACGCCAGGGTACTCCGCACCTCCGACATTTTCTTCGAATCTCTCAACGAGCGAACAGCGCCACAAATACCGCCGTCTGAGCGCTTCACGCGGTCGCGACTACCAGTTCCCGCGCATCGCTTTCTGCCGGATGCCCGGGACGATTCGATCCGCAACCCGCAGCATCCCCTCGGCGACGTGCGCGTTCCCGATACTGCGCCGATTCGCGATAATCAGCAGCAGCGTTCCCTGAATCTCATAGTCAAACTCCTGGCCGTACTCCGAGAATTCGTGCATGAAATCGGGAGTCATCAGCTCGAGCATCGCCGGCTCGTTACCTTCCTCGACCCAGGTCGTGAAGTGTTCTGGGAAGTCACCCTCGAGGTCCCAGCGCTTGAGACTGCCGTAGCCGCGGAACAGTCGCTTGTTGCTGACCGAATCAAGCACGAAGTGGGGCGCGCGCACCCCCAAATCAATCGCGATATACGCGTATCGCGCGAGCACCTCGGTGGTGCGAGTATTGCTGTCGCCCGCATCCGAGGAATCGCGAGTCGCCTCGAAATCCCCGAACTCGATGCGTCGACCATCGACTTGCCCGGTCACGACCCGGTGGTGGTCGATGTCGTCCGCGTTGATTTTCATGACCACGGCCTGGAATCGCGGCCCCGGAAGGTCCCCCTGGTAAGCAAACCCGTTCTCCTGGGCAAACTTCGCCATCCGCTGCGACGCAAACCATCGCTTGACGAATCGGCGCAGCATAAAGATCGCGGTGCCGAGGAAAATGAGGCCGAAGGAGACGAGACCTGCCGTGAATATCCGCAGGATGGTCACGGGCGCTGACTGCATCTGATCCTCAGCGGGGAGTCCGCCGAGGATCTCAGGCAACGTGACAAGGTATCTCCCGGCGGCCACGAGCATGCCGATCCCCATGACCCCGAGTACCACGCAGACGAGCGTGGTAAAGATCACTTGACCGGGACGCTCACGTAACGCGCCCCTAATCGACCCGCCTCGTTCGTTGAGCGCGCCGAGCTGCACGCCGTTGAATCCGCTTATCGTCATCGGGTTGCCTTCCCAACTGCCAGAGCCACGGGATTACTTTGTCACATGTCCCGCAGTCTGAATCGCGCGGAGATCCTTCTTGAGGTCGGCGAGCTCGTCTCGCAGCCGCGCCGCCAGCTCGAACTTCAGCTCGGCGGCCGCGGCCAGCATCTGCTCGTTGAGGTCCGCGATCATTTCTTCGAGCGTCGCCGCACCCTCGGCCCCGATGCCCTCGCGCGTGAGCTTTGGCGTCGGCTGCCGTTTCTTGTTCCGATCGCTGCCGGCCAGCAGCTGGTCAGTGTCGCGCCCCTCGCGCATGAGGACCTCGGTGATGTCGTTGATCTTCTTGCGCAGCGGCTGCGGGTCGATGCCGTGCTCCTCGTTATACGCAATCTGCTTCTCGCGTCGGCGCTCTGTCTCATCGATCGCCTGCGTCATCGCCGCGGTCATCTTGTCGGCGTACATGTGGACCTCGCCAGACACGTTACGGGCGGCACGGCCGATGGTCTGGATGAGCGAGGTCGCCGATCGCAGGAACCCTTCCTTGTCCGCATCCAAAATCGCCACGAGCGAGACCTCCGGCAGGTCGAGGCCCTCCCGGAGGAGGTTAATGCCGACGAGCACGTCGAACACGCCCGCGCGCAGCTCGCTGAGGAGCTCGACGCGCTTGAGCGTATCGACGTCGGAGTGCAGGTACCGCACGCGGACCCCGTGCTCGCCGAGGAAGTCGGTGAGGTCCTCGGCCATGCGCTTCGTGAGCGTCGTGACAAGCACGCGCTCATTCTTTTCTACCCGTGCCTGCACCTCCTCGAGGAGGTCGTCGATCTGCCCCTTCGAGGGCTTCACGACAATCTTCGGGTCGACGAGACCGGTCGGGCGGATGATCTGCTCCACCACGCCGTCGGCCTGCGAGAGCTCGTACTTGCCGGGTGTCGCCGACAGGTACACGGCCTGCCCGATGCGCTCCTTGAACTCGTCCCACGTGAGGGGTCGGTTGTCGAGCGCGGAGGGCAGCCGGAATCCGAAGTCGACGAGCGTGCGCTTGCGCGACGCGTCACCCTCGTACATCGCGCCGATCTGCGGCACGGTCACGTGCGATTCGTCGATCACGAGCAGAAAATCGTCCGGGAAATAGTCGAGCAGACAGTGCGGCGGCTCCCCCGACTTGCGCCCGTCGAGGTGGCGCGAATAGTTCTCGATGCCCGAGCAGAATCCGAGCTGCTCCATCATCTCGAGGTCGAAGGTCGTGCGCATTTCCAGTCGCTGCGCCTCGAGCAGCTTGTTTTCGCTGCGCAGCTGCTCGAGTCGCCAGCGGAGCTCATCGCGGATGTCATCCATGGCGCGCTGCATGACGTCCTGGCTCGTCACATAGTGCGAGGACGGGAAGATAGAGACCGAGTCGGCCTCGCGGACGACCTCGCCGGTGAGCGGGTTCAGCATCGAGATCGCGTCGACCTCATCGCCGAACAGCTCGATGCGCACCGCGAGCTCCTCATAGACCGGAATGATCTCGATCGTGTCGCCCTTGACCCGGAAGGTGCCACGCTCGAATGCGACGTCGTTACGCGAATACTGCATGGCGACGAACTTCCGGATGAGGTCCTGCCGCGAGATGATGTCGCCCACGTGGAGCGCAAGCATCGAGTCGTAGTATTCCTCGGGCTTGCCGAGGCCATAGATGCAGGACACCGTCGAGACCACGACGACGTCGCGGCGCGAAAGCAGTGAGTTCGTCGTGGAATACCGCAGGCGCTCGACCTCGTCGTTGATAGACGAGTCCTTCTCGATGAAGGTATCGGTCTGCGGCACGTATGCCTCGGGCTGGTAGTAGTCGTAGTACGACACGAAGTATTCGACGGCGTTGTTGGGCATGAGCTGCCGGAACTCGTTCGCGAGCTGCGCCGCGAGCGTCTTGTTGTGCGCCATGATGAGCGTCGGCCGCTGCACCTGTTCGATCAGCCACGCCGTCGTCGCCGATTTGCCCGTACCGGTTGCGCCCAGCAGCACCACATCGGTCTCACCCGCGTTGATGCGCTTCGCGAGTTCCGCAATGGCCTGCGGCTGGTCACCCGCCGGCTGGTATTCGCTAATGACCTCGAACGGCCTGACGATTCGAGTAGGTTCCATTGCTCTAGCTTAGGCAGGGATGCGCGGCTTTCGGCGGCTAGGACGCTGGCAGCGCAATCGTGCTGGAATTGCACGCGCGTGGAATTGCTCGCCCGTTGGAATTGCGCCGCGCATCCACCTACACTCTCCCCTATGTCCGACGTCACCCGAGCAACCCGATACGGAGTCTTGGCCGCTGACGCCGACCACGAGATTGAGATCAAGCGCTCGCGATTCATCTGTTATCTCTCGCGTGTCGAGGATGAGTCCGAGGCCAGGGATTTCGTCGGACTCGTCCGCGCAGAGCATCGCCTCGCGCGTCATCACTGCACCGCATTCGTGATCGGTGCCGACCGCATGGTGCAGCGATCAAACGACGACGGCGAGCCCTCCGGCACGGCCGGGCTCCCGATGCTCGAGGCGCTCACGCTCTTCACCCGGCCCGGCGAATCGGCCGCGGACCTCTCGGACACGATCGCCGTCGTCGTGCGTTATTTTGGCGGGGTGCTGCTCGGTGCCGGTGGCCTCGTGCGTGCCTATTCGGATGCGGTGTCCCAGGCCCTGGGTGTCGCCGAGTTTCGTACCCGGCAGCGGATGCGCCTGCTCACCCTCCCGGCGCCGCACGCCGACGCGGGCCGGTGGGAGAACGAGCTTCGCGCCGCGGACATCGAGGTGATCGGCACCGATTACGAAGCCGCGGATGCCATCCTGCGCCTCGCGGTAACCGACGAGGCGCAGGAGATCGAGACCGTCGCCCATCGTGTCGCGGCGCTCACGCAGGGACGCGGAACCCTCGGTGACGCGGGCGTGTCGTGGGTGGATCTCACGCCCTGACCGACCGCGAACGACTAGCTGTCGATGTCGCTAGTTGTCGCGGCTCCTAGTTGTCCATACTGCGTTCTTCGACCGGGACCGTGATCGGCGCCGTGTCGTAGTGCACCTCATCCTCGTTACTGCTGTGCCGCAAGTCGAGGCGGGCGAAGAGCTCGTCGACCTGGTCGAGGGTCTCCGGAATCGCGCGCGTGGTGTCGATCACCACATCCGCGATCATGCGCCGCTCCTCGTCGCTCACCTGCGCGTCGATCCGCGCCTGCGCTTCCTCCGCGCTCATCCCGCGGTCCTCCATGAGTCGCTCTCGGCGCACGTCGGCCGGTGAGTCAGCGACCCAGATAAAGTCGTAGTCGTAGTTGGTGCGGTTCTCGGCCAGCAGCGGGATGTCGTGCACGATGATCGTGTTCGGGTCCTCCGCGCTGACCTCCGCGATCATCCGCTGCGTGTACCTCCCGATCTCGGGATGCGTGATCTCGTTGAGGGATTTGAGCGCTTCCTCGTCATTGAAGACGATATCGGCGAGCGCCTTGCGGTCGAGCGTGCCGTCGGCGTTGATGACCGACTCGCCGAATCGCTTGGCAATCTTGCCGAGGGCCGGCTCTCCCGGCTCGACCACCTTTCGGGCAATCTCATCCGCATCGATGATGACGGCACCAAGCTCACGAAGTCGTGTCGAAATGGTCGTCTTACCCGAGGCGATACCTCCGGTTAGTGCAATGGTGATCACTTCGGTACCTCCAATCCGAGACTCCCGCGACGCCGCGAAAGTGGTTTGTGTCTTGCTGCCAGACTACTCACCTCTACGCGCAGATGGCTGGATGTCCGCACGTGTCGCAGCATGGGAAACGGCGACGGCCGCGTCGGGATTCTCCCAACGCGGCCGTCGCCGTAATTCGCGCTACGCGCTTCGCTTAGTTGCCCGAGAGCTTCTCGCGCAGTGCCGCGAGAGCCTCATCGTCAGCGAGGGTACCGCTCGAGTCGTTCGACTCGCTCGAGAAGCTCGATGCGCCCGAAGCTGCCGAAGTCTCCTCGACCGGGGCGTTCGCCTCGGCCTCGAGGGTCGTGCGGACCTGCTCCTTGTGTGCTTCCCAACGGGTCTGAGCCTGGGCGTACTCCTGCTCCCATGCCTCGCGCTGTGCTTCGAAGCCTTCCATCCACTCGTTGGTGTCCGGGTTGAAGCCTTCGGGGTACTTGTAGTTGCCCTGCTCGTCGTACTCGGCGAGCATGCCGTAGGTGGCGGGGTCGAAGTCGGTGCCATCGGGGTCGACGCCCTCGTTCGCCTGCTTCAGCGAGAGCGAGATGCGGCGACGCTCGAGGTCGATGTCGATGATCTTGACGAAGAGCTCCTGGTTCACCGAGACAACCTGGTCGGCGGTCTCGATGTGCTGGTGCGAGAGCTCCGAGATGTGCACGAGGCCCTCGATGCCGTCGACGACGCGAACGAACGCACCGAACGGAACGAGCTTGGTGACCTTGCCCAGGACGATCTGACCGATCGCGTGGGTGCGTGCGAGCACCTGCCACGGGTCTTCCTGCGTTGCCTTGAGCGAGAGCGAAACGCGCTCGCGGTCCAGGTCTACCTCGAGCACCTCGACGGTAACTTCCTGGCCAACCTCGACAACCTCGGAGGCGTGGTCGATGTGCTTCCAGCTGAGCTCCGAGACGTGGACGAGGCCGTCAACGCCGCCGAGGTCGACGAACGCACCGAAGTTGACGATCGACGAAACGACACCCTTCCGAACCTGACCCTTCTGGAGGTCGTTGAGGAAGTTTGCGCGGGTCTCCGACTGGGTCTGTTCGAGGAGCGCACGGCGCGAGAGCACGACGTTGTTGCGGTTCTTGTCGAGCTCGAGAATCTTCGCCTCGATCTCCTGACCCAGGTACGGGGTCAGGTCGCGAACGCGACGCAACTCGATGAGCGATGCGGGGAGGAAGCCACGGAGCCCGATGTCAACAATGAGACCACCCTTGACAACCTCGATGACGGTACCGGTAACGACGCCGTCCTCTTCCTTGACCTTCTCCACATCGCCCCAAGCGCGCTCGTACTGCGCACGCTTCTTCGACAGCAGAAGGCGGCCTTCCTTGTCTTCCTTCTGGATGACAAGTGCCTCAACCTCGTCGCCGATCTCAACAACTTCGTTGGGGTCGACGTCGTGCTTGATAGAGAGTTCGCGCGAGGGAACAACACCCTCGGTCTTGTAACCTACGTCGAGGAGCACCTCGTCGCGGTCGATGCGAACGACGGTACCGGTGATGAGGTCACCGTCGTTGAAATACTTCATCGTCTCTTCGACCGCGGCGAGGAAGTCCTCTGCAGTGCCGATGTCGTTGACGGCGATCTGCTTTGTTGCCGAATCGGTCGTGATGTTCGTCATGTAGTTAGTGCTCCAGCTGGATGGATAATCGGCCCAGCCAATGGCTCGAGACGAATAACGACGGAGCACACTAGCCAGGAATACGGATAGTTAATGCGCACAAGAGTGCGTCACCACCCTACCCGAAAAGTTATGAGAACTCCATTTCACCTGGCAGTTCACTGACTATTGTCTAGGTCGAGCGTGCCGTTTTCGCTAAAGCACCTCGTCATCTGACATGAGCGTCGAACGTATCAGGAATCGCTTCCCCGTTGGGCCCTCGAGCGAGAACCCCGAACCGCGCCCTGGAACGACGTCGACGAGCAGTCGCGTGTGGCGCCAGTACTCGAACTGTTCCTTGGACATCCAGAACTCCAGCTCGCTCGCCGCGGTCTCGCCTCGGCCCGGCAGCGTGAACGTTCCGAGCAGCACATCCGCGCCACCCGTCAGGAACTCCCCCGCGGGGTAACACATCGGCGAAGAGCCGTCACAGCAACCGCCCGACTGGTGGAACATGAGCGGGCCATTGCGTTCAGCAAGTTCTTGCAGGAGCTCCACCGCGCCGGCAGTCAGCGCGACGCGCGATTTGATCTCCCCCTCGATTGCCGCCCGCGATTCGATTACCGACTGGGGCATCGCATTGTCTATTTCAACCATTGGTTTTCCTTCGGTTTGGCGGTGGATGCGTCGGGTCGCGACCCGCAATCGCGTCGCGACCCGACGCATCCACCGCGCTCGCGAGCCTTCTACAGGTAAAATCCCGCGGGGTTCTCGTCGTAACTGACGAGAAGGTTCTTCGTGTTCTGGTAGTGCTCGAGCATCATGAGGTGGTTCTCACGACCGATACCCGAGGACTTGTAGCCACCGAATGCGGAGTGCGCGGGATACGTGTGGTACTGATTCACCCATACGCGGCCCGCCTGGATTGCGCGGCCCGCGCGATACGCGGTGTTCTGCAGTCGGGACCACACGCCGGCGCCGAGCCCGTAGAGCGTGTCATTGGCCTGGCTGATTGCATCGTCGAAATCGGTGAACCTCGCAACCGACACGACCGGTCCGAAGATCTCCTCCTGGAAGATCCGCATTTTGTTCTGGCCCTCGAAGATGGTCGGGTTCACGTAGTAGCCGCCTTCGAGTTCGCCGCCGAGCTCCGCGCGTGAGCCGCCGAGGCGAACGTTCGCGCCCTCCTGCTTGCCGATGTCGATATAGCTCAGAATCTTCTCGAGCTGATCGTTGGAGGCTTGGGCGCCAATCATCGTCTCGGTGTCGAGCGGGTTGCCCTGCTTGACGCGCTTCGTGCGCTCGGTGACCGCATCCATGAAGTCGTCGTAGATCGATGCCTGCACGAGTGACCGTGACGGGCACGTGCACACCTCTCCCTGGTTGAGGGCGAACATCGCGAAGCCCTCCTGGGCCTTGTTCCAGTACGCGTCGTCGTGCATCATCACGTCTTCGAAGAAGATATTCGGTGACTTGCCGCCGAGCTCGAGCGTGACGGGAATGATGTTCTGCGAGGCGTACTGCATGATGAGGCGGCCCGTCGTCGTCTCGCCGGTGAACGCGATCTTAGCGATGCGCGGGTTCGACGCGAGCGGCTTGCCACACTCCACACCGAAGCCGTTGACGATGTTGACGACACCAGCCGGAAGCAAGTCGCCGATGAGTTCGAAGAGATACAGGATGGATGCGGGCGTCTGCTCCGCGGGCTTCAGCACCACACAGTTACCGGCGGCGAGGGCCGGCGCGAGCTTCCACGTGGCCATGAGGATCGGGAAGTTCCACGGGATGATCTGGCCCACGACGCCGAGCGGCTCATGGAAGTGATACGCCGTCGTATTCTCATCGAGCTGCGACAGCGTGCCTTCCTGCGCACGGATCACGCCAGCGAAGTAGCGGAAGTGATCGATCGCGAGCGGGATGTCGGCGGCGAGCGTCTCGCGGACGGCCTTGCCGTTTTCCCAGGTCTCGGCGACGGCGATCTTTTCGAGGTTCTCCTCCATCCGGTCGGCGATCTTGTTCAGGATGATCGCACGCTCGGCTACCGAGGTCTTGCCCCAAGATTCCTTCGCCGCGTGGGCAGCGTCGAGTGCGGCCTCGATGTCCTCGGCAGTGCCGCGGCCAACCTCGCAATAGACCTGACCGGTGATCGGGGTGACGTTCTCGAAATACTCCCCCTTGACGGGGGCGACCCACCCACCACCGATGTAGTGCTCGTAGCGCGAGCGATAGTTCATGATGGCACCATCGGTGCCGGGGTTTGCATACACAGTCATTGTGCTCCCTCAGACGTCTTTGTCGTGGATTTCAACTACGCGAACGATCGCGTACGGGCCATTCAATGTCATGGACTTGCGAAAGACCTGCCACCGTACCTAACGCGGTGGCAGGTCTCCCCTTGTGTGGCCCGCAACTCCAGGCGCGCCGTCTCGCGGGCTGCGGTTAGTGCCCGGCCGTTTGCCAGTTCGCGCCGCGACCGACAGAAACGTCGAGCGGCACCGAGAGATCGGCCGCGTTCGCCATTGCGTCGCGCACCAGCGTTTCGAGGTCATCGAACTCGCCGTCGACGACCTCGAACACGAGTTCGTCGTGCACCTGGAGCAGCATCCGCGACCGCATCTCAGCCTCGCGCATCCTGTCGTCGACCTTGATCATCGCGAGCTTGATGATGTCCGCAGCCGACCCCTGAATCGGCGCATTAAGCGCCGCACGCTCGGCATTCTGCCGGGCGACGCGGTTCGTTGAGTTGAGATCGGGGAACGGCCGGCGGCGCCCAAAGATCGTCTCCGTGTAGCCGTCTTCTTTGGCCCTCGCGACCGAGTCGCGAAGGTAATCGCGCACCTTGCCGAAGCGCTCGAAGTACTGCGTCATGAGGTCCTTCGCCTCGCCCTGCGAGATGCCGAGCTGCTTCGAGAGGCCGAACGCCGACAGCCCGTAGACGAGGCCGTAGGACATTGCCTTGACCTTCGTGCGCATCTCGGGCGTCACATCCTCGGGCTCGACGCCGAAGACCTGCGAACCGACGAAGCGGTGCGTGTCCTCGTGACGGTTGAACGCGTCGATCAGCGATTCGTCACCCGACAGGTGCGCCATGATGCGCATCTCGATCTGCGAGTAGTCGGCGGTGAGCAGTTCGACGTAGTCGCCGTGCGTGACGAACGCCTCGCGGATGCGCTGCCCCTCTGGGGAGCGGATCGGGATGTTCTGCAGGTTCGGGTCGGTCGACGCGAGTCTGCCCGTCGCCGCCGCGGTCTGCTGATACGTAGTGTGGATGCGCTCGTCAGGGGTAATCGCCTTGATCAGCGAGTCCATGATCTGCTTGAGCTTGGTCGCGTCGCGGTGGTGACGCAGCGCGCCGAGGAACGGATGCGGGTTCTTTTGCTCGAGCTCCTCGAGCGCCTGCGCGTCGGTCGAATACCCCGTCTTCGTGCGGCGAGTCTTCGGCATGTCGAGCTGGTCGAACAGCACCGTCTGCAACTGCTTCGGCGAGCCGAGGTTGAACCGCTCGCCGCCGACTGCGTCGAACGCCTCGGTCTCGTACTTGGCGATCTGCTCGCCCTGGGCGGTCGACAGTTCCTTGAGCAGGTCGCGATCGGTCGCGATACCCGTGTGCTCCATGTCTCCGAGGATGCGCAGTAGCGGCGTCTCGATGTCGGAGAAGACGGGCTTCGTCACATCCGGCAGGCGACCGGAAGCCGCCTCAGTCGCGCGCTTAGTGAACCACGCGTCGGATGCGGTGAAGTTGGTTTGCTCGTCCTCGAGCGACACGAGCTGGTTCGGGTCTGCCTCGGGAAGTGTCTCGCCAAGATACTGCTGCACGAGTTCGGACAACCGCTTCGGCACGCCCGTCGGGTTAACGAGGAACGCGGCGAGCTTGCCGTCGAGAATCTCGCCTCCGAAGCCGACACCGGCGCGCATCGCCTGCTTGTAGAGCTCCTTGCCCTCGAAGGTGATCTTCGGGGTCTCGCCCGCGAGCCAGTCGAGGAATGGCTGCGCGTCATCCCCCGCGACGACCCGAACGGCCTCCGATTTCGATGCCACGCCCGCCTCGGAAAACTCGCCTTCCACGAACTGCAGCGAGAGACCGAGACCTTCCGGCGCATCCACCACGGCCTGATCGAGCCACGACTTCAAGTCGCCGCCGGCGAGCGAATCCAGAATCTTGACGTCGTCGAGCACACTCGACGTGTCAGTGGTCACGACGGCGCCGTCGCGCTCGCTTGCGAGCTTCAAGACGCGGTCCTGCAGGGTCCGGAACTGGAGGCGCGTGAAGACGTCGCGGACCGCATCCACATCGATCGGCCGAATCGTGAGGTCATCGGGCTCATAGGGAAGATCCACATCGGTGAGGAGGCGGTTCAGTTTGCGGTTGCGGATCGCGTTCTCGCGGTTCTCGCGGAAGGATTCGCCGACCTTGCCGGTGAGCTCGTCCTCGTGCTCAAGGACTCCGTCGAGCGAACCGTACTTGTCAATCCACTTCGCCGCCGTCTTCGGGCCCACCTTCGGAATACCCGGGAGGTTATCGGCCTTCTCACCCACCATCGCGGCGAGGTCGGGGTACTGCTGCGGGTACACGCCGTACTTTTCGTGCACGGTCTCGGGCGTGTAGTGGGTCAGCTTCGAGACACCCTGCACCGACGGGTAGAGGAGCGTCGTCTCGTCATTGACGAGTTGGATGGCATCCCGGTCGCCCGACACCACCAGCACGTCGTAGCCATCGCGCTCGCCCTCGGCGGCGAGGGTCGCGAGGATGTCGTCGGCCTCGTAGTCGTCCTTCTGCATCCAGGTGATGCCCATCGCAGTGAGCGATTCCTGCAGCAGCTCGATCTGCCCCTTGAACTCGGGCGGGGTTTCGTCGCGGCCGCCCTTGTAGTCCTCGTATTCGCGGTTGCGGAAAGACTTCGCGCCCGCGTCAAATGCCACGGCGATGTGGCTTGGGTTGTGGTCGCGCAACAGGCTCAGCAGCATCGAAATGAATCCGTGGATTCCGTTCGTGTGCTGTCCCTCCGAGTTCACGAAACTGTCCGTGGGCAGCGCGAAAAAGGCTCGGAACGCAAGCGAGTGGCCATCAATGACCATGAGGGTAGGCTTTGGCTGATTCTCAGTCACCCCGCTAGCCTACGCGGGGTCACTCACCACTGCGTGTGCATCGAAAGGATGCGCACCGGCCACGCACCAGGAGGAACCACAGACGATGACGTCCAACACCGCCCAGCATGAGCCCGCCGAGCCTCTCGTGATTAACGGGTTGGTCGTGCCTGATCAGGAAACCGTCACGCACGGTAATGGCGCGGGTAACCTCGGCGCCAAGATGGGTGTGCTCTTCATCGAGCTGTCGCCGGAACGGTCGGTGGCCGTAATGCCAGTAGCCGGAAACGAGCAGCCTTACGGGTTCCTACACGGCGGCGCATACTGCGTGCTCGGCGAGAGCCTCGGGTCTGTATCCGCAGCCCTTCACGCGGCGACGCTCACCGGCGGGAAAAACAATTCTGCCGTGGGGATCGATATCAATGCGACCCACACGGCATCGGCTACGCGCGGCTGGGTCACGGCGGAATGCCGTGCCCTTCATCTTGGGCGAAGCCTCACGGTGCACGAGATCGTGATCGCCAATGAGGCGGGTAAGCGCTGTTCGACGGTGCGGATCACGAATATGATCCGCACTCGCCGCTAGCGCAGGCGCAGGCTGCGCTCGGGTTAGTCGTCGGCCTTCGCTGGCTTCTTCTTGGGAGGAGCGAGCTGGTCGATGACGGCCTGGGCGACCTCGTGCATCGTCAGGCGGCGGTTCATCGACGCCTTCTGGATCCAGCGGAACGCCTCGGGCTCGCTCAGACCCATCTTGTCGGTCAGCAGGCCCTTCGCGCGATCAACGAGCTTGCGGGTCTCGAAGCGCTCGCTAAGGTCGGCGACCTCGTTCTCGAGCGCGATGATCTGCTGGTGGCGGGCAAGTGCGATCTCGATCGCCGGGAGCAGGTCGTTCTGCGTAAACGGCTTCACGACATAGGCGAGCGCGCCGGCCTCGGTAGCTCGTTCGACGAGCTCCTTCTGGCTAAAGGCGGTGAGCAGCACGACGGGCGCGATGTTCTCCTCGGTCAGCTGAGCCGCTGCGGAGATGCCATCGAGCTTCGGCATCTTGACGTCCATCACCACCAGATCCGGTCGCAGCTCGCGAGCGAGCGCGACAGCGGTTTCGCCGTCGCCCGCCTCGCCGACAACCTCAAAACCGTTGTCACGGAGGGTCTCGACAATGTCGATGCGGATCAGGGACTCGTCTTCAGCAACGACGACCCGACGGGGAGCAGTAGATGATTCGTTTTCAGTCACGATAGAAGATTACTGTACTGTAATCCTCGAAAGCTTGCCGGCTTGGCGGAATGGTAGACGCGACGCACTCAAAATGCGTTGTCCGAGAGGGCGTGTGGGTTCGAGTCCCACAGCCGGCACACTTGCTTGAGGTCCTTGAGTAGGGCCAAAGGCCCGTATCGATAGGCCTCCGCTCAGTTCGATACGAACCGCTACGCAGTTCACTCAATGAGCTGCGCGGTTCACTCGCTGAGTTCCGCGACCGTCTTCGGGACGGCCTCTTCGCCCGGATGATCGGGCGAGACGTGCACCTGCACCTCCGTGCGGTAGTCCGCGGGCAGCTTCGCCGCGGTCGGCAGAGCCGGCGACCAGTAGTAAATACCGAGCCGCTCCCCCTCGATCTCGTGAATCGGAATGTACATGTCATAGATCGCCGCGAGCTTCCGCGAGTCCATGACCTCCTCGGGCGTGCCCTGCACAATCACGCGACCATCACGCATCGCGATCATTCGGTCCGAATACACCGACGCGAAGTTGATGTCGTGCACAACGAACAGGATCGTCTTGCCGAGCTCGGTCGCGATGCGCCGTAGGTGTTGCATCATGTTCACGGAGTGCTTCATGTCGAGATTGTTTAGCGGCTCGTCGAGCAATACGTAGTCGGTGTCCTGACAGATGACCATGGCCACGTACGCGCGCTGCCGCTGGCCGCCGGAAAGCTCATCAATGTACCGATCCTGCAGCTCCGTGAGGCCCATGTAGTCGAGGGCCTTGTCGACGAACTCGACGTCGTCTTTAGTTAGCCGACCCTGACTATGCGGGAAGCGTCCGAACGCCACGAGGTCGCGCACCGAAAGTCGCACGGTGAGGTGGTTCTCTTGCCGAAGAATCGCGAGTCGCTTTGCCAGGATCGGGGATTTCGTAGTCGACACATCCATGCCATCCACGGTCACAACGCCCGCGCTCATCGGCTCAAGGCGGCTCACAATCGACAGCAGCGTGGACTTGCCTGCTCCGTTGGGCCCAATGATCGACGTGATACCACCGGCGGGGATCTCAAGCGAGACGTCGTCTACGACGACCGAATCGCCGTACCGCTTTGCCACCGATTCGACTGTGATCACGAGAAATTGCCTCCAACGCTGATAGCCAAGCCGGCCATCCAGAATTTCGTTCGGCGCGCCCTCACGAGCGCCTGCCCCGCCGCCGAGTGCGGCATACACACTCCAGTTTCGCATGCGATGCCCACCGCACGCCAAGTTTGCACTAAGGTTAGGTTTACCTAATCAACCCGACCACGGCATCCGCTGGTCGACCCGCCCTACAGAAAGGCGCCATGAAGTCTCCCAAGTTCCGGCTTCTCGCTCTCGCCGCAGTTTCCGCCCTTGCCCTCGCCGGCTGCTCCGCATCCGGCGCCTCCACCGCTGACACCGCGAGCACCGAAGCCGCGGGTTCCGTCACGATCGGGGACAACACGGGCAGCCACGAGATCCAGACCCCCGTTGGGACGGTGGTCGCCCTCGACAACCGCACCTTTGAGACCCTGAGCAGCTGGGGCATCGAGGTAGCAGCAGCCCCCCTCGACATCATGCCGACGACGGTCCCCTACTCCTCGGATGAGAACATCGCCAACATCGGGAACCACCGCGAGCCGAACCTGGAACTCATCGTCGCCGCCCAGCCTGACCTCATCATCAGCGGTCAGCGCTTCACCGAGCACGACGAGGAGATCGCGAAGCTCGTTCCCGACGCGACGATCATCGATCTCGAGCCGCGCGAGGGCGAGGACTTCGGCGCCGAACTCGAGCGCCAGACGCTCGCCCTCGGTGAGATCTTCGGGAAGCAGACCGAGGCCGAACAGCTCGTCGCCGACTTCCAGGCTGCGCGCGACCGCGTGACGGCAGCCTATGACCCCGCGCAGACCGTCATGTCGGTCATCGTCTCGGGCGGGGAGATCGGCTATTCGGCGCCGGGCTCCGGCCGCACCTTCGGCCCGCTCTACAGCATCTTCGACTTCACCCCCGCGCTCGAGGTGTCCGACAGCTCGAGCGACCACCAGGGCGACGACATCTCGGTCGAGGCGATCGCCGCATCCAACCCCGATTGGATCCTCGTTCTCGACCGCGATGCGGGACTCACCGTCCAGGAAGACGGCTACCAGCCCGCTGAAGAGGTCATCGCGAACTCCGACGCACTCGCGAATGTGACCGCGGTCCAGGACGGCCACATCTACTACGTTCCTTCCGACACTTACACGAACGAGTCGATCCAGACCTACACTGAGATCTACAACGGCATGGCCGACGCATTCGAGGCGGCAAAGTAATTTCGCCTCAATTCACGCGCTGAAGTGGTGGGTCTTGGACTTGGTCCGAAACCCACCACTTCCTGCGCGCCTCCCCTACCCGTAACGGTGTTATGACATCAGTCCTCAACAAAAAATCCCCGCCGAGGGCCGCGCGTGAGCGGCTCTTCGACTGGAAACTCCTGATCGGCACGATTGTCGTGCTGGCGCTGCTCGTCCTCTCACTCTTCGTGGGCGTCTATGACGTCGTCGGGCAGGAGGACGGTGCGGAAATGTTCTTCATCACGCGCATTCCCCGGACGATTGCGCTCGTCCTTGCCGGTGCAGCGATGTCGATGTGTGGGCTCGTGATGCAGCTCCTCACGCAGAACAAGTTCGTCGAACCGACCACGACCGGAACGACCGAGTGGGCCGGCCTTGGCCTCCTCACGGTCATGATCCTCGTGCCCGCACCGAGTCTCCTCGCGCGCACCGTGGGCGCCATCGTGTTCGCCTTCGTCGGCACGATGATCTTCTTTGCGTTCCTTCGCCGGGTGTCGCTTCGCTCATCTCTCATCGTGCCGATCGTCGGCATCATGCTCGGCGCGGTGGTCAGCTCGGTCTCGACGTTCATCGCGCTGCAGACCGATCTCCTCCAGAACCTCGGCATCTGGTTTGCGGGCAGCTTCACGTCCGCGATTCGCGGCCAGTACGAGGCCCTCTGGATCGTTGCCGTCGTCGTCCTCGTGGTCTTCATCCTCGCGGACCGACTCACCGTCGCAGGGCTCGGCGAGGATGTCGCCACCAACGTCGGCATCAACTACAACCGCATAATCCTGATCGGCACCGGCCTTGTCGCGATCGCGACGGGTGTCGTGACCGTCATCGTCGGCAACCTGCCATTCCTCGGGCTCATCGTCCCGAACATCATCTCGATGTTCCGCGGCGACAACCTGCGCAGCAACCTGCCCTGGGTATGTCTCCTCGGCATCGGCATTGTCACCGTGTGCGACATCATCGGCCGCGTCATCATCATGCCCTTCGAGATCCCCGTGTCGCTCATCCTCGGCATCCTCGGAGCGGTCGTGTTCATCCTTCTGATCCTGAGGCAGCGTCGATATGGCTAAGACGAGTACCACCCCAGCCCCGAACGCAGGCAACCTGGCGCTCCTGCGCGGGCCGTTTAAGGATGCTCGGGCCAAGCGCGGCTACTGGGTCACGATGGCCATCATCGTCGTCGTGTCCCTCGCGTTCGCGATTCTCCTGCTCGCCTGGGACAACCCGATGCCGTTCGGCACGCGCGAGTTCTGGCTGATCGCGGAGCGAAGGTTCACGAGCGTCATCGCGATGGCGATCGTGGCGTTCTGTCATGCCACCGCCACCGTGGCGTTCCAGACGATCACCAATAACCGCATCATCACGCCCTCGCTGCTCGGCTTCGAGTCGCTCTACACCGCGATCAACACCGGCGCGCTCTACCTCTTCGGTGTGGCCGGTCTCGTGGCGTTCACCGGCATCCCGAGGTTCCTCGTGCTCTTGGCCGTCATGGTCCTGCTCGCAAGCATCCTCTACGGGTGGCTGCTGTCCGGCCGCTTCGGCAATATGCAGATCATGTTGCTCGTAGGCATCATCGTCGGCGGCGGCCTCGGGTCGATCTCGACGTTCATGCAGCGACTGCTGACGCCCAGCGAGTTCGACCTGCTCACCGCGCGTCTGTTCGGCTCGGTAAAGAACGCAGATCCGGCCTACTTTCCGATCGCGATCCCGCTCGTGATCGTCGCGGGGGCGCTCCTCTACATGAGCTCCCGCAAGCTCAACATCGTGGCGCTCGGACACGATATCGCCGTGGGCCTCGGCATCAACCACAAGGCGCTCGTGATCCGCTCGCTCGTGCTCATCACGATCCTGATGGCGACTTCGACCGCGCTGGTTGGCCCGATGACGTTCCTCGGATTCCTCGTGGCGACGCTCGCCTATCAGTTCGCCAATACCTACGACCATCGATACGTGTTCCCGATGGCGTTCGGCCTCGGATTCCTGATCCTGACCGGCGCCTACTTCATCATGAACCACGTCTTCTACGCCCAGGGCGTCGTCTCGATCATCATTGAGCTCGTCGGCGGCGTCGTGTTCCTCGCGGTCATCATGAAGCGGGGCAGGCTCTAGACGCGGCGAAGCAGTGCCGCACGGAAAATGGCTCTGCCCGCAGCGATTGCTGCGGGCAGAGCCATTTCGGGTGGATGCTCGAAGTGTTACTTCCGCATGTGTCGCGCCTCGTAGGCGGGCGCGAGGGCGTCGATAGCGTCGCCGACACGGTGCACGCGGAGGTCGTTCGTGGACCCTGGGACCCCTGGCGGGGTACCAGCGACGATCACGACCTTGTCGCCACGCTTGGCCTTGCCGCTTCCGAGCAGGTGCTCATCAACCTGGATGAACATCTCATCCGTGTGCGTCACTCGCTCCACGAGAATCGACTGCACGCCCCAGTACAGGTTCATGCGCCGGCGAATCGACTCGCGCGGGGTGAACCCGAGCATCGGGATCTTCGGACGCAGTCGCGACATGCGGCGCACGGAGTCGCCCGACTCGGTGAACACGCAGTAGTACTTGGCCCCGAGGAACTCGCCGACCTCGGTCGCAGCCAGGGTGATGACGCCGCCCTGGGTGAAGGGCTTCGTCCCGAGCGGGGCGATCCGCTCGATGCCGTGTTCCTCGGTGGCCTCAATGATGCGGGCCATCGTCTCCACGGTGACGATCGGGTACTGACCCACGCTCGTCTCGCCCGAGAGCATGAGTGCGTCAGCGCCATCGAGCACGGCGTTCGCGCAGTCGGATGCCTCGGCGCGGGTCGGCCGCGGGCTCGTGATCATTGACTCAAGCATCTGCGTCGCAACGATGACGGGCTTTGCCCGACGGCGAGCGAGCTCGATCGCGCGCTTCTGCACGATCGGCACGGCCTCCAGCGGCAGCTCTACGCCGAGGTCGCCGCGGGCCACCATGATGCCATCGAATGCATCCACGATTTCCGCGAGGTTGTCGACCGCCTGCGGCTTCTCGATCTTCGCGATTACGGGAAGGCGAACGCCTTCTTCGTCCATGATCTCGTGCACGCGGTGGATGTCTTCCGCGTTTCGCACGAACGAGAGCGCAATGACGTCGGCACCGGTGCGAATCGCCCAGCGCAGGTCATCCTCATCCTTCTCGCTGAGCGCCGGAACGTTGACCGCGACGCCGGGAAGGTTGATGCCCTTGTTGTTCGAGACCGGCCCGCCCACCTCGACGCGCGTGGTGACGGTAGTGTCCGACACCTCGATGGCGCGGAGCGCTACCCGACCGTCGTCGACGAGGAGCGGGTCGCCGGGGCGGACGTCCGCGGGCAGGCCTTTGAAGGTCGTGCCGACGATGTCCTTGTTGCCGATGATGTCATCGGTCGTGATCTTGAAGATGTCGCCGTCGGCGAGCTCGTAGGGGCCGTCCTCGAAGCGGCCGAGCCGAATCTTGGGGCCCTGGAGGTCGCACAGGACGGCGATCGGGACACCGAGGTCCTCAGACGCCTGACGGACAAGTTGGTAGTTGGCGGAGTGGACTTCGTGGTCGCCGTGGCTCATGTTGAAACGGGTAACGTTCACACCAGCCTGGATAATTCCGCGAATGCCCTCGGGGCTCGAAACTGCGGGGCCAAGTGTGGCCACAATTTTCGCGCGTCGCAACAAGATAGGTTCTCCGTTCTGTGCAGGTAACCTGCGGTCCAAAGATCGATTCCAGGTCCGCGCTGTCATTGTGCCAAGCGCGGGTTACCGGCGGATTGACGGAACTAGTCCGTAGCTTTGGTGGCCGAAGCCTGCTCCGGCGCATCATCGGCCCCAGCGGGCGTGTCGCCCTTCGGGTCTTCGTCGCTTGACTCTTCGTCGTTCGGGACTTCGTCGGTCGAGTCTTCGTCTGCGTCGGCCTTCGACTCGACAGACTTCTGTTTGTCGTCCTCGGCCTCGGTTTCCGTCCAGACGTGGCCGTCGCCGTAGACCGAGAGCTCAGGCTCCTTGTGCTTCCGAGTCTGCACGATGAAGAGGACGACACCGATGACGACCATCACGAGGGCGCCGAAGACATTCGAGCGCATCCCGAGGATGACCTCCGAGTAGTCAACGCGGATCGACTCGATCGCCATGCGGCCAAGGCCGTACCAGATGAGGTACACGGCGATCGTCTTGCCCCAGCGCATCCGGAACATACGCTCGAGGATGAGGATGACGGCTACGCCGAGCAGGTTCCACAGCAGCTCGTACAGGAAGGTGGGGTGGAACAGCGTGCCCGCGGGCAGACCCTCCGGAACGGCAGGGTTCGTCGAGAGAATCTCGAGGCCCCACGGCAGATCCGTCGGCCAGCCGAAGAGCTCGTGGTTAAACCAGTTACCGAGGCGACCGATCGCCTGCGCGAGCAGGAGGCCGGGAGCCAGCGCATCCGCGAAGCTGAGGAAGCGGATGCCCTTGAACCGGCACGCGAAGTAGGCACCGATGGCACCGCCGATGAGAGCGCCGATGATGGCGTTGCCGCCCTCCCAGATCGCGAACACTCGCCACCACTCGGCGCCCTCATAGAAGTAGTCTGCCGGATGGGTGAACACGTGGTAGAGCCGCGCGCCAAGGAGGCCGAGAATGACGGTCGGGATGACGATGTCGATAACGACCCAGGGCTCAGCGCCCCGCGCGACCATCCGTCGATTGGTCCAGATCATCGCGACGATCATGCCGACGACGATGATCAACGCGTATACGTGGAAGGTGAATGGCCCAACAGTAAAGGACGACCATTCGATTGGGGGTGACGGGATGGACGCGGGAGCGAGAGTCACTTCTTAGTTCCTGGTGCCTTCTGCGAGTGAACGAGTGGTTTCAGCGAGCGATTCGAGGCCACCCTCGGCAAGGGCGCGCACGAGCGCGGAACCGACAATAGCGCCTTCGGCATAATCGAGCACGGCACCAACCTGTTCGCCGGTCGAGATGCCGATGCCGACGCAGGCGTGTTCGCAGCCGAGGTCGTGGAGTCGGTCCGCGAGCACGCGTGCAGCACGGTCGAGATCACGGCGGGCACCGGTGACACCCATCGTCGAGACCGTGTACACGAATCCGCGAGAGGACTCGATGATCGCCTTGAGCCGCTCATCGCTCGAGGTCGGCGCGGCGAGGAAGACGCGGTCGAGGTTGTGCTTCTCGGCCGCGGCGATCCACTCTCCAGCCTCGTCGGGGATGAGATCGGGCGTGATCGCACCGGCTCCCCCGGCCGCCGCGAGGTCGGCCGCGAACTGCTCGACGCCGTGCTGCAGGATGAGGTTGTAGTAGCCCATCACGAGGACGGGCACGTCGACCTCGGCTCGGACGCGACGAATCGCCTCGAAGATCTGGTCGACGTGGAATCCGGCCGAAAGCGCCTGCTGGCACGCGGCCTGGATCACCGGGCCGTCCATGACCGGGTCGGAGTACGGCACGCCGAACTCAATGATGTCCACGCCGTTGCGCGCCATCGTGATGGCCGCCTCAACTGAGGTATCGAGGTCCGGGAAACCGACCGGCAGGTAGCCGATGAGTGCGCCGCGGCGCTCACCCTTGATGCGGTCGAGCGTCGTCTCGACCTGAGAAGCAGCGTTCGTCACAGTTCACCACCTACGACGCGCGATGCGTCTCCGAGCTTGAAGTAGTTCATGGCGGTCTCCATGTCCTTGTCGCCTCGGCCCGATAGCGACACGATGATCGTCGCGTCAGGTCCGAGTTCGCGACCGAGATCAATCGCGCCCGCAAGCGCGTGTGCCGACTCGATCGCGGGAATAATGCCTTCCGACTGCGAGAGCAGGCGCATCGCGGTCATGGTGTCGGCGTCCGTCGCGCCGCGATATTCCACGCGGCCGATCGACTGCAGCCACGAGTGCGCCGGGCCAACGCCCGAGTAGTCGAGCCCCGCCGAGATCGAGTGCGACTCAATAGTCTGGCCGTCAGCATCCTGCAGCAGCTTGGTCTTGGCACCGTGCAGCACGCCGGTGCGGCCGCGGTTCATGGTCGCGGCGTGGCGATCGGTCTGCAGACCCTCACCGTACGCTTCCACGCCGTAAAGCGCGACCGATTCATCGTCGAGGAACGCCTCGAACATGCCGATGGCGTTCGACCCGCCGCCCACACACGCGACCACGGCATCCGGCAGCTTGCCGGTCTGCTCGAGAATCTGCGCGCGGGATTCCTCACCGATGACCTTCTGGAGGTCACGAACCATGCCCGGAAACGGGTGGGGCCCGGCCGCGGTACCGAAGATGTAGTTGGTCTCGACCACGTTCGCGACCCAGTCGCGGAATGCCTCGTTGATCGCATCCTTCAACGTGCGGGAACCGGAGGCCACCGAAACGACCTCGGCGCCGAGCAGCCGCATCCGGGCGACGTTGAGCGCCTGTCGCTCGATGTCGACTGCGCCCATGTAGATCGTGCAGTCCAACCCGAACATCGCCGCGGCAGTAGCCGCTGCGACGCCGTGCTGTCCCGCGCCGGTCTCGGCGATGATGCGCGTCTTCCCGAGCCGCTTCGTGAGCAGCGCCTGACCGAGCACGTTGTTGATCTTGTGCGAGCCGGTGTGGTTGAGGTCCTCGCGCTTGAGGTAAATCTTCGCGCCACCGGCGTACTGCGAGAAGCGAGGTGCCTCGGTGAGCAGCGACGGGCGGCCGGCGTAGTTTCTGAGGAGGTCGTCGAGTTCCTCGACGAAGGCGGGGTCCTTCTTCGCCGCTTCCCACTCGGTGTCGAGCTGGTCGAGCGCGGCAATGAGGCTTTCGGGGACGAAGCGTCCGCCGAACTCCCCAAAGTAGGGACCCTGTGCGTTGCGATAATGAGTCACGTTATGCCTGCAAAAATTCTTTGATGGTTGCTTCGGGATCGTCGCCCGTCACGAGGGCTTCGCCGACAAGCACCGCGTCCGCACCGGCGTCGCGATATGCGCGAACGTGCTCGGGCTTGAGAACTGCGGATTCGGCGACGCGGACGACGCCCGCTGGATATTCTGGCGCGAGTTCGCCGAAGAGTTCGGGATGCATCTCGAACGTCTTGAGGTCGCGCGCGTTCACGCCAAGCACCTTAGCGTCGACGTCGAGACCCCGCTGGAACTCTTCGCGCGTGTGGGCCTCGACGAGCACGGTCATCCCGAGCTGCTCGGCGAAGGTCTTGAGCCTGGCAAGCAGCGGCTGCTCGAGGCTCGCGACGATCAGCAGGATGAGGTCGGCGCCAGCCGCGCGTGCTTCGAGGATCTGGTACTCCTCCCCGATGAACTCCTTGCGGAGCACCGGGATGGAGACAGCCTCGCGAACCGCGCGAAGGTCGTCGAGCGAGCCGAGGAACTTGCGCTCCTCGGTAAGCACGCTTATTGCGGCAGCGCCGCCGCACTCATAGAGCGAGGCGAGCGCCGCGGGGTCGGGGATGTTCGCCAGGCGACCGCGCGAGGGGCTCGCGCGCTTCACCTCGGCGATGATATTGACCTGTTCACCGCGCGACAGCGCGGCCACGGCATCGAGTGCCGGCGCCTGCGCGAGCGCGAGCCGCTCAACCTCTACGGTTGGTGCCTCGGCTCGGCGGCGAGCTGCATCCTCCAGCGACCCCTGTAATAGGTCGTCGAGCATCCTTACTGACCGTGGCCCTTCGGGCCGAGGCCAGCTGCCTTGAGGATGGGCCAAAGGATTGCGCCGAGAACGAGGAGCCCGACACCGACCCAGGTGACGACGTCGTTCGCGATGAAGAGTCCGATCGTGCCGACGATGGCGCCGATGACCATTACTGCGACTCCGATCCACCCGGCAACGGAATTGCCCTCATCCTCGACGTGGTAACGGGACAGGACAACCTGCTTGTCTGACATGCCATGACTCCTTACTCGGCGGATGTACCGCTCTAGTCTACCGGCCTATTTACCTTCTGCTGTCGTTTCGCGCGGGTCGTCGTGCTCGCCCGGCTCGTCACCGTCGGTCGGGTCGTCTCCGGCGGACAGCGCATCCCACTGCGACACCCGATCGTCTTCGGGAATCACGGTGGTGCCGTCCTCGGCCACCAACCTCGTGCGGCTGTATTTCCGCGAGCTTTCGGGCCAGTGGCGAGCCGTGACAATCGTCGCGACGGCCGCCAGGGTGAGGAGGATGCCCGCGACAACGGCCACGACGGGCCAGCCGGTCGTGGTCATCGTGCCCTGGTTGACGATCTCGCGCACGCCAGCGGCGTCGGTGATGCCGCTGAACTGCCGCACCTCGGGATAGAAGCCAAGGGCGGGGTCGCCCATCCCGACGGCCGCCGCGATCGTGATGCCAACCCCGAGGATCACGACGAGGATCGCGATCACGTAGCGGAAAAATCGACCCGCGATCGCGAGGGCACCCCCGGCGGCGAGGCCAGCGATCGCGAGGCCCATGATCGCAGTCCCCGCGTCGCCACCCGAGTGTGTGAAGTCGCGCTCGAACTCGCTCGTGTGCAGCGAAAGCGCCGCCCATGGCTGGGTGAGGGTGAGCATCGCGAGTCCCGCAGCGAGCAGGGTACCGAGGATGCACAGCTGCTTGAGTCGCTTAGCGGTCAAGTGATTCCTCTGCCGTGGGTTCGGCGAAGGCCACCGCGAGAGGGTCGGAATCCCAGCACGTGCGCGTGTTCAGGTGGCACGCGGCGCCGACCTGGTCCACGCCGAGGAGGATCGTGTCCGCGTCGCAGTCGGCCTGGAAGCTCATCACCGTTTGCGTGTGGCCCGAGGTGTCCCCCTTGCGCCACAGCTCGCCCCGCGAGCGGGACCAGTAGACCGCCCGGCGCGTCGCGAGCGTTTCGCGCACGGAATCCTCGTTCATCCACGCCAGCATCAGCACCTCGCCGGTGTCCCACTGCTTGGCGATCGCGGCGATGAGTCCGCGGTCGTCGAACGTCAGCGCGCCGACGATCTCGTCGATTTCGGCGGGCTCGAGCGCCGTGACGCTACGCATTTCGCGCCCCCATCCGCACGGGCATGCCCGCCTCGAAGAGCGCTTGCTTGACGTCGGAGACCGTCATCTCGCCGTAGTGGAACACGCTCGCGGCGAGCACCGCATCCGCACCCGCCTCGATCGCCGGGGCGAAGTCCGCAATCGCGCCGGCGCCACCGGATGCGATCACGGGCACCGAGGCGACCTCGCGCACGAGCCGCGTGAGTTCGAGGTCATAGCCGTCCTTCGTGCCGTCCGCATCCATCGAGTTCACGAGTAGTTCGCCCGCGCCACGCTCGCACACCTCGCGAGCCCACTCGATCGCGTCGAGATCCGATTCCTTGCGCCCGCCGTGCGTCGTCACGACGAAGCCCGACGGCATCCGCTCGGAGCGCTTGATGTCGAGCGAGAGCACGAGCACCTGCGCGCCGAACTTCTGCGCGATCTCGTCGATCAGCTCGGGCCGCGCGATCGCGGCGGAGTTGACGCCGACCTTGTCCGCGCCCGAGGCGAGGAGCTTCGTCACGTTCTCGACCGAGCGGACGCCGCCACCAACCGTGAGCGGCACGAACACCTGCTCCGCGGTGCGGGTGACGAGGTCATAGGTCGTCGCGCGGTTGTCGCTCGTTGCCGTGACATCGAGGAAGGTGATCTCGTCGGCGCCGTCGGCCGCGTACTTGGCGGCGAGCTCGACCGGGTCACCCGCATCGCGAAGGTTCAGGAAGTTCACGCCCTTGACGACGCGGCCATCGGCCACATCGAGGCAGGGAATGACGCGGACGGCGAGGGAAGACTTGTCCGTCATCGCGCTCACATCCGCGCGGCTTGCAGCGCCGTCACGAGAATCGCGCGGGCGCCGATCGCCGACAGCCGGTCCATCGTGCCGTTGAGGTCGCTCTGCGGCACAAGCGAGCGCACCGCGACCCAGTTTTCGTCGTGCAGCGGCGACACCGTCGGCGACTGGAAACCGGGGGTGATTTCCATCGCCCGCTCCAGCTGGTCGGTCGGGATGTCGTAGTCCATGATGCTGTAGCGGCGGGCGACGAGCACGCCCTCGAGCCGTTGGATGAGCGTCTTGGCCGCGCCGACCTTCTCGGGGGTCGAGATGAGGATCGCCGTCGACTCAAGGATGGCCGGGCCAAAGATTTCGAGGCCCGCCTGACGAAGCGTGTTGCCGGTCGAAACGACGTCGGCCACCGCATCCGCCACACCGAGCTGGATGGAAGACTCCACGGCGCCGTCGAGCTTGACGAGCTCGGCGTCGACGCCGTGCTCGCTGAAGTACTGCGATAAGAGTCCGGTGTAGCTCGTCGCGACGCGCTTGCCGTTGAGGTCCGAGACCTCCTTGAAGGCACCCGGAGGGCCCGCGAACCGGAAGGTGGAGTCGCCGAAGTCGAGCGCGCGGATTTCCTGCGCCTTCGACTCGGAGTCGAGCAGCATGTCGCGGCCGGTGATGCCGATGTCGAGGACACCCTCGCCGACGTAGGTCGCGATGTCACGCGGACGAATGTAGAAGAACTCGACGCCGTTGTCGGGGTCGAGCGCGACGAGTTCGCGGTCGTTTCGGCGGCCACGATAGCCCGCCTCGACCAGCATTTCGTTGGCCGTCTCAGAAAGCATGCCCTTGTTTGGCACTGCGATGCGAAGCATTAGTTCCCTTTGTGGTGTTCGGGGATGAACTGAAAATCTTGGTTGCCGGGGTTGCGGCGAATTGCGCGTGCGGCGATCTACAGGTGCTTGTAGACGTCTTCGAGGGTGTAGCCCTTGGCGATCATCATGACCTGCAGATGGTAGAGCAGCTGCGCCATCTCTTCTTGGCATTCCTCATCGGTCTCGTACTCGGCGGCCATCCACGTCTCGGCGGCCTCCTCGACGAGCTTCTTGCCAATGAAATGGACGCCGCGATCGAGCTCCTCGACGGTGCCGGATCCGGCTGGGCGGGTAGCCGCCTTGTCAGAGAGTTCTGCAAACAGTGATTCGAAGGTCTTCACCCGTCCAGCATAGTGCGTGCCGCCATCCGACCGATTCAGTGCTGATGCTGCGCCGCGAGCCCGCGCAGCTTCGCGATCTCATCGGCGGGCTCCCCGCGGAAAACCGCGGAACCTGCCACGAACGTGTCGGCCCCGGCCTCCACGGCCATACCGATCGTGTCTGCGGAGACGCCGCCGTCCACCTGCAGCCAGATCTCGGAGTCGTGCTTGCGCGCCCACTCGCGCGCCTGGCGGAGCTTCGGCATGGTCTCCGGCATGAACTTCTGACCACCGAACCCCGGCTCAACGGTCATGATGAGCAGCTGATCGAAGTGTTCGAGCAGCTCCTCGATCTGATTGAAAGGCGTGCCCGGGCGCAGGGCAACGCCCGCACGCGCGCCTCGCTCGCGGATGCGCCGGGCAAGTGTCGCCGGTGCGGTCGCCGCCTCGAGGTGGAACGTCACCGAGAACACCCCCATCTCGGCGAACTGCGGTGCCCAGCGGTCCGGATCCTGAATCATGAGGTGCAGGTCAAGCGGAATCGGCGAGACCGCCTGCAGTCGCTCGACCATCGGCTGGCCGAACGTGAGGTTCGGGACGAAGTGGTTGTCCATGATGTCGACGTGGGCGGCGTCCGCCGTGCTGATGCGGCCGAGCTCGCGCTCAAAGTTGGCGAAGTCGGCGGCGAGAATCGATGGGTTGATGCGTGCGGCAGTCATACGTGAGCTTTCTAGTCGGTCTTTCGCAGGAGCGTGAGGAACATCGCGTCGGTGCCGTGGCGATGCGGCCACAACTGCACGGCATTGCCGTCGCCGACGGAGATCCCAGTGATGTCGAGGTCGGGAGCGAGATCGCGGTAGATCGCAGTCGCGTCAAGCACGTCGAGGCCGCCGGCACGTGCGGCGCGGCGCACGATGCCGACCGTCTCGGCGGGATGCGGTGAGCAGGTCACGTAGGCCACGATTCCGCCGGGCTTCACCGCCGTGACGGCGGCATCGAGAAGCTCCTCCTGGAGTGCGCTGAGGTCGGCGACATCCGAGAGCTGCTTCCGCCAGCGCGCCTCCGGGCGTCGGCGAAGCGCGCCGAGCCCCGTGCAGGGTGCGTCGACGAGGATACGGTCGTAGGCATCCGGCTGGTTCGCGTATTCGCGACCATCGAGTTCGGTGACGCTCAGCGCATCCCCGTCGGCGACGGCACGCAGGGCCTTGCGCACGAGGTCGGCGCGCGCGGGCACGACCTCGTTCGCCTGAAATTTGGCGCCGGCCGCCAGTACTTCGGCTGCGAGGAGCGCGGACTTACCGCCGGGGCCCGCGCACAGGTCGAGAATGCGCTCCCCCGCGCGCAGAGGCTCCACGCGGCTAAGCGCAAGCGCGACGAGCTGCGAGCCCGCGTCCTGCACCCGCACGCGTCCGGAACGCACCTCTTCGAGATCGCTCGGGTCGCCGCCCGAAAGTCGCATCGCCACGGGCGAGGCGGGCTCGGGCTCGAGCAGTTCAGGATGCGCGGCGATGACCGCCTCGCGCTCGGCTAGCTCCGGGAGAGCGGCGAGCTGCACGTGAGGCGACTCGTTGTTCGCGCGCAGGGTCTCCTCGAGCTCGGCCTCGCGGTGCTCGAGAGCGAGGGCCTCGCGCAGGGCACGCACAATCCACAGCGGATGGGACTCGACGAGCGCGAGCCGCTCAAGCTCGTCGTTCGCGCTGTCGGCGACGCGCTCGTGCCAGGTCTGCGCATCCGCCTCGGAGATGCGCCGCAGGTTTGCATTCACGAATCCGCTCGGGCCCTGCCCGGCACGGCGCCGGACCGCGCTCACCGTCTCGTTGACGGCCGCGTGCGTGGCAACGCGCGTCGCGAGCAGCTGGTGCGCGCCGAGCTGGAGAGCCGCGCGCGCAAGCGTATCGACCTCGTCGATCGGCCGCTTTGCGACCATCTCGATGATCGCGTCGTAGTAGCCCGATCGCCGCAGGGTGCCATAGGTCAGCTCGGTCGCGAGCCCGGCATCCTCGTGGCTCAGTCGTGCCTCGCGAATGCGGTGTGGCAGCAGCAGGTTCGAGTATGCGTCGTCCTCCGCGACGGCGAGCAGCACGTCGAGCGCGACGTCCCTCGCGCCCGGTTTCGTGGGCCTGGCCTGGCGTCGCTGCCCTCCCGATCGCTTGCCGCGCCCGCCATGCGTGCGGTTGACTCCGTCTCGTTGCTCGCTCATCCGAAACGCACCTCGTCTTCCTGTACCCCACGGAACCAGTCCCCCGCGGCCATGGCGCGCTTGCCGGCGGGCTGTACTTCGACCAACTCGAGGGTGCCAGCGCCAGCACCGACGAGCACTCGCTTCTCTTGCAGGGCAACAGCCCCGGGTTCGAGTGAGGCGTCCGGTCCAGGCGCAACTCGGTGAATCTTAAACCGTTCGCCATGCCACGTCGTCGAAGCGCCCGGATCTGGCGTCACGCCACGAATCTGCGCGTCGAGGGCTTTCGCATCCTGCTGCCAATCGATGACGCCGTCGGCAGTCTCGAGCTTCGCGGCGTGGCTCGGCTCTCCCTGCTGCGGCGAGGCAACCGCGCTCCCGTCGGCGATCCCCGCCACGGTCGCGACGACGTCCGCGACCCCAAGTGTCGAGAGCCGCTCGAGGAGGTCGCCCGCGGTTTCGTGAGCCTCGATCGCGACGGGACGGTTCACGAACGTCGGTCCCGTGTCGAGGCCAGCCTCGAGCTGAAACACCGCGACGCCGGTCTCTGAATCCCCCGCCATCACCGCGCGCTGCACGGGTGCGGCGCCACGCCACTTCGGCAGGAGCGAGAAGTGCAGGTTGATCCACCCGTGCTTCGGCGCAGAAAGGAGCGGCTCGCGGATGAGCCCGCCGTATGCGACGACCACTCCGAGCTCGGGCTCGAGCGCGCTAATCTCGGCCATCACCGCGTCGTCGATGCGATTCGCCTTGATGATGGGGAGGCCAAGCGCCTGCGCCCGAGCCCCCACCGCAGACGGCGTGAGTCGGCGCTTCCGGCCGACCGGCGCATCCTCTCGAGTAATGACGGCCACGAGTTCGTGGCCAGCCTCGACGAGCTCCTCGAGCGTTGGCACCGCCGCATCGGGGGTACCGGCAAACGCGATACGCATGAAACCTCCTGGATTGAAATGATGGTACGCGGCGCTAGAACACGTCGCTCGCGTCGAGCTTCACGCGCAGTGTGGATGCGTGCACCGGCCGCCCGGCGCTCCGGCGTTTCGAGGCCGCCGCCCGCGAGACCAGCTCGCTCTTGAGCGCAGCCGCGACCTCCGCGCCGACCCGATACGGGAAACGTATGACCGCGCGCTGGAGGTTCGCATCCTCCTCGTCCGGGACGGGACCGAGTACGTGCAATCCCTCGATGGCGAGATCCTGCAGTCGGCGAAGCGCGCCGTCGACCTCGTCCTCGCTGCCGCGAATCGTGCCGATACGTACCGCGGGCGGGAACTCGAGGGCGAGCCGCTCGTCGAGTTCGAAGTCCACGAACCGCTGCTGCTGCCAGTCGCGCAGAGCCTCGAGTGGCGCGGATGCGGCGCCGGTCACGATGACGGGGGCGCCATCGGCGGCCAGCGCGGCCGCATTCGACCACGCCTGCAGCGCCGACACGACCGCGTCGAGCGACTCGCGCGCGAGTGCCCCCTCGGTATCGAGGAGCAGCACCGCGCGATAGCCCCGCTCGGCAACCGGCTCCGCACCCCGCGTCGAAATCACCAGCGCGCGCTCGTCGGGAACGTCCACAAGCCGCTTCTCACCGTCCGCGACAAGCACCTTGACGCCCGGAAACGCCCGGCCGAGTTCCTCGGCCGTGCGCTCGTGTCCGACGCTCGTGCCGCGAAGCTGATCCGAACCGCACTCGGGGCACCGCCACGCGGCGTGCACGTGGCCGCAGACCGTGCAGCTCGGCACGGCGTGGGCGCTCCGCTGCCCGAGCGGACCCTGGCAGTTCGAGCACCGCGCGAGCGTCCGGCAGCGCGCACACGCGAGGCCCGGGCGATAGCCCGCGCGGCCCACCTGAATGAGTACCGGGCCCTCTTCCGCACCCGACCTGGCCGCACGCCACGCGGCCTCCGGGATGCGTGCGGCCTGCGCGTGCGGATCGTCGCTCATCGTTGCCACGGCCGGAATGATCCGCGGCCGGTGCGGCACCCGCAGACCGACCTCGCGCAGCCAGCCGGTGCGCACGAGCCGACGCACCTCGAGAGAGGGCGAATGGCTCGCGAAAATGAGCCCCGCATCCTCGAACTGGCTGCGCATGAGCGCGACCTCGCGCGCGTGCGCGTATGGCGCGTGCGGTTCGCGGAACGACTCGTCGCCGTCCTCCCACACCACGATGAGCCCGAGGTCGTGAGCCGGAGCGTAGACGGCGGCGCGGTTTCCGATAATCACTTGCGGCACGGGTTCGAGGGCGCGCAGGAACTCGTCGTAGCGCGGCTTCGGCTTGAGTCGGCCGTCGAAGAGCCGGATGCGCGAGGCCGGCACGCGTTCGTTCAGCGGCCGCAGCGCGAGGTCGAGATCGCGAAAATCGGGCAGCAATATCAGCACCGATTTCCCAGTCGCGAGGGTCTCCCCCGCGATGTCGGCGATCGTCACGAGCGGGCGCGGGACGCCCTCGATAACGCCGGTCGCGACGCGTAACGCGGCGCGATTACCCGCGTTCCCCACGGCGAGTTCCGCGGCCGCGTCGCCATAGGCGGCCGCGAGCGTCGAGGCCGTGTCGGTGAGCGGTTCGGGATGCTCCGCCCGGGCCGCGCGCTCGCCCTCGGCATCCGCTAGCCACTCGGTCTCGAGTTTCACCGACCGGGCCGGAATCGCAAGCCTTAAGACGTCGGACATCGTGCCCGCCTGGCGATCGGCCACAGCTCGGGCGAGCTCGGCAATCGCTGGCGTCAGCACGCGGGCAGGCGATTCGAGGGCGTCGAGCGTCGCGAGCCGACCGGAGTATTCGGGATGCTCGCTCGTGCCGAGCACATAGCCGCGAACGATCCGGCCGCCACTTCGCAGGGGTGCCTTGACGCGCATCCCTGCCTCGACACTGCCGCGCAGGATTGGTGGGATCTCGTACTCAAAGATGCGGTCGAGCTGCGGCAGCGGCGAGTCGAGCACCACCTTGGCGATGCGGTGCTCGCTCGACGGTTCAGGCGGCGTGCCGAGCCCGGCCGCTACCGACTCGCCGGACATCGTTACTGGACTGCCGCGCGCAGCGCCTCGACCCGGTCGGTGCGCTCCCACGTGAATTCCGGCAGCTCGCGGCCGAAGTGACCATAGGCCGACGTGAGCGAATAGATCGGCCGATTGAGGTCGAGGTCGCGGATGATCGCGCCCGGACGCAGGTCGAAGACCTGTTTGACCGCGGCGATGATCTGCTCGGGGTCGATCGTGTGCGTCTCGAACGTCTCGCAGTACAGCCCGACGGGCTCCGCGGAACCGATCGCATAGGCCACCTGGAACTCGACGCGCTTTGCGAAGCCCGCCGCGACCACGTTCTTGGCGACCCAGCGCATCGCGTACGCCGCCGAGCGGTCGACTTTCGACGGGTCCTTGCCCGAGAACGCGCCGCCACCGTGACGGGCCATGCCGCCGTACGTGTCGACGATGATCTTTCGGCCGGTGAGCCCGGCATCGGCAGCGGGGCCGCCGAGGACGAACGGTCCGGCCGGGTTGATGAACACCCGTAGCGAGCTCGCATCGAGCGACACGCGCTCGAGGACGTGGTCAATGACCTCGAGCCTGATATCGGCCTCGAGCTGGGCCCGGGAAATCTCCGGGCCGTGCTGGGTCGAGATCACGATCGTCTCGACGGTGCGCGGCGCATCCCCTTCGTAGCCGATGGTCACCTGCGTCTTGCCGTCGGGTCGCAGGTACTCGAGGATGCCCTGCTTGCGCACCTCGGAGAGCCGCTCGGAGAGCCTGTGCGCGAGCCAGATCGGCAGCGGCATGAGCTCCGGCGTCTCGTCACTCGCGTAGCCGAACATGATGCCCTGGTCACCAGCGCCGAGCTTGGCGATCGCGTCGTTGTCGAGCTCGTCCCGGTGCTGGAGCGACGTCTCGACGCCCGAGGCGATCTCAGCCGACTGCTCCCCGACCGAGACGGACACGCCGCAGAGGTTGCCATCAAACCCGAAGTCACTCGAGATGTACCCGATGTCGGTGATGACCTTGCGGACGATGCCCGCGATGTCGGCGTAGCCCTCGGTGCGGATCTCGCCGGCGACGTGCACCTGCCCGGTCGTGACTAAGGTCTCAACCGCAACGCGGGCATCCGGATCCTGCGCGAGCAGGTTATCGAGGATGCCGTCGGAGATCTGGTCGCAGATCTTGTCGGGGTGGCCTTCGGTGACGGACTCTGATGTGAACAGACGGAGTTCGGACATGGATATCTCACTTTCCCTAGGAGTGCGCGCCGACGGGAAGTGCCCGGCAGCGCGTGGGAGGACTGTTGTGATGGGGCGTGCTCGCCCGCGAACTAGTCGCGCGCCCGCACTACGTCGAGGATCGCATTGGCCACCGACGTTTTGTCTCCGACCGCTTCCTGGACAACGTCGCCTTCGAGGTTGAGGACCTGAACTTCGGTCTCCTCGCGGCCAAATCCGTGGTCCCAACCGACTCGGTTGAGGACGAGATAGTCGCAACCCTTGCGCTTGATCTTCGCGCGGGCGATCTCGAGGCGCGCGGCGTCGTCTTCCTCGGTCTCGGCAGCGAACCCGACGATGGTCTGACCGGGAACGCGCGTGGCGACCATGTTGCGCAGGATGTCCGGATTCTTCTTGAAGGTGAGGGTGAGTTCCTCCCCCGTCGATTCCTTCTTGATCTTGCCGGTCTGCACGTGCTCGGGCCGGAAATCCGCAACGGCTGCGGCCATGATGATCGTGTCGTGTCGGGGCGCCAGCTCAGCGCACGCCGCGGCGAGCTGCTCGGCGCTCGACACCCGCACCACGTGCACGTTGTCGGGCACCGGCACCTCGATGTTTGCCGCGAGCAGAGTCACATCGGCGCCGCGTTCGGCCGCGCGCTGCGCGAGGGCCACGCCCTGCTTGCCCGAGGAACGATTGCCGAGGAAGCGCACGGGATCGATCGGCTCGCGGGTGCCGCCAGCGGTAACGAGGATGTCCCGTCCAACGAGATCGCGCTCGAGCTCGGCGTTGTGCCGCTCACGAGCACCGCGGCGCGCTGCGGCCAGAATCGCGTTGACGATCTCGTCGGTTTCCGCGAGGCGACCCGGGCCCTCGTCCTTGCCGGTCAGCCGGCCAGAGTCGGGGCCGACCAGGGTGACGCCACGCTCATGCAGCCGGTGCACATTCGCCTGAGTCGCGGGATGCTGCCACATTTCCGTGTGCATCGCGGGCGCGACAACGACCGGTGCGAGCGAGGCCAGAATCGTGTTGGTGAGCAGGTCATCCGCAAGCCCAACCGAAAGCTTCGCGATCGTATTCGCCGTTGCGGGCACGACCGCGATAACATCCGCGGCCTGCCCAATCGCGACATGTTGGACCGTCGCGACGTTCTCGTAGATGTCGGTGCGAATCGGATTCCGGCTGATCGCCTCGAGCGTCGGAGCGCCGACGAAACGCAGCGCCTCCTTCGTGGCGATGACGTCAACGTGATGACCGAGGAGTACGAGCGAGCGGATTACGGAAACCGCCTTATACGCCGCTATTCCACCGGTGACGCCCACGACAATGCGCCACGCAGGCGACTGCGCTTCTTCTACCGACATTGCGTGTTATTCAGCCTCTGTCGGGCTGACGGTGTCCTCGCCAAAGTCGAGCAGGTCTTCCGACGCATCATCGTCGAGGATAATCGCCTCTTCCTGCGGCTCGCGCATGACGAGCTTGTTGTCGTTAATCTCGCGCAGCGCGATCGAGAGCGGCTTGTCGTCAACGTTGGAGTCCACGAGCGGGCCCACGTTGTTGTAGATCGCACCGTCCTGCAGGTCGGTGTAGTAGTCGTTGATCTGCCGCGCACGCTTCGACGCAAAAATTACGAGCTGGTACTTGTTTTCGACCTTCTCGAGTAGGTCGTCCAGGGGCGGGTCAATGATGCCCTTGGGCTTGTCAATCATGCTGATTCCTCTCGCTTATTCACGTCTTGTCTGAATCCCATCAGGTGCACCAGTTGCTGCGCAGCCTGCGGAACGGAATCGTTCACGACGCGAGCGTCAAACTCATCCTGCGCGGCCAGCTCGACCTTGGCGGTCTGGAGGCGGCGCTCCTGTTCTTCGGGAGACTCGGTGCCTCGGCCGACGAGTCGATTTACCAACTCATCCCAGCTCGGAGGCAACAGAAACACCATTCTAGCCTCTGGCATTTGTTCCTTCACCTGTCGAGCGCCCTGGATGTCAATCTCGAGGAGCACCGGCTGGCTCTCGGCGAGCTTCTCCAGGATCGGTCCGCGCGGCGTTCCGTAGCGGTAGGAATTGTGCACCGTGGCGTACTCGAGCAGCTCGCCCTCGTCGATCATCCGGTCAAATTCCTTGTCGTCGACGAAGTAATAGTCCCGGCCCTCAACCTCGCCGGGGCGGGGCTTCCGAGTGGTCGCCGACACCGAGATGTGTACTTGGGGGTAGTTCTCGCGGATGTAGCGCGATACCGTGCCCTTGCCCACGGCCGTGGGCCCCGCGAGCACGACCACGCGCGGGGCGTCGGGCGAAGACTTCTCCCATTGGTCCAGAAACTCCGCGAGGCGCGTGCGCTGGTTGCGCCCGAGTCCCCCCAGTCGCTTGACCGGTGCGATCCCGAGGTCGGTCAGGATGCGGTCTGTCTTCGTCACCCCAATATGCGGGATGGAGCGGAGGAACTGAGTCACTCGGAGGGTCGAGGCCGCGCTGTCGCGGTCCTCGGATGCGGCGAGAACGTCAAGTGGCCTCGCGGCGCCGCTCGCGATTCTCGCCTTTACTGCGGCCCGCGCTCGTCGAGCCGCGACCGCCGCACGAGATGCGGCGACGCGGTCAACGGGTGGCGGTTTCTGGTTCATTCAAATGCTGTCTGTAGTGTCGCGAGTTGTGTGTCAATGGCCCGATCGAGGCCGTCCAATCCGTCTTCGAGCATTCCCCGAGACGATGTGACAATGACATTGTCGGCCGACTTGCCGAAAATACGCCGAACATCAGCAAATTTGGCACCCTGGTGGCCGAATCCCGGAGCGAGAATGGGCGTATCCGGCTCGGTCGACAGGTCGTCCACGTCGATGTCAAGGAGTTCGAGGTCGACGGTGGCGCCGATCACCACGCCAACCGATCCCTTGGATCGGCCAGCCGAGTGTTCGCGGTTCCACAGCGCCGCGCGCGCCGCAATACCGCCCGCAACGGTGCGTCCCTCCTGCGAGCCGCGTACGCGGCGTGCCGTCTGCACCGACGCCGACTCCGGGTTCGACGTCGCGGCCAGGATGAACAGCCCCTTGTTGTACTTCTCGGTCATCTCGAGCGGCGGCTTGAACGTGTCGAATCCCTGGTACGGGTTGATCGTCATCGCATCCGCCTCGAGCGGCAGCCCGGGCGTGAGCCACGCCTCGGAGTATGCCTCGAGGGTCGACCCTACGTCCCCGCGTTTGACATCGGCGATGACGATGAGACCAGCCGCGCGAGCCGCTTCGAACACATCCTCAAGCACCTTGAAGCCCGATGCGCCGAACCGCTCGTAGAACGCGACCTGCGGCTTGACGATGCCCACCCGTCCCTTGAGCTTCTCGACGATGCGCAACCCGAATTCGTGGGCGCCTACCGCCGAAACCGGTAGGCCCCACTTCTCGAGCAGGTAGGTGTGGGGGTCAATCCCGACACAGAGGTGGCCGTACTCGGTCATCGTGTCGGCGAGTCGATCTCCGAAGGAGCGATCGCTAAATGGAGCACCTGCAAATGTCACGCGCTTGCCTTCCGTTGGGCGTGGTATTCCTGGAGCGAAGTAACCGTGAAGTCTCCCTGCATTGCCTCAAACGACGCAACCGCTGCCTGCAGCTCAGACATCGTCGTGAAGATAGGCAGGTCGGCCGCCACTGTGGCGGTCCGGATCTCGTAGCCATCACCACGAGAGGAGCCGCCGGATGACGGCGTGTTCACGACCATGTCGATCTCCCCGCTGTGAATCATGTCCACGATGTTTTTGTGCTCGGTTCCTTCACCGTCAGTATTCGCGGTCGCGGTAAACCCTTCGTCACCCTCAAAGGTGAACTTAGCGACCAGCTCGGCCGAGACCCCGTGGCGTGCGAGCACGAGTGCGGTGCCCTCGGTCGCGAAGATCTTGAAGCCGAGTTCGGCCAGGCGCAATACCGGCGCGACAATGACGCGCTTGTCGCGGTCGTTGACCGAGACAAAGACGTTGCCCGAAGTGGGAAGTCCGCCGTATGCGGCGAGCTGGCTCTTCGCAAATGCGCGCGGGAAGTCGCGGTCAATGCCCATAACCTCGCCGGTCGAGCGCATCTCGGGCGACAGCAGCGTGTCGACGATCGAGCCGTCCTTCGTGCGGAAGCGCTTGAAGGGCAGGACCGCTTCCTTGACCGCGACCGGCGAGTCGAGCGGCTGGATCGTGCCATCACCGGTCGCGGGCAGCATACCTTCGCCACGGAGTTCCGCGATGCTCGCACCCGCCATCACGCGGCTTGCGGCCTTGGCGAGCTGGACGCCGAGCGCCTTCGACACGAACGGCACGGTGCGGGATGCGCGCGGGTTCGCCTCGAGCACGTAGAGGCGGCCCGCGCCAATCGCGAACTGGACGTTGAGTAGGCCCTTGACGCCGATACCCTCGGCGATCTTGCGGGTCGCCTCGCGCACCTCACCGAGCACCTTGTTCGAGAGCGTGATCGCAGGCAGGGTGCACGCGGAGTCGCCCGAGTGGATACCCGCCTCCTCGATGTGCTCCATGATGCCGCCGATGTAGAGATCGGTGCCGTCGTAGATCGCATCCACGTCGATCTCGGTCGCGTCGTCGAGGAAGCGGTCGACGAGCAGCGGGTGAGTCGCGTTGATGATGACCTCGCCCTCGCTGCGGACGAAGTAGTCGTCGAGCTGGGCCGAGTCGAAGACGATTTCCATACCGCGGCCACCGAGCACGAAGCTAGGACGGACGAGCACGGGGAAGCCGATCCTCTCGGCGATCTCTTGGGCGCTGTCGCGGTCGGTCGCGGTGCCGTTCGCAGGCGCGGCAAGCCCCGCGTTATCGAGGATCTTCGAGAAGAGCCCGCGTTCCTCAGCGAGGTCAATCGCGCTCGGGCTCGTGCCGAGAATCGGTACGCCAGCGGCTTCCAGGCCCTTTGCGAGGCCAAGAGCGGTCTGGCCACCGAGCTGCACGACCACGCCGAGCAGCTCGCCGTTCGCGCGCTCGACGTCGACGACCTCGAGCACGTCCTCGAGCGTGAGCGGCTCGAAGTAGAGGCGGTCCGAGGTGTCGTAGTCGGTTGACACGGTCTCGGGGTTGCAGTTGATCATGATCGTCTCGAAACCGGCGTCCGACAGCGCGAAGGATGCGTGCACGCACGAGTAGTCGAACTCGATGCCCTGGCCGATGCGGTTCGGTCCCGCACCGAGAATGATGATCTTCTGGCGATCCGATGCCTCGACCTCAGTCTCCTGGTCGTAGCTCGAGTAGTGATACGGCGTGAAGGCCGGGAACTCGCCCGCGCAGGTGTCGACCGTCTTGTAGACGGGGCGTACGCCCGCGTTGCGACGGATCGCCCGCACCTCGCCCTCTTCGAGGCCGCGAAGCTCGGCGATCTGCGCATCCGAGAAGCCGTGACCCTTCGCGACGCGAAGCGTCGTCGCGTCTAGTCCCTCGGCGTCCTTGATGAGGTCAGCGACCTCGTTGATCAGGACGATCTGGTCGAGGAACCAGGGGTCAATCTTGGTCGATTCGAAGACCTGCTCGACCGTCGCGCCCTTCCAGAGCGCCTGCTGCACCTCGATGATGCGGCCGTCGGTCGGGATTTTCATCGTCTCGAGCAGGTCGTCGACCGAGCGGCCGTTGTCGACCCAGGTGAACGACGAGCCGCGCTTTTCGAGCGAGCGCAGTGCCTTCTGCAGCGCCGTGGTGAAGTTGCGGCCGAGGGCCATCGCCTCGCCGACCGACTTCATGGTCGTGGTGAGCACCGGGTCGGCGGCGGGGAACTTCTCGAAGTTGAAGCGCGGCACCTTGACGACGGTGTAGTCGATCGAAGGCTCGAAGCTCGCCGGGGTGACCTTCGTGATGTCGTTCGAGATCTCGTCGAGTCGGTAACCGAGCGCGAGCTTCGCGGCCATCTTCGCGATCGGGAAGCCCGTTGCCTTCGAGGCAAGCGCCGAGGAGCGCGAGACACGGGGGTTCATCTCGATGACGATGACGCGACCGTTCTCGGGGTTGACGGCGAACTGGATGTTGCAGCCACCGGTGTCGACGCCGACCTCGCGGATGATCGCGATACCGATGTCGCGGAGGTTCTGGTACTCGACGTCGGTCAGCGTGAGTGCTGGCGCGACAGTGATCGAGTCGCCGGTGTGGACACCAACCGGGTCAACGTTCTCGATCGAGCAGATCACTACCGTGTTGTCGGAGTTGTCGCGCATGAGCTCGAGCTCATATTCCTTCCACCCGAGGATGGATTCCTCGAGCAAGACCTCGCTCGTCGGCGAGGAGAGCAGCCCGTCTTCGACGATGCGCAGGAGCTCTTCCTCGGTGTAGGCGAAGCCCGAGCCGAGGCCACCCATCGTGAACGACGGGCGGACGACCAGCGGGTAGCCGAGCTCGGCCGCGTATATCTTCGCCTCTTCGGGGGTCTTCGCTATGAACGAGCGTGCCGACTCGGCACCGCACTTCTCGACGACTTCCTTGAACTCCTGGCGGTCCTCGCCGCGGCGGATCGCATCCACCTTCGCACCGATGAGCTCGACGCCGTACTTGTCGAGGATTCCGAGCTCATCGAGCTTCATCGCGGCGTTCAGCGCGGTCTGGCCACCGAGCGTCGGGAGAATCGCGTCGGGCTTTTCCTTGACGATGATCGCCTCGATTGCCTCGGGGGTGATCGGCTCGACGTAGGTTGCGTCCGCGAAGTCCGGGTCGGTCATGATCGTCGCCGGGTTCGAGTTCACGAGGATCACTCTCACGCCGTCCTCGCGGAGCACGCGGCAGGCCTGTGTACCGGAGTAGTCGAACTCCGCCGCCTGACCGATCACGATCGGGCCGGAACCGATGACGAGGACGCTGTTGATATCTGAGCGCTTTGGCATTTGTGAGGGCTCCTACTACTTCTCGGACTTCTTGGCGGACGCTTCGAGCACCATGTCGCGGAAGCGATCGAAGAGCGGTGCGGCGTCGTGCGGGCCGGATGCGGCCTCAGGGTGGAACTGAACGGAGAACGCCGGGATGTCGAGGCAGCGCAGTCCCTCGACGACCTGGTCGTTCAGGCCGATGTGGCTCACTTCGACCCGGCCGAAGCCCTCGGGCGAATCGACGGTCTCATCGAGCGGCAGGTCAACGGCGAAGCCGTGGTTCTGCGACGTAATCTCGACGCGGTTCGTGGCGGTGTCACGCACGGGCTGGTTGACGCCGCGGTGGCCGAACGGCAACTTGTACGTGCCGAAGCCAAGTGCGCGGCCCAGCAGCTGGTTGCCGAAGCAGATGCCCATGAACGGGTAGCCCTCACGCAGCAGATCGCGCAACAGGTCAACCTGCGCGTCGTTCGCCTCGGGGTCACCGGGGCCGTTCGAGTAGAACACGGCGTCGACGCCGAGCGCGCGCACCTGCTCGGCCGTTGCATCCGCCGGCAACACGTGCACGTCGAAGCCGCGGCTGTTGAGGTTCGCGGGAGTCGCACGCTTCACGCCCAGGTCGAGCAGCGCGACCGAGCCGATAGCAGGCTCTTCGGTGGTGCTCTTCAGCAGATACGGCTCGTTCGTCGTGACGAGGTCCGAGAGGTACTGGCCCGCCATCGAGGGCTGCGCCTTCACCTTCTCAAGCTGTGCCTCGGCGCTCTCGCCGTACGCCTCGCCAGAAAAGACGCCGCCGCGCATTGCGCCCGCGTTGCGGATGCGGCGGGTGAGTGCACGGGTGTCGATGTCGCGGATGCCCACGATGTCGCCATCGCGCAGCGCGGTCTCGAGGTCACCCTCGGCGCGGAAGTTCGACACGACGCGGCTTGCGTCGCGCACGACGTAGCCCGCGACCCAGAACTTGTCCGATTCCATGTCGGCGGCGTTCACACCCGTGTTGCCGATGTGCGGCGCGGTCTGCACCACGATCTGGCCGGCGTAGCTCGGGTCCGACAGAGTCTCCTGGTAGCCGGTCATACCGGTGGTGAAGACGACTTCACCCAGACGCTCACCGGTGGCACCGTAGGCGAAGCCGTCGTAGCGGGTGCCGTCCTCAAGGACAAGAACGGCGGGTTCGGTGCGGATCATTTGTGCTCCTCACGGGTTGCGTTAGAAAGTTCAGAAATTTGCGAAAGTGCGTCGAGCAGCTCACGGCGAACGGCGGGCGACGGGACGCGAAGGTAGGTCTCAACGGAGGTCGTGTTCTCGCCCTCACCGAGGTTCCACTGGATGACGGTGAGGCCGTTCGGCTCAACCGCCCGGTCGATCGTGGCCTGGCCGAGCGCCACGAGCGTGATCGAGTCGGTTGGGATGAAGAATGCACGCTCGCCGGTGATGGCGATCGCGACGCCCTCCGGATGCACCTCGACTTCCGCCCGACCGCGGTATGCCAAGGGGCGAACCGCGATGCGGTCGAGCGCATCACCCGTTACCGAAGTGGCAACGTAGTGCGCATCCTCGACCGCGAGGGTCGGCTGACCGAGGCCGGCGGGAAGTTCGGGGGCTACCGGGATGTACGCCTGTCGTCGACGTCGTCGGTTCCAGCCAAGCCACATCGCACCGATGAGGATCGCGAAAACTAGCAGAATCGCGACGGTGAACAGGAACGGTCCCATGACTAGAGCTCACTTTCAGCGAGGCGGGTGCGATTTGCACGCGCCACTTCTTCTTCGGCGGCCGGTACACCGGCACGAAGCGTTGGGGTTCCCCGGTAGACGGTGTATTCCACCGAGCCGGGAAGTTCGAGGCCGAGGTACGGCGAGTTCGTCGACTTACCGGAGAGATCGGCCTCGGTGAAGACGCTCGATGCCTCGGGGTCGTACAGCACGACGTTTGCGAGTTCGCCCGCTTCGAGCGGACGGCCCGCCTCTGCGGCCGAGCCAATCTTTGCAGGTGTCTCGCTCATGACCCGCGCGACACCGCGCCAGTCGAGCAATCCGGTGTTAACCATCGTCGCGTGCACGATGCGCAGCGCGGATTCCAGACCCACCATGCCCATCGCGGCATGGTCCCATTCCTTCTGCTTGCTGTCCACCGGGTGCGGGGCGTGGTCGGTGCCGACGACGTCGATCGTGCCGTCGGCGAGCGCCGCGCGCAGCTTCATCACGTCGGATTCGGTTCGCAGCGGCGGGTTCACCTTGAAGCGGGCGTCGAAGCCGCGCACCTTCTCCTCGGTGAGCAGCAGGTGATGCGGGGTGACTTCCGCCGTGATCTTGATCCCGCGGGCCTTCGCGAAGCGGACGATGTCCACTGCGGTTGCCGTAGAAAGGTGGCACACGTGCACCCTCGAGTCGACTTGCTCGGCGAGCAGCGCATCCCGGGCGATGATCGAGGTCTCCGCAACTTCGGGCCAGCCGCCGAGGCCAAGCTCGGCAGACAGCGACCCCTCGTTCATTTGCGCGCCAATCGTGAGCTTCGGGTCCTGCGCGTGTTGGGCGACGACGCCGTCGAAGGCCTTCACATACTCGAGCGCGCGGCGCATGATGAGCGGGTCGAACACGCAGTGCCCGTCGTCCGAGAACATCCGCACGTGCGCGCGAGAGTCGGCCATCGAGCCGAGCTCCGCGAGGTGCTCCCCCGCCTGGCCGACCGTGACCGCGCCGATCGGGTGCACATCCGCATACCCCGCCTCGCGGCCGAGCGCCCAGACCGTCTCGACCACGCCCGCGGTGTCTTGCACGGGGCTCGTGTTCGGCATCGCGAAGATCGTGGTGAAGCCACCCTTCGCCGCAGCGCGGCTGCCGGTGAGTACCGTCTCGGAGGATTCGAAGCCGGGCTCGCGCAGGTGCACGTGGAGGTCGACGAGACCGGGCAGCGCGATGAGGCCCTCGGCGTCGATGACCTCGGCGCCCTCGGGCGCCGCGAGGGTCCCGGCCGCCGCAATCTGTGCGATGCGTTCGCCATCGATCAGGATGTCGCTCGGTTCCTCGCCATAGGGGCGGGCCCCGCGGATCAAGATGGTGCTCATGCGCGTCCCCTGTTGTTTGTGGCGGCGTTGTTTGTGGCGGTGTTTTTCATAGCCGTGTTGTTCGTGGCGGAGTCTTTTGCCGCGACGCTGGTGGTGGAATTCTGGTTCGACTTGTACTCGTTCGAGCAGAGCAGGTAGAGCGCCGCCATGCGCACGCTCACCCCGTTCGCGACCTGTTCGAGGACGGTCGACTGCGGCGAGTCCGCGGCGGCGCCGGAGATCTCGAGGCCGCGATTCATTGGGCCTGGATGCATCACCACGGATCGCTCCGGCAGCATCCGGAGGCGCGCCTCGCTGAGTCCCCAGCGACGCGCGTACTCGCGGGTGTGCGGGAAGAAGGCATCGTCCATCCGCTCGGCCTGGATGCGCAGCATCATCACAGCATCGGGCTGCTCGGCAAGCACCGCGTCGAGGTCGTAACTCGTCTCGGCGGGCCAACGCTGCGTGTCGGATGGGATGAGCGTCGGCGGCCCCACGAGGGTCACCTTCGCGCCGAGCGTGTGCAAGAGCCAGACATTCGAGCGAGCCACGCGCGAGTGCAGGATGTCGCCGACGATCACGACGTGGAAGCCGTCGAGGTCCTTGCCGCGGGAGTCGTTGCCGTGAATGCGGCGACGCAGGGTGAAGGCGTCGAGCAGGGCCTGGGTCGGATGCTCGTGCTGACCGTCACCGGCGTTCAGGATGGGCGTGTCAATCCAGCCGCGATCCGCCAACATCTGCGGTGCGCCGGAGGACGGGTGACGGATCACGACGGCGTCCGCACCGATCGCGTGCAGCGTCTGCGCCGTGTCCTTGAGCGATTCGCCTTTCGAGACCGAGGAGCCCTTCGCCGCGAAGTTGATCACGTCGGCGCTGAGTCGCTTCTCGGCTGCCTCAAACGAGATCCGCGTGCGCGTTGAGTCCTCGTAAAACAGGTTCACGACGGTGATGCCGCGCAGCGCCGGAAGCTTCTTCACGGCGCGTTCCTGGGTCGCGGCCATGTCCTCGGCCGTGTCCAGCAGGAGCAGCGCGTCGTTACGGCTCAGTTCGGCCGTCGAGATGAGGTGCTTCATCGGGTGGTGCTCCCCCGCTCGGTATTGCCTGTACCGCCTATATCGCCTGTGTCGCCTGGCTGGCCGGATTCGCCCGCCTGATCCCGAATGATGACGCGGTCCTCGCCGCCGTCGATCTCCGTGAGCTCGACCGAGATCCGCTCGCTCCGCGCCGAAGGCAGGTTCTTGCCGACAAAGTCCGCGCGAATCGGCAGCTCGCGGTGGCCACGGTCGACCAATACGGCGAGCTGAACCCGCTGGGGGCGGCCGATGTCGCTAATCGCGTCGAGGGCGGCCCGGATCGTCCGGCCGGAATACAGCACGTCGTCGACGAGCACGACCGTCTTGTCATCGATCCCGCTCACCGGGATGGATGTCGGGTGCGACTCGGTCAGCGGACGCCGCCGAAGGTCATCCCGATACATCGTGATGTCGAGCATCCCGACCGACGCCTCGGGGTCGAAATCGTCACCCTCGAGGGCGCCGATCGCGTGCAGATTCTCACCGAGTCGCTTCGCGAGAGGCACGCCACGAGTGGGGATGCCGAGCAGCACGACGTCTTCGGTGCCCTGATTCGCCTCGATGATCTGGTGGGCAATGCGCATAAGCGCGCGCGAAATGTCGCCGGGTTGGAGCACGATGCGCTCTGCCACGGTGACCCCCTTCCCCGCCTCTCTGGACGGCATTAAAGGATGAGTCTGAATGGGATTGAGCCTAGCACTGGCTAGGCGGTGTGCCGATCGGCGATGCGACCGAGCACGCCGTTGATGAAACGGCTCGAGTCTTCGGTCGAGTATTCGGTCGCGCTCGAAACTGCCTCGGCAATCGCGACCGCATTCGGCACTTCCTCGTTGTAGCGAATCTCCCACACGCCGATGCGGAGGATGGCACGATCAACGCGCGGCATCCGCTCGAGGCGCCACTCGCGAGAGGTCGCCTCGATCTCGGTGTCGATATCATCGAAGTGCTCGGCGACGCCCGAGACGATCTGGCGCGCATAGCGCCACGATGCCTCGCGCTCGGGCTCGCCTGCCGCACGAACCTGTTCGTCGGCGAGGACCTCGGCGAGCGGGCGCTCTACGAGGTCGGCCTGGAACAGCATGTCGAGCGCGCGCTTGCGCGCCTTCGTCCTGGCGCTCACTAGTCGTTCACGCGACCGAGGTAGTCGCCCGAGCGAGTGTCGACCTTCACGCGGGTGCCCTGATCAACGAACAGCGGCACCTGAATCTCGGCACCGGTCTCAAGGGTCGCGGGCTTCGTGCCGGCGTTCGAGCGGTCGCCCTGCAGGCCCGGCTCGGTGTAGGTGATCTCGAGGACAACCGACGGCGGCAGCTCGATGTAGAGCGGAGCACCCTCGTACATCGCGATCTGGACCTGCTGCTGCTCAAGCATGTAGTTCGCGGCGTCACCAACGATGGTTCCCGACACGGTGAGCTGGTCGTAGTCCTTGACGTCCATAAACACGAAGTCTTCGCCGTCCTGGTAAAGGTACTGGAAGTCTCGGCGGTCGACGGTCGCGGTGTCGATCTTTGCGCCGGCGTTGAACGTGCGGTCCACGGTCTTGCCCGAGACGACGTTCTTCAGCTTGGTACGAACGAACGCGCCACCCTTACCGGGCTTAACGTGCTGGAATTCGATGACCTGCCAGAGCTGACCATCGATGATCATTACGAGACCGTTTTTGATGTCGGCAGTTGATGCCATGAGTATGGTCCTTTCGATTTAAGACGTTTTAGCTTAGCGCGGCGCGAGTTCTCGCCGCTTAGGACGCGATTTCTTGATAGGCCGCAAACAGGAGCGACTCGTCGGGCGCCTGCATGATCGCGGGCTTGCCGATCGCATCAAGCACGACGAAGCGAAGCATCGAACCCCGTGCCTTCTTGTCGCGCTTCATGACGGAAAGCAGCGTCTGCCAGCGGCCCGCGGGATACTGCGTCGGTAGGCCGAGCAGCTCGAGGATGCGCAGGTGACGATCCGCATCCGCGTCCGAGAGCCTGCCCGAGAGCCGTGCAAGTTCCGCGGCGAAGTGCATCCCCACCGCGACGGCCGCACCGTGACGCCATTGATAGCGCTCGCCGTGCTCGATCGCGTGCCCCAGGGTGTGGCCGTAGTTGAGCATCTCGCGGCCGCCGGCTTCCTTCAGGTCATCGGCGGTCACCTCCAGCTTGTAGCGAATCGAGATTTCGAGGATGCGCCGGAACTCATCCGAGTTCGGGTCCGTCGCCTTATCGGGGTCCGCCTCGATCAGGTCGAGGATCTCGGGGCTGTGGATAAAACCGACCTTGACGGCCTCGGCGAAGCCCGTCACGAGCTCGTTGCGCGGCAGCGCGGCCAGCGAGTCGAGGTCCACCACGACGCCGGTCGGCGGGTAGAACGCGCCGACGAGGTTCTTGCCCTCGTTGGTGTTCACGCCGGTCTTGCCGCCGATGGAAGCGTCGACCATCGCGAGTACGGTCGTCGGGACCTGCACGACCTTGATGCCACGAAGCCAGGATGCGGCGGTCCATCCCGCGAGGTCGGTCACGGCGCCGCCGCCGATCGCGAGGATCGCGTCGGAGCGGGTGAAGTCGGACTGCCCCATGATCTGCCAGAGGAACTCGGCAACCTCGACTCGCTTCGCAGATTCAGCATCCGGAACCTCTGCCATCAGCACGCGTCGGAACTTGGGGGCGAGTAGCGCCCGCACTTCCTCCGAAATCGCGCCGAGCGTCGGCTGGTGGACGATGAGCAGCTGGTCCACGCCGTCACCGAGCAGCTCGGGCAGGATCGTGTCCAGCGAGGTGATCAGGCCTCGCCCGACGAGCACGGGTCCGTGATCGCCGCCAGCTTCAAGCGTTACGTAGTCAGTCAACGAGCTCCCCCGGTTCGGTGTCTTCTGCGGTCAGTTCGGTGTCGCTCGCCTTCGCGACGAGCGGCGAGTCGATGTTCTTGAGAAATCGGCGCACGTCATTCACGACCTGCCACATCGGGCGGAAACTCGTGTCAATCGTGATGTCCGCGAGCCGGTCGTAAATTTCCTTGCGCGAGTTGTAGGTCTCAACCCACGAGTCAATCCCGCTCAGGAGCGGTCGGTTCGTCTTGCCGCTGATGCGCTCCTCGATGGCCTTGGGGCTCGCGACGAGCAGCACCACATTGTGGTCTTCGGATGCGAGCTCGGCCTGGGTGTCCGCGTTTAGGATCGCGCCTCCGCCGAGCGAGACGATCTCATACTCGCGCAGCGCGTTCGCCACGACCTCTCGCTCGATGCGCCGAAACTCGGCCTCGCCCTCGCGTGGAATGAAGTCGTGAATCGCGCCGTGGTCGCGCGCGAACAGCTTGTCCGTGTCGGCGAAGGTCGCATCAAGGCGACGCGCGATGCGCTTGCCCGCGCGCGACTTTCCCGCCGCGGGCGGGCCGATAAAGACGAGGCTCATACCTTCCACTCACTTCGCGAGTCGCCCATCGACTCGTCGTCGAGCGTATCGAGGTCGAGGTCGCTCGGGTCGACGAGCTCGTCGCTCGTTTGCAGAGTCGCGGGAATCGCGTCGAGGTAGCCGCGGATGTTTCGGCGCACTTCCTCGAGCGAGTCACCGCCGAACTTCTCGAGCAGCGAGTTTGCGATCACGAGTGCGGTCATCGCCTCGGCGACGACGCCGGAAGCGGGCACGGCGCAGACGTCGGAGCGCTGATGGAACGCCGTGGCGTTCTCGCCCGTCGAAACGTCGACCGTGTGGAGCGCGTGCGGGACGGTCGCAATGGGCTTCATGCCGACGCGCGCACGCAACACAGTGCCGGTCGTCATGCCCCCCTCGATGCCACCGGCCCGGTCGGCGGCGCGGTGGATCTTGCCGTCCACGGCGTACAGCGGATCGTGGGCCTGCGAACCCGGGCGGCGGGTCGTCTCGAGGCCGTCGCCGATCTCCACCGACTTGATCGCCTGAATGCTCATGAGCGCACCGGCGAGGCGCGAGTCGAGGCGGCGATCCCAGTGCACGTACGAGCCGATTCCCGGTGGGAGGCCATACACGAGCACCTCGGTGACTCCGCCGATCGTGTCGCCGTTGTGGCGCGTCTCGTCGATCTTCGCGACCATTGCGGCCGAGGTCTCGGCGTCGAGGCAGCGCACCGGATCGGTGTCAAGGTATTCGACGTCGTCGGCGACCGGCCAGGATGCGTCCTCGGGCACGTGCACGTCGCCGATCGCGACCGTGTGGCTGACCGTGCGGACGCCGAGCTCGGCGAGCAGCTTTTTGGCAACGGCGCCGAGCGCCACGCGCGCGGCGGTTTCGCGGGCGCTCGCACGCTCGAGAGCGGGGCGTGCCTCGTCGAAGCCGTACTTCTGCATCCCGACGAGGTCGGCGTGGCCCGGGCGCGGGCGTGTGAGTCGGCGGCCGCGACCGGTTTCGAAGACCTCGTCGCCGACGGGCTCGGGGCTCATGACCTCGGTCCACTTCGGCCATTCGGTGTTTTGGATGCGGATGCCCACGGGCGAGCCGATGGTATAGCCGTGGCGGATGCCGCTCGAGAGCGTGATCTCGTCCTGCTCGAATTTCATTCGGCCGCCGCGACCGTAGCCGAGCTTTCGCCGGGCGAGGTCTGCCTGGATCTCCGTGATGGAGATCGGAACACCGGCGGGAACGCCTTCTAAGAGTGCGAGTAGTTCGGGGCCATGTGATTCCCCCGCAGTAAGCCAACGAAGCATTCGCTTATTGTCTCATGAACGAGGGCGCTCGCTTCGATACGCCGCTGCGCGGCTACTCACCGACCGTCACGATTCCCGAGTAGGCGAAGCCGTATCGAGGGCCGCACGCATCACGGAGACGACCGCACCCTCGTCGGGCAGCGCCTCGTCGACACCGAGCCCGGTAAACAGCCGCACCTGGCGGACGGCCTGATGCAGCAGCAGGTCAAGCCCTGTCACGATCGTGCCCGACGCTGCGAGCCAGCGCTCGGCGAGGGACGTCGGCCAGGGCGAGTACGCCGCCGAAAAGAGCGCGGCGAAACGGATGCGGCCGTCGTCGAACGTCTTCCCCTTCGCGTCAAAGCCGCCAGGGATGGTGTCAATCACGCCCGCAACGCCGTCCGACAGCGCCCAGTCCGCAAGATCGTGCGCGCTCGCACCCTCGCCAATGCGCTCGGCAAGTTCGGCAGCCGCCTCAGGCCGGCGCGCCCAGATACGCACGTGCGTTGCGCCCAAGCGCTGCGCCGCGATCGAGAGCGATGCCGCGGTGCCTCCGCCACCGAGCACATCCACCGGCCCGTCGAGCCGCTCGATCCCCCGCTCGCCAAATGCATCGAGGGCGCCCGGGATATCGGTGTTCTCGCCGATAGCGTCGCTCGCAGGGTCGAGGGAGTCGAACACGATGGTGTTCACCGCACCGGATCGCAGCGCATCCTCGCTTGCGGAACGCACGAAATGCAGCGCCTCGGCCTTGTGCGGCGCGGTCACCGAGAAACCGCCCCATCCTTCCCCGCGCGCCGAGAGAGCCTGCGTCACGCCGCCCTTCGGGATCTCCCAGCGGGAATAGTCCCAATCGAGTCCGAGCGCTCGATAGGCGGCGATGTGCAGTTGCGGCGAGCGCGAATGCTCGACCGGACTTCCGAGCACCGCGAATCGTCGCGCGCCGACACCACGCGGCGGCTCTTGCGTGAAAAACCCTTCGGGCACGCTCGTGCCTCCGGTGCTGGCCCCGTCGGTGTTCGGCCTAGCCATAGTCCGGGTTCTCCTCGAGCCACTTCAACCACTCGTCGACCGCAGCCTGATGCTGGTCGTAGGTTTCGCTGAAGACCGTCTCCCCCGTCTCGAGGTTGACCGTCACGAAGTAGAGCCAGGGCCCGTCGGCCGGATGCATTGCCGCATCGATCGCGAGGTCGCCCGGGTTCGAGATCGGCCGGATGACCATGCCGTTGTGTTCGTACGTGTTGTACTCATTACTGGCGTCCCCTCGTTCCGAGTCGGTCGTCGCGGCGCGGTCATACTTGCCGGTGCCGTACGTGACCGTCGCGTCCGACTGCAACGGCATGTTGATGTCGATGCGGTTGAGGAACACGCGCGAGACCTTATAGAAATCCTCTTCGAAACGAGCTTCCTTCTCGATGAGCGACGCGAGGCGGATGACATCCCACACGTCCTGTTCGGGTACGCCGTGGGACGCGAGCGACTCGTACGTGCGGTCGACCATCGTCGTGAGAACGGTCTCGGCGGTGTCGTCGGGCGCGAAGATGTAGGTCGCTGGGAACAGGAATCCCTCGAGCGACTGCGCCTGCGCGGGCAGACCGAAGCTCTGCGGATCGGCTGCCGCGGCCTCGAGGTCGGCGACCGGGATGCCGGTCGACTCCTCGACAAGCGTGAAGACGTCCCGCATGATCGTCCCCTCCGGGATCGTCACGCTCGCCTCGACACGATTCTTCTCGTCGGTCAGTGCCACGACGGCGGATGCGGCACTCATTTCTTCCTGGAGGACATAGGTACCCGGGATAAAGGTCGGTTCCGCCGGCATCGCCAGAATCGAGCTTACGAACGCGTCGGCGGTCAGCACGACGCCCTGCTCCTGCAGTCGCTGACCGATGGATGTGCCCGTGTCACCCGGGAGGATCGTGAACTCGACCTCGGTACCATTCCCCTCGCCCTCGTAGTCCGTCTGCGTGATGCCGAGGTAATCGGTGATTCGATCGCCAAACTGATTCCATACGAACAGCCCGCCGCCGACGAGCGCGGCAATCACAACGAGCGCGATGATGAGGCAGCCGCCGCGGCGCCGCTTCTTGCGCTTTGCCGCACGCGCCATCGTGACCTCGCTGGGCGGCGCATCCTCGCCGACCCCGTCGATCGCGTCGTTGAAGATCGTGTCAAACGGATCCGCAGACTCGCTGCCCGAAGCATCGGGTCGTACCGCGTCGTCGAACGCCATAGCGGTTCGCTCCGGCGCGCCCTCGGGGGCAGGCTCGGCGCTCGCTGCAGCCTCGGCACGCGACGCGGGCTCGGCGTTAGCGACCGGCTCGGGCGTCTGCTCGGGCTCATCCGCATCCGCACCCGCCCCCGCAGCCAACTCTGACTCCGCCTGTTCGCGCTCGCGCTGACGCTGCTGCTCGCGAATTTCGCGGCGGGTGAGCGGACGCTCGGGTTCCTTGTCGTTGGACGTGAAATCCATTGCGTTGGGGCTCCTAGGAGGTCGAAACTTCGATTCCGGGCGGCTGATCGTGCTGGCGTTCGCGGTCCAGCGCATCCTGCAACAGCACCACCGCAGCGGCCTGATCGATCACCTGGCGCGAGCGAGAGGCCTGCTTCCCGGCGGCCCGAAACTGCTTGGCCGCACTCACTGTAGTGAGGCGTTCGTCCAACAGCCGGACCGGCACACCGACAATAGCGGCCAATGCTTGGGCGACTCCCACCGCATCCTCAGTCGAGGGGGTCGATTCACCGCGCATATTCAGCGGATGCCCAACGATGAGCTCGAACGCCTCGTATTCCTCAACGAGCTCGACGATGCGTCGCACGTGGCCGTCCCCCTCAAGATCGCGCTTGACGGTCTCGAGGGGAACTGCGAGCAGGCCGTCGGGATCGGAACGGGCGATGCCGATCCGTGCTTTCCCGACGTCAACACCGAAGCGAATGCCGCGGCGCATTAAATGTTTTGCAGTTCGCGACGAACTGCCTCGAGCGCCTCGGGCAACTTGGCAGCATCCTGGCCGCCGCCCTGCGCGACGTCCGGCTTACCGCCGCCACCACCGCCGAGGATGCCCGCAGCGAGCTTGACGAGCGCGCCAGCCTTGACGCCGAGCTCGCGCGAGGCCTCATTCGTCGCGATCACGATGATCGGCTTGCCGTTCGATTCGCCGCCGAGCGCGACGACCGAGGCCTCGCTCCCGAGCCGCTCCCGCACATCCAGCACCAGCTGGCGCACATCGTCGGCCGAGCCGACCGTGCCGAGCGAACCGCCGACATAGGCGATCGAGCCGACCTGAGCTGCGCCGCCGACGAGTTCGGGGACGCGGCCACGGAGCGCCGCGGCCTCGAGCTGGGCAATCTTCTTCTCGGCACGCTTGAGGCCCTGAAGCAGGTCCTCGACGCGCTCGGTCACCTTTTCGCGCGGCACCTTGAGCCCGCTCGACAGCTCGCGCACGATCGCGCGTTCCGTCGCGAAATCGGCGAAGGCGTTGCGGCCGACGAACGCCTCGACGCGGCGGTTCTGCGAACCGACGCTCGATTCGCCAATGAGGTTCACGAGGCCAACCTCGGACGTGCCAGCCACGTGCGTACCTCCGCAGAGCTCGCGCGACCAAGGTCCGCCGATCTCGACCATGCGCACGACCGAGCCGTACTTCTCGCCGAACAGCGCGCGGGCGCCGAGTGCCTTCGCGTCTGCGAGTGCCATTTCCTTGGTGATGATCTCGTAGTCCGCACGCACCGCAGCGTTCGAGATTTCCTCGAGCTCGATGCGCGTTTCCTTGCTCAGCGGCTGGCTCCACGTGAAGTCGAGACGCATGTAGCCGGCCTTGTTGTACGAGCCTGACTGGTGCGCATCCGGCCCGAGGGTGTCACGCAGTGCGGCGTGGATGAGGTGGGTCGCGGTGTGTGCCTCGCTCGCCTGGCGGCGGTAGACCTCGTCGACCACAGTCTCGACTCGCTCCCCGACGGCGATCTCGCCCTCGGTGACGGTCACGGTGTGCGCGATCAGCCCGGCGACCGGCTTCTGGACGTCATCGACGCGGGCCTCGAACCCGCCCGAGGGCGCGATGAGCCACCCCTGGTCCGCATCCTGGCCACCGGCCTCCGCGTAGAGCGTGGTTTCGGCGACGATTATCTCTGCCACCTGGCCGCTGCGCGCGACCGGCGAGCTCTCGCCGTCAACGATGATGCCGAGCACCTCGGATTCGGCGCGCAGCTCGTCGTAGCCGACGAACGCGGTCTCGCCAAGCGCGCGGAAGTCCTTGTACACCGACAGGTCGGCGAGCGCGGATCGGCGCGACTTTGCGTCCGCCTTCGCGCGCTCACGCTGCTCGGTCATGAGCTCGTTGAACTTGTCACGGTTGACCTTGAGCCCGGCCTCCTCGGCCATCTCCATCGTCAGGTCGATCGGGAAGCCGTAGGTGTCGTGCAGCTTGAACGCGACATCACCGGCGAGCTGTGCCGAGCCGCTGCTCTTCGCGCCCGAAACCGCCTCCTCGAAGATCGTCGTGCCCTGTGCGAGGGTGCGCAGGAACGCCTCCTCCTCGGCGTAGGCCGTGCGCGAGATTCGGTCGAAATCGCGCTCGAGCTCGGGATACGCATCCTTCATCGCCCGCATCGAGGCGGGGAAAAGCTGCGGGAAGGTGGCTTCCTCGACGCCGAGGAGGCGCATGTTGCGCACGACGCGGCGCAGGAGGCGGCGCAGGATGTAGCCGCGACCCTCGTTGCCGGGCTGCACGCCGTCGCCGATCAGCATCAGCGCCGAGCGCACGTGGTCAGCGATGACGCGCATCCGCACGTCATCTTCGTCGCGCCCGCCATAGGCCTTGCCCGACAGGCTTGCCGCGAGGTCGAGCACCGGGCGCACCTGGTCGATCTCGTACATGTTCTCGACGCCCTGGAGCAGGAACGCGATGCGCTCGAGGCCCATGCCGGTGTCGATGTTCTTCTGCGGCAGCTCGCCGAGCAGCTCGAACGTGCCATCGCCCTTATCGGCACCGCGCTCGTACTGCATGAACACGAGGTTCCAGATCTCGACGTAGCGGTCGTCGTCGGTCGCAGGTCCCCCATCGATGCCGTACGCCGGGCCGCGGTCGAAGAAGATCTCCGAGTCCGGGCCCGCGGGGCCGCCTGGCTTACCGGCCGACCAGTAGTTCGTGTCCTCCCCGAGGCGCTGGATGCGCTCCTCAGGAATCCCCGCGATCTCGCGCCAGTAGCGGTACGCGTCCTCGTCGCCGCGATAGACCGTTACCCACAGGTCGTGCGGGTTGAAGCCGAGGCCACCGTCATCCTGCGAGGCGGTAAGGAAGGTCCACGCGAATTCGATCGCCTCGCGCTTGAAGTAATCGCCGAACGAGAAGTTGCCACACATCTGGAAGAAGGTGCCATGACGCGGAGTGCGGCCGACCTCTTCGATGTCGTTGGTGCGGATGCATTTCTGCACGCTGGTTGCCCGCGGCCACGGTGCCGGCACGACGCCGGTCATGTATGGGATGAACGGGACCATTCCCGCGATCGTGAACATCACGGTGGGGTCGTCGGAGACGAGCGACGCGGAGGGCACGACCGTGTGGTTGCGCTCTTCAAAGAAATTGAGGAATCGACGCTTGATTTCTGCAGTCTGCATGGCGAAGTGGTACCGATTTTCCTAGTGGATGCGTGGGGTGGGGACTCTGTTGTCCGCCGCTCGGGCAGCGGCGCGAGTCGCTACTGGTTCTTTTCGATGGCCGCGTAGATGGCCTCGGTGCGGGCGCGGTAGCCCTGCTGGACCGCTTCCTTCACGTCGTCGATGCGAGCGTTGACCTGGCCGAAGAACTCGCGACCCTTTTCGGTGGAGTTCACGAAGTGCGCGAGTGTGAAGCCCGCGACGATGCCACCGCCGACGAGGGCGGCCGAACGAAGAAAATTGCGCATGGAAATCCTTGATCGAGAAGTATGAGAGGGACGAACAGCTAGCGGCGCTTGCCGCGCTCCGGGCGAAGCGCTTTGAACCCGGCCACCGCGGCCGCCGAGAAGCCAGCGAGCTTGATCAGCGGGCCGCCCACGGTCGAGGCCGTCAGGGCGACGAGCGAGTTGACGTTGTCAGTCACCTCGTGCACGTTCGTCGTGATCGAGTCGACCTTCGCGAGCTGTTTGTTCGTCTCCTGCAGGGTGACCTGCGTCTCCGCAAGCGTCGGCGTGATTTCGTCTACCGATTCGCGAATGCCGCGACGCAACTCATCAAACACGCCACCGAGCTTGATGATGGGCACCGCGAGCAGCGCGACGAGAACGAGGAACACACCTGCCGCGATGAGACCGGCGATGTCACCACCTGACATGAAACACTCCTGGATTACGGGGAACTTGCGGATTAACGCATGAGGGGCGGATCGCCTGCTGGCAACCCGCCCCCAATGCTAGCGTCACACAGAAATACTGCGTGGCAGACTAGCGTGCTGCGTAGTACTCGACCACGAGCTGTACCTCACACTGGATGGGTACTTCTTCACGCTTCGGGCGACGGTCGAGCTTCGCCTGGAGCTTGTCGAGCTCAACCTCGAGGTAGCCCGGAACTGCGGGGAGAACCTCGGCGTGGCCACCGGCGGCGGCAACCTGGAAGATCTCGAGCTCTTCCGAGCGCGGCTTCACGTGGATGAGCTGACCCGGCTTCACGCGGAACGACGGGCGGTCAACGATCTTGCCGTTGACGAGGATGTGACGGTGCACGACGAGCTGACGAGCCTGTGCAGTGGTGCGGGCGAACCCGGCACGCAGCACGAGCGAGTCGAGACGCATCTCCAGGAGCTCGACGAGGTTCTCACCGGTCAGACCCGGGGTCTTGCGAGCCTCTTCGAACGCGATGCGCAGCTGCTTCTCACGCAGGCCGTACTGGGCGCGAAGACGCTGCTTCTCGCGCAGACGAACGGCGTAGTCGCTCTCGGTGCGACGACGGGTACGGCCGTGCTGGCCGGGTGCGTAGGGACGCTTTTCGAGGGCGCGGGCGGCCTTCGGAGTCAGGGCAACGCCGAGGGCGCGCGACAGGCGCACCTTCGAGCGGGTACGGGTCTTCTTAGACAAGAGAAGACATCCTTTCAGTAATAATCGCAATTGGCGCGCGTGAGCGCGCAGATGTGTTGTGCTCTCCGCCCCTGTCTTGGATTCAGGGCGTCAAACGCGAGTGTTCGTCCGATGCGTCCGGCTAAAGAACTTGCATCTTCTGCGTCCGGGGTGCAGCCGCACACCACTGAATGCAGGACCAAGAAAGCCTAGCACGGCGCAATGCCCGATGTCACGCGGAACTATGGGACCGAGCTCGCGCAGCACTGTTGTCCCGCTGCCACCCAGCACTACTGGCGCGTGATGCGCCGCAGCTTCTCGAGCCGGCTTGAGATCTCGCGCTCCCAGCCGTGCTCGGTTGGCGAGTAGTATTCCCGCCCCACGAGCGGGTCGGGCAGATACTGTTGCTCGACGACACCGCTCGGGTCATCGTGGGGATAACGGTACCCCTTGCCGTGCCCGAGCTTGGCGGCGCCCGCATAGTGTGCGTCGCGCAGCGGCGGCGGCACGCGGCCGATCCCTCCGGCCTTGACCTCGGTGATCGCCGAATCGATCGCGACGATCGTCGAGTTCGATTTCGGTGCGGTCGCGAGATAGATGGTCGCCTCGGCGAGCGGGATGCGGCCCTCGGGCATGCCGATCAGCTGCACGGCGCTCGCCGCGGCCTCCGCGACGAGCAGCGCCTGGGGATCCGCCATGCCGATGTCTTCGGCGGCGTGGACGATGAGCCTGCGGGCGATGAATCGCGGATCCTCGCCCGCGACGATCATTCGCGCGAGATAGTGGACGGCCGCGTCCGGGTCCGAACCTCGAATCGACTTGATGAACGCGGAAATGACGTCGTAGTGCTCGTCCCCGTTCTGGTCGTAGCGCAGCAGGGCCTGGTCACTCGCGCCCTCGACGTCCTCCGGGGTTACCGCGGTGTGTCCGTCGGCCTGGGCACCCGAGGCGGATGCTTCGAGGGTCGTCAGTGCGCGGCGCGCGTCCCCGCTCGCGAGGCGGATGATCGCGGAGCGTGCCTCCGGCTCGATCGTCACGGCGCCGCCGAGACCCTGGGGCGCCTCGATCGCGCGATCGACCAGCTCCCCGACATCCGCATCCTCGAGGGGGCGAAGCGTCAGCAGCAGCGAGCGACTCAGCAGCGGCGAGATGACCGAGAACGAGGGGTTCTCGGTCGTCGCGGCCACGAGCGTGACCCAGCCCTGTTCGACGCCTGGGAGCAGCGCATCCTGCTGAGCCTTGGTAAAGCGGTGGATCTCGTCGAGAAACAGCACCGTCTGTTCGTCGTAGAAGTCGCGCTCTCGCAGCGCGTCGTCCATAACCTTGCGGACGTCCTTCACGCCGGCCGAGATGGCGGAAAGCTGCACGAAGCGCCGCTTCCCGGAGCCGGCGAGGGCCTGCGCGATCGTCGTCTTGCCTGAGCCCGGCGGGCCCCACAGAATCACCGAGATGCCGGCCGTGTTCTTCGCCTCGGCATCCGCAAGCCGCCGCAGCGGGGAGCCGGGGCGAAGCAGGTGCTGCTGCCCGACGACCTCGTCGAGGTTTCGCGGTCGCATCCGCGCGGCAAGCGGTGCCGTGCCGCCCCCACCCAGTGTCGCCTGATCAGTCATCAGATGAATGTTAGTAAACTGCCCTGGTTGATCGCCCCGGAGCAACCGGCGGCGTGTTTGAACGCCGAGAGGAACACCGTGGCCGACTCCGCCAAGACCCGAGAAGAGCGTCGTCGCGCACGCCAGTATGAGGCTCACATGGTGGTGAACGACGTGCAGAAGGATCGTCGCCGTCGGGACAACCGCATCGGCATCATCGCGCTCGTGGCGGTGGCCGTTCTCGCTGTCGGCGCCCAGCTCGGGTTTAGCTTCACGGGCGGCAGCACCTCCGTCGCAGATCCGACCACGACCCCGACCGAGGCGGTACCGACGGACCCCGCGCAGGCCGAACCGACCGGCACACCGCCTGCCCCAGCCATCGCCGAGGACCGCGAGTGGACCGGCACGATGACCCTCAACGACATCCCGCTCGGCATCACGATCGACGGCGAGAACGCGCCGCAGGCCGCGGCCAACTTTATCGACCTCTCGCAAACCGGGTTCTACGACAACGTCGGCTGCCACCGCCTCACCACCGAGGGCATCTTCGTGCTGCAGTGCGGCGACCCCACCGGCACCGGTACCGGCGGCCCCGGATACCAGTTTGGTCCCCTCGAGAACGTTCCTGCGGACGGCGTCTATCCCGCCGGCACGATCGCAATGGCGCGCGCTCAGGCCGAGGATTCGCAGGGCTCGCAGTTCTTCATCGTGTACGAGGACACCCAGCTGCCCGCACCCGGCTACACCGTGTTCGGACAGGTCACGAGCGGCCTCGACGAACTGAAGACTGCCGTCATCGACGCGGGGGTGGACCCGACCACCTCGGGCTCGACCATGGACGGCACTCCGATGGTGCCCGTGCAGATCACGGACATCACGCTGCAGTAGTTCCTGACTCGGCGCGTCGATCCGATGCAATAGCATGTGGGATACGTCTGCCAGCGCGGGTCCGCCCGCGCTTCACCCATGATGAGCGATACCGCTCTGATGAGCACTGAGGAACATCCATGTCTGGTCTCCCCGTACATCCCTTTGGTCGTGTCGACGAGGACGGCACCGTATACGTCACCGAGGGCGACACGGAGCGCTCCGTCGGCCAGTACCCCGACGGCTCCCCCGAAGAGGCACTCGCCTACTTCGTCCGCAAATTCGATGACCTCGCGGGCCAGGTCACGCTGCTCGAGCAGCGCGCCCGTGCCGGCGCCAACGCCGCCGACGTCGCGAAGTCGGTTCGCCACCTTCGCGAGCAGCTCGATGGCGCGAACGCCGTCGGCGACCTCGCCGCGCTGCGCACCCGGCTCGATGCGCTCGACACCGAGGTCGAGGAACTGAGCGGCCAGCAGAAGGAGGCCCAGCAGGCCGCCCTCACCGAGGCGCTCGCGCACCGTGAAGCCATCGTCGTCGAGGCGGAGAAGCTCGCTGCGCAGAACCCCGCATCCATCCAGTGGAAGAAGACCTCGGCGCAGGTCGATGAGTTGTTCGCCCAGTGGCAGCAGCACCAGAAGGATGGCCCGCGCCTCCCGAAGAACGACGCGAACGCCCTGTGGAAGCGATTCCGCACGGCACGCACCCACCTCGACACCGAGCGTCGCAAGTTCTTTGCCGACCTCGACTCGAAGCACAAGGAGGCCCGCGACGCCAAGCAGCGCATCATCGAGCGTGCCGAGGCTCTCGCCCCTAAGGGTGCCGACGGCGTGCCGGAATACCGCGAGCTCCTCGACGAGTGGAAGTCGGTAGGCCGCGCTGGCCGCAAGCACGACGACGCGCTGTGGGACAAGTTCAAGGCCGCGGGCGACGTGCTCTTCCAGGCCAAGGCCGAGATCGACGCGAAGGACAACGAGGAGTTCAGCGAGAACCTCGTCGCCAAGCAGGCGCTGCTCGACGAGGCGGAGCCGCTACTCAAGGTGACCGACCGCCAAGAGGCCCGCGAGAAGCTGCGCAGCATCCAGGAGCGTTGGGACGAGATCGGCAAGGTGCCGCGCGACAACTTCCGTCAGATCGAGGATCGCCTCCGCAAGGTCGAGCAGCACGTGCGTCAGCTCGACGACGAGCACTGGCAGAAGTCGGACCCGGAGAAGCAGGCCCGCCAGAACGGCATGGCTTCGCAGCTCGAGGATGCGATCTCGAAGCTTGAGGACGAGCTCGAGGCAGCCAAGGCAGGCGGCAACGAGAAGAAGATCAAGGAAGCCCAGGAGGCGCTCGACGCGCGCCGCTCGTGGCTGAAGGTGATCGGCGGCTAGCCGGTTCGGCGCAAGAGGAGCGGCTGGGGTTGGGGATAACGCGGTTATCCCCAACCCCAGCCGCGTTTCCTCACCCTTCTCGAACTCATCCGGCAGGATGCGCGCATGACTACAGTGACCGCGCTTCGGCCCGAAGAGCTAAACCGAAACTTCGCCGTCGGCGAGCTGCAGGCGATGCACCTCGCGGGAGAACTCACCCGCCACGGCATCCCAGGGTTCGAGTTTTATCTCCCGGTCGGCGAGTTCCCGAGCCTCGAGACTCGGGCCGCGAGCCTCGAGACGCTCATGCGTCCGGGACGCACCATCACCGGACGCTCAGCGCGCTGGGTGCACGTCGGGGGCCCGGTACCACCGCACGTCGAGCTCTCGCGCCGTAGCGGCACTCCCCTGCGGGTCGACGAGGCCGTGCGCTGCCGCTTTCGCCGACTCAAGGCATCCGATGTCATGCGCCTCGGCGGCCTCGTGCTCACGACGCCGCGCCGCACCGCGCTCGACCTGCGCCGAGAAGGCTTCGAGACCGAGGCCCGGATGCTCGACCCGCTCGTTGACGCGGTGCGGCCGGGCAGCGCGGCGAGTTAGGTGTTGTGGACGCGGTAGACGTCGTAGATGCCGTCGATGTGGCGCACCGCGGCGAGGAGTCGGTCGAGGTGCACCGTGTCGCCCATCTGAAATGAGAACTTCGAGATCGCGACGCGCGCCTTCGACGTGTGCACCGACGCCGAAAGGATGTTCACGTGGTACTCGGACAGCACGCGGGTAATGTCGCTCAACAGCCCCGCGCGGTCAAGGGCCTCGACCTGGATGTTCACGAGGAACAGCGCCTTCGACCGCTCCGCCCACTCGACGTCAATCATGCGCTCGGGCTGCCGCTCAAGCTCGGTCACGTTCCGGCAATCGCTGCGGTGAACCGACACGCCCTGGCCGCGAGTAATGAAGCCGACAATCTCGTCGCCCGGCACCGGGGTGCAGCACTTGGCAATCTTGACCAGGATGTCCGGGGCACCTCGCACCAGCACGCCCGAGTCGCTGACCGCATCCTGCGTCACCTCCGTGCCGGTAATGTGCTGTGGCTCGGAGATTTCCTCGACGCTATCGCTGTCGACGCTCAGTTCGCCGCTGAGCTTCTCCATGACCGACTGGAGTGAGACGTTGCCGTCGCCCACCGCGGCGAAGAGCCCGGAGACATCAACGTAGCGAAGTCGCGAGGCGACCGTGGCGAATGCCTCTTGGACCTGATCGGCCGAGTAGCGCCACTGCTGCTTGCGCATCGCCTTGGCAATCTGGTCCTTGCCGATCTCGATCGCCTCGTCGCGGCGCTCCTTCGTGAACCACTGGCGGATCTTGTTGCGGGCACGCGGCGAGGACACGAACGAGAGCCAGTCCTGTTTCGGACCCGCGTCCGGGTTCTTCGAGGTGAAGATCTCGACGGTGTCGCCCGTGTTCAGCTTCGTGTCGAGCGAGACAAGGCGGCCGTTGACCTTCGCACCCATCGTGCGGTGGCCGACGTCCGTGTGAATCGCGTAGGCGAAGTCGACCGGCGTCGCCGACTGCGGGAGGCCGATCACCTTGCCCTGCGGCGTGAAGACGTAGACCTCCTTCGCGCCAATCTCGAAGCGAAGGGAGTCGAGGAACTCATCGGAGTCGCTCGTCTCCTGCTGCCAGTCGTTGATGCGCTTGAGCCACGCCATCTCGTTCTTGCCGTCATTCGCGAGCTCCTGTCGGCCCGAGTTGACGTTCTGCTTGTACATCCAGTGCGCCGCAACGCCGTACTCGGCGCGCTGGTGCATCTCGTAGGTACGAATCTGAATCTCGACGGCCTTACCGTCGGGCCCGATCACTGTCGTGTGGAGCGACTGGTAGAGGTTGAACTTCGGGGTCGCGATGTAGTCCTTGAACCGCCCGGGCATCGGCGTCCAGCGTGCGTGGATTGCACCGAGCACCGCGTAACAGTCGCGGACCGTGTCGACGATTACCCGGATCGCGATGAGGTCGTAGATCTCATCGAACTCGCGTCCACGCACGACCATTTTCTGGTAGATCGAGTAGAGCTCTTTTGGTCGGCCAACGACCTCGCCCCGCACGCGCATGTCTCGCAGGTCGCCGCGGATCTCCCCCATGACTCGGTTGAGATACCGCTCGCGCTGCGGCTGGCGCTCGCTCACGAGGTGTTCGATCTCGGAGTAGATCTTCGGCTGCAGCACGGCGAACGAGAGCTCTTCGAGTTCGTTCTTCATCGCCTGGATACCCATGCGGTGCGCGAGCGGAGCGTAGATTTCGAGGGTTTCGCGGGCCTTCTTCTTCGCCTTCGCCGCTGGCATGAAGCCCCACGTGCGCGCGTTATGTAAGCGGTCGGCGAGCTTGATGACGAGCACGCGGATGTCCTTCGACATCGCGACGATCATCTTGCGCACGGTCTCGGCCTGCGCCGCATCCCCGTACGTGACCTTGTCGAGCTTGGTGACACCGTCGACGAGCATCGCGATCTCGTCGCCGAACTCGGCGCGAAGGTCGTCGAGGGAGTAGTCCGTGTCCTCGACCGTGTCGTGCAGTAGTGCCGCAGCGATCGTGATCGGGCCGATGCCAAGCTCGGCGAGAATCGTGGCGACGGCGACCGGGTGGGTGATGTACTCCTCACCCGACTTGCGGTACTGGCCCTCGTGCCACTTCTTCGCGGTCGCATACGCGCGCTCGACGAGCGCCGTGTCGGCCTTCGGATCCTGCCGGCGAATCGTCCGGATGAGCGGCGAGATTTCGGGGCTCGCGGGAGACTTCGTGAAGATCCGCGGCACGAGGCGGCGCATGGAGATTGAACTCTGATCGCTCATTACCGCGCCACCCCCTCGCCCAGCGGGAGTACAGCTCCCGGAAGATCCAACTAGGCGATCAAGAACTGCCTAGAAAAAGGAGTCTATACCGCGGCAGCGGTGGCAGCAGAATCGCGCTCCGCCGCCTTCTCCCGGGCCTCGAGAATCTCGCGGTCGATGTCCTTGATGCCAGGCTCAGTCGTCCGCAGCTGAGCGTAGAGCGGTCCGGCGATGAAGACGGTCGACAGCGCACCGACGATGATGCCGATGAACAGTGCGAGCGAAATATCGCGGAGCGTGCCCGCGCCCATCACGAACGCGCCGATGAAGAGAATCGCCGCGACCGGCAGCAGCGCCACGACGGAGGTATTGATCGAACGGACCAGGGTCTGGTTGATCGCGAGGTTCACTTGCTCGCCGAACGTGCGGCTCGACTTCTCCGAGTAGTCCGCGGTGTTCTCGCGGATCTTATCGAAGACCACGACCGTGTCGTAGAGCGAATAGCCGAGGATCGTGAGGAAGCCGATCACCGCCGCGGGGGTCACCTCAACCCCCGTGAGCGCGTAGATGCCTGCGGTGAGGATGAGGTCATGGAAGAGCGTCAGGATGGCTGCCAGTGCCATCTTCCAGGTGCGGAAATAGAACGCCATGAACGCAGACGCGAGCACGAGGAACACGCCGAGACCGATCAGCATCTGGCGCGTGATGTCCGCACCCCACGACGGGCCGATGGTCGAGACGGTGACTTCCTCAACGGATGTACCGTACGCCTCGGCGAGGTCGGCGCGCAGCGCAGTGTTGTCCGCGTCGGACAGGGCATCGGTCTGGACGCGGATCGATCCGTCACCAAGCTGCTGCACGCGCGGGGCCGCGTCGGAATACGCCGCGACCGCTTCCGTGGCGATAGGCTGCTCGGTCGAGGCGGGGTTCGAAATTTGGAACTCCGAGCCACCCGTGAACTCGATGCCGAAGTTGAACCCTCCACGAAGGACCGGCACAAGCACGGACGCGACAATCAATAGCGCCGCAATCCCGAACCAAATTTTCCGGTTCTTGACGAACCCGAACGAACGCTCGCCGGTGTAGAGGTCGTTGCCTAGCTGGCCGAACTTTTTCACGACTCGTCACTCTTTCCTGCAGCCGCGAGATCGGCCGCCTTTCGCTCGGCAATCGTCTGGCGCCGCTGCGCCTCGCTCGATGCGCCCGACTTGGCCTTCTTCGCGGTGGCCGACGTGCGGAACTCGCCGCGGCCGCGGTAGACGGCGCCGAGCGCCTCGGGGTTGAGGCCGGAAGCGGGGTGGCCGCCGCCAAAGAACTTGGTCGTCGCGAGCAGGCGCATCAACGGATGCGTAAACATGACGACCACAAAGAGGTCAATCAGGGTGGTGATACCGAGCGTCACCGCGAAGCCGCGCACGTTTCCGACGGCCACCATCGCAAGCACAATCGCGACGAGGAGGTTCACCGTGTCGGAGGCCAGGATCGTTCGGATGGCACGAGTCCAGCCGTGCTCGACCGCGGTCACGAGCGTCTTGCCCTCGCGCAGCTCATCCTTGATTCGTTCGAAGTAGACGATGAACGAGTCTGCCGTAATACCGATCGCGACGATCAGACCGGCGACGCCCGCGAGCGAAAGTCGGTAGCCCTCCTGGTTCGACAGGAACGTCACGACGAGGTAGGTGATGCCGCCGAGCAGTGTCAGCGATGCCATCGTCACGAGGCCGAGCGTGCGGTACTGCAGCAGCGAGTAGATCAGCACGAGGGCCATACCGATGGCACCCGCGATCAGACCGGCCTGCAGCTGCCACGTACCCAGGGTCGCGGAGATCGTCTGCGCCGACTGCGTCTCAAAGCTGAACGGCAGCGCACCGAACTTGAGCTGGTCCGCAAGCGACTTCGTGGATTCCTCGGTAAAGGAGCCCGAGGAGTTCGTAATCTGCGCCTTGCCGTCGGTAATGACCGCGTTTGCGGTCGGCGCCACGATCACCACGTCATCCATCGTCACGGCGAAGCGCGAGCGGTTGGTGTCGGGCATTCCCGTGTTCGCGTCAGGCGTCGCGCCGATCGCGTAGAGACGCTCGGTCACGGCACGGAACTGCTCGGTGCCCGTCGCGTCGAACTCGAGGTTTACAGCCCACTGCCCGGTCGTCGCGCCCTGCTGAGTCGTCACGAGGCCGTTGGATGCGTCCTTGATGTTGCTGCCGGTGATCTCGACGGGGCCGAGCACGAACTTTTCCGTGCCGGTCGAGTCACAAGTGATCATCGGCTGGTCCTTGGGTGCCGGCTCGGTGCGGGCGGAAAGGTCAGCGCAGTTGAAGGCGTAGAAGTCGGCCATGGTCTGCTCCGAGACCTGCACCGGGTCGGATGCGTCCGCCGGCTCCCCGGCGGGGTCCGGGCTGAACGTCGCGCCGGGCTCCATCCCCATCATTTCGGGGGTGACTTCCTGGATGACGTTGGATGCTTCTGCGAAGAGCACGGGACGGAACTCGAGCATCGCGCTCGACTCGATGCGCGCGCGAGTCTCCGCATCAATCTCTCCGGGCACCGACACGACGACGTTCTGGCCGCCCTGGGTGGTGACCTCGGCCTCGGAGACGCCGGATGCATCCACACGCTGGCGGATGATCTCGACGGCCTGGCTCATCTGCTCGCCGCTCGGCGAAGCGCCTTCGGGGAGCTGTGCCTGCAGGACAACCTGCGTGCCGCCCTCGAGGTCAAGCGCGAGCTTGGGTGTCCAGACACCGCCCTGGAAGGCAACCGCCACCCAGTTCAGCCCGACGAGTGCGGCCAGGACTACGACCAACCACACCAGGGTGTTACGGGCCGATCGAACGGCCTGAGAGACGCGAGATGATTTCGCCAAGAGTTTGTACTGCCTTTCGCCCCGAGGGGCCCTGTTGTACCCGCGGAGGGAAACTAGGCCTTGGGACGCTCGTCGTTCGAGGTGTCGCCGTCGTTGTCGTTTGCGTCGTTTGCGTCGTTCTCGCGGACGTCAGTGTCTCGGACGTCAGTCTCGTCGATGGACGGCTCGGTGCCGGTCAGCTCGGTGTCGCCGGTCAGCTCGGATGCGTCGTCCGGGACCTCGATCTTGGGCTCGACGACGTGCGCGATCGTCTGGCTGTGCACGCGAATTTCCACGCCGGGCGAGGTCTCGAGGGTTGCGACATTGCTCGCCTCGTCGACCGAAAGCAGCGTGCCGAAGATACCGGACTGCGTCATGACCTCCGCCCCAGGCTGAATCTTCGCGCGGAGTTCCTGCTGCTGGGCAGTGCGCTTCTTGTTGCTGCGCCACATGAAGACCATCATGAGCACGAGCAGGGCGAGGGGAAGGAGGAGAGTGAGATCCAAAAGTGCTCCAAAGCTTGGTTAGCAGCCACCGAACGGTGACAAAGGCATGATTATAGAGGAGGAAGTGGAATGCCCAGGTGCTCGTACGCCTCCGGAGTGGCGATGCGGCCCTGCTGAGTCCGTGCCATCATGCCGATCCGCACGAGGAATGGTTCCACAACAGCCTCTACAGTATCGGGTTCCTCCCCGACAGTTACCGCGAGTGTGCGGACGCCGACGGGTCCGCCGCGGAAACGGCGGATGAGGGTGTCGAGTACGGCGCGGTCGAGGCGGTCAAGGCCTCGCTCATCAACGTCGTAGAGCTTGAGCGCCGCGGCCACTGCCTCGTGGCTGATCGAGGTGCCGTGCACGAGCGCGTAGTCGCGCACTCGGCGCAGCAGTCGGTTGGCAATACGGGGCGTGCCGCGCGAACGGCTCGCGATCTCGCCGAGCGCGCCAGGCTCCGATTCCAGGTCGAGGAGCGCGGCGGTGCGCTCGAGTACCCGCTCGAGTTCCTCATCCTGATAGAACTCGAGGTGCGCGGTAAAGCCGAAGCGGTCACGCAGCGGCGCGGGCAGGAGGCCCGAACGGGTCGTCGCGCCGACGACGGTGAAGGGCGACAGCTCGAGCGGCACGGACTGCGCTCCCGCGCCCTTGCCGACCATAATGTCGATGCGGAAGTCTTCCATCGCGAGGTACAGCATTTCCTCGGCGGTGCGGGCCATGCGGTGGATCTCGTCGATGAAGAGCACCTCCCCCGGCACGATGCTCGACAGCACCGCGGCGAGATCGGCGGCATTCTGCAGCGCCGGTCCGGAGGTGAGGCGCAGCGCCTGCCCGGTCTCCTCGGCGACGATCATCGCAAGCGTCGTCTTACCGAGACCGGGAGGGCCTGCGAGCAGGATGTGGTCGGGCGTGCGGTGCTGCATCTCGGCGGCGCGCAGCAGTAGGTCAAGCTGGTTGCGCACCTTCTCCTGGCCGATGAAATCGCCGAGGCGGCTCGGCCGGAGGGTCGACTCGAACTCGAGCTCCGACTCGCTCTCGGCGAGCTCGGGCAGGCGCGGCTGATCGCTCATCGGCGCACCCCGCCCCGACCAAGCTCACGAAGCGCGGCGCGAAGCAGCGAAGGGACATCCGCATCCTCGCCGAGCTCGGCTGCCGCGGCCTCGACGGCGGCCTGCGCCTGGGGCTGCTTGGTGCCGAGTTCGACCAGCGCGTCGATGACTTGGTCGGCAGACTTCACGACGGATGCGGGCAGAGCCGCCGGCTCCCCCGGCGCCGTGGCCGGTTCACTGTGCACGAGGAGCTTGCCCTTGAGTTGCAGGATGATCAGTTTGGCCGTCTTTGGGCCAACGCCCGAGACCGGCTTGAACGCGTTCACATCCTCGGTCTCGACGGCGCGCGCGAGCTCGTTCGGCGACAGGTGGGTGATGACGGCGAGGGCCGATTTCGGCCCGACGCCACTCACTGTCGTGAGCTGCTCAAAGATCTGTCGCTCGTCGAACGACCGGAATCCGAACAGCGTCAGCGCATCCTCGCGCACGATCAGCGCGGTGATGATCGTCGTCTCGGTTCCCATCCGGAGTTCGAGCGAGTGGGTTGGCGTGACCTGAACCTGGTAGCCAACGCCCCCGACATCGAGAACGGCGTAATTCGCGCCGAGGTGCGTCAGGGTTCCGGTAAGCGAGGCAATCACTCGGCTAGCCTAGGCGGCCACGGCCCGTGCGTGCGGCACGCTCGGCGGCGAGCCATGCTTCTTGCGCCTTCGTCGGGGCCGCGACGTTCTCGGCGCGGGCCGAGCCGTGCATCCGCTCAGAGGAGCGCACCGTCGGCACCGTATTGTGCCAGGCCGCGCAGATCGCAAGGGCAAGCGCATCCGCGGCGTCGGCGGGCTTCGGCGCCTGCTTGAGGCCGAGGAGACGACGCACCATCTCCCCCACCTGGGATTTATCGGCGCGACCGTACCCGGTCACGGCGGCCTTGACCTCGGAGGGGGTGTGCATCTGCGTCGAGATGCCCCGGATAGCGGCCTCGCGCAGCGCGATGCCGGAGATCTGGGCGACCCCCATCACGGTGTTGAGGTTTCGCTGCTCGGCGAACACGCGCTCGAGCGACATCGAGTCGGGTTCGTACTCGCCGAGCCGCTCCTCGATGCCGTCGCCGATGATGCGCAGGCGTTGGTCGAGCTCTTGGTCAGCGTGGGTCTGAATCACCGACACGTGCACGAACCGCAGCTTGCGGCCGGGCGCGACGTCAATGATCCCGACCCCACATCGCGTGAGGCCGGGATCGATGCCGATGATTCGGCGAGACGCGGCTGCAGACAAGGAGGTGACTAGTCCTCGTCGAGCTTTGCCTGAACGTCGGCGGGGATCTCCATGTTCGTGTAGATCTCCTGCACGTCGTCGAGGTCCTCGAGGTTGTCGATCATCGAGAGCACCTTCTTGGCCGTCTCGAGGTCGACCGGAACGAGCACGTTTGCGACGAATTCGGCGTCGGCCGAGTCGTAGTCGATGTCCGATTCCTGAAGCGCCGAGCGCACGGCAACCATGTCGCTCGCCTCGGTGCGAAGCTCGAAGACCTCGTCGTGCTCGACGACCTCTTCAAGGCCCGCGTCGAGTCCAGCGAGCAGGATGTCGTCTTCGGTCGTGTTGGCCTTGGGCACCGCGATGACGCCCTTGCGCTCGAAGTTAAACGACACCGAGCCCGGGTCGGCCATGTTGCCGCCCGAACGGGTCACCGCGAGGCGGGTCTCCGCCGCGGCACGGTTCTTGTTGTCGGTCAGACACTCGATCAGCATCGCGACGCCGCCCGGGGCGTACGCCTCGTACATGATCTGGTCGTAGCTGACGGCTTCGCTGCCGATGCCTGCGCCGCGCTTGACGGCGCGGTCGATGTTGTCGTTCGGGACGGAAGTCTTCTTCGCCTTCTGGATCGCATCCGCGAGGGCCGGGTTTCCTTCTGGGTCAGGGCCTCCAGCGCGTGCGGCCACCTCGATGACCTTGATGAGCTTGGCAAACGACTTTGCACGCTTGGCGTCGATGACGGCCTTCTTGTGCTTTGTAGTCGCCCATTTGGAGTGTCCGGACATATAAACCCCGCACCCTTTCGTGTCGAACTAGTGATTCGCGAAAATTCCGCGGCGTCCCATATTAGTGCGCATGACTGAAGAACTCCGTCAGGACTTGCTGCAGCGCGCTGACGTCGCTGATCACGGCGAGCTCGCGCGCCGAATGCATCGAGAGGATCGGGATGCCCACGTCGACCGTTCGCATGCCGAGCCTGGTCGCCATTATTGGCCCGACCGTCGAGCCGCACGGCATCGTGTTCTTCGACACAAAGGCCTGCGCGGGCACGCCCGCATCCTCGGAGAGCTGCCGCCAGAGTGCCTCGCCCGCCCCGTCGGTCACATACCGCTGGTCGGCATTGATCTTGATGATTGGCCCGAGGCCCGCGATCGGCCTGACGTCTTCGTCGTGGCGCTCGGGGTAGTTAGGATGCACGGCGTGGCCGACGTCGCTCGAGATCACCCAGCTCTGGCTCGCGGCCCGTCGCTCCTCGCTCACGCTCGCGCCGAGTGATTCGCGGATGCGCGCAAGCACGTCCTCGAGGAACGGGCCGCCAGCACCGGTGCGCGTGCTCGAGCCGACCTCTTCGTGGTCGAAGCCCGCAAGCACCGGAATGATGCCGAGCGGCTCCGCGGCGATGAGCGCGCGCAGTCCCGCGTGAATGCTCACGAGATTATCGAGTCGGCCGGATGCGATGAGCTCGCCATTCGAGCCGAGCCGCGAGGGCTTCTGCGAGTCGGTAAAGAACGCGTCGAACGCGCGTACCTCCTCGGCCCCGACCCCCGCATCTTGCGCCAGAAGCTCGAGGATGCCCGGCGCATCCTCGAGCCCCAGCACCGCATGCGTGTGCTGCTGAGCGTCGAGCTTGAGCCCCTCGGCATTCACCTTGCGGTCGAGGTGCACGGCGAGCTGCGGGATGCGCGCGACGGCACCCGTGACGGCGAGCGCCTCGCTGCCGTCGGTCAGGATGAGCCGGGCCCCGACCCGCAGGTCGCGGTCGAGCCAGGAGTTGAGCAGCGGTCCGCCGTAGACCTCGGCGTTCAGGCTCTGCCAGCCCGAGCGCTTCGTCTCGGGGACAGGCTTGATCCGGAACCCTGGCGAGTCGGTGTGGCCAGCGACGACGCCGAATGGCGTCAGCGCATCCACGTCCTCCGGGATGCGCCACGCGATGACCGCACCGTCACGCACGACGACGTAGGAGCCGGGGCCGTGCGGCCAGGGCTGCGCCTCATCAAGCTCGGTGAAGCCGGCCTCGGTGAGCTGGTACGCGACCTCGCGCGCCGCGTGATACGACGTCGGCGATGCGGAGACCAGCGCGGCAAGCTGCTGGAATGTCGTTTCGGACGAGACCATGGGTGACTCCTCTTGCTGCTTCTGCTGTCTGCTGCTTCCGCTTTACGTTGCTTCCGTCGCGGCTCGGTGCGGGGTTATTCCGACGCGGGCGCTGGCTCGCTGCCTGCTGGCTCGCTGCCCGCATCCCAGCTGCCCTCATCCCAGCTGTCCGCGATGAGCTTGCGGAGGTCGCCGAGCAGCTGCGGCATCGGCTTCGTCTTGGCGATGATCGGCATGAAGTTGGAGTCGCCGAACCAGCGCGGCACGATGTGCTCGTGGAAGTGCTCCGCGATGCCGGCGCCCGCGACGGAGCCCTGGTTCATCCCGATGTTGAAGCCTGCGGCGCTCGTCGCGCGCCGCAGGACGCCCATCGCGCGCTGCGTGAGCTTGCCGATCTCGAACAGCTCCTCATTGGTGAGCTCGTCGTACTGCGCGACGTGACGGTAAGGGCACACGAGCAGGTGGCCGGAGTTGTAGGGGTAGAGATTCATCACAACGTATGCGTGCTCACCGCGGTGGATGATGAGGCCATCCTCGTCGGACTTCTTCGGTACCTCGCAGAACGCGCAGCTCGAGCCGGGCTTCTGGCGTTCCTCGCCGTCGTGGATGTACGTCATCCGGTGCGGCACCCATGTGCGCTGCACCTCGTCCGGCACGCCTGCGAATTCCTCCGCGGGCGCGAACTCCACGCCGTCGAGCTCGCCCTCCGGGAAACCGAGGTAACCCGGCACTACAGGTCCTCGGCCGCGTTGACGTTCTTGCGCTCCTCGATCGCGCCCGTAATGAGCTCGATCGCCTCCGCTACTGGGACGCCGTTTCGCTGCGAGCCGTCGCGGAAGCGGAACGAGACCGCGTTGTTGGAGCGGTCTTCCTCACCCGCAATGAGCTGGAACGGCACCTTCGACTTCGTGTGGGTGCGGATCTTCTTCGGCATGCGGTCGTCCGAGTCGTCGAGCTTGGCGCGCACGCCCTTGCCCTTGAGCTGTTGGATGACCCCGCCCAGGTACTCGGCGTACTCGTCCGCGACGGGGATGCCCACAACCTGTTCCGGTGAGAGCCATACGGGGAACGCGCCGGCGTAGTGCTCGAGGAGGATCGCGAAGAAGCGCTCGATCGAGCCGAGTAGTGCGCGGTGAATCATCAGCGGCTGCTTGCGCGTACCGTCGGCCGCAGCGTATTCGAGCTCGAACAGCTGCGGCTGGTTGAAGTCGAGCTGCACCGTCGAGAGCTGCCACGTGCGGCCGATCGCGTCGCGGGCCTGCACCGAGATCTTCGGGCCATAGAAGGCGGCGCCGGCCGGGTCATCCACGAGCTCGAGGCCCGATTCCTCGCCGACCTCACGGAGGGTGTCCTCGGCGACGCGCCACTGCGCATCCGTACCGACCGACTTTTCGGGATCCTGCGTCGACAGCTCGAGATAGAAGTCGTTCAGGCCATAGGCACGAAGGGTCTCAAACACGAACTCGAGCTGACGCTTGATCTCGTCCTTGACCTGGTCTTCGGTCACGTAGATGTGCGCGTCATCCTGCGTCAGGCCGCGCACGCGGGTGAGGCCCGAGAGCGTGCCGCTCTTCTCGTAGCGGTACACCGTGCCGAACTCGGCAAGGCGCAGCGGCAGCTCGCGGTAGCTGCGGGCGCGCGAGCGGAAGATCAGGTTGTGGAACGGGCAGTTCATGGGCTTCAGGTAGTAGTCCTGGCCCGGCTTCGTGACATTGCCCTCGTCGTCGGTGACCTCGTCGAGATGCATCGCCGGGAACATGCCGTCCTTGTACCAGTTGAGGTGCTGGCTCGTCTCGAAGAGCGTGCTCTTCGTGATGTGCGGGGTGTTCACGAGCTCATAGTCGTGGGCAAGCAGCTGCTCACGCATGAAGGTCTCGATCTCGTGGCGGATGATGCCGCCCTTCGGGTGGAATACCGCGAGGCCCGAACCGATCTCGTCGGGGAACGAGAAGAGGTCGAGCTCGACGCCGAGCTTGCGGTGGTCGCGCTTCGCGGCCTCCTCGAGGCGGGTCTTGTACGCGACCAGCTCATCCTTCGTGGCCCAGGCGGTACCGTAGATGCGCTGCAGCATCGGGTTCTTCTCGCTGCCGCGCCAGTATGCGCCGGAGCTGCGCAGCAGCGACCAGCCGTTGCCGAGCAGTCGGGTCGAGGGCAGGTGCGGCCCGCGGCAGAGGTCCGACCAGCAAGTCTCCCCCGACTTCGCGTCCACGTTGTCGTAGATCGTGAGCTCGCCCTCGCCCACCTCGACGTTCTCGTTGTCGGCCGAGCCCGCGCCGCCCTTGAGCGATACCAACTCGAGCTTGTACGGCTCGTTCGCGAGTTCCTCGCGTGCGGCCTCATCGCTCACCGAGCGACGCGCGAAGCGCTGGCCCTGCTTGACGATGTTCTTCATTTCCTTCTCGATCGCCTTGAGGTCCTCAGGCGTGAAGGGGTTGTCGACGTCGAAGTCGTAGTAGAAACCGTCCTTGATGAACGGGCCGATGCCGAGCTTCGTGCCGGGGAAAAGCTTCTGCACGGCCTGCGCGGTCACATGCGCGGCCGAGTGACGCAGGATGTTCATCCCGTCTTCGCTCTCGATCGTCACGGCTTCGGCGACCTGCCCTGCCTCGACCTCGCGGAAGAGGTCGAGCAGCTGGCCGTCTACGCGCATGGCCACGACCGCGGGAGTCTTGGGCGCATCCTGGAACAGCGTGAAGCCGTCTGTCGTCGTCGTCGCTTCCACTCGCAGCGGTGCGGCTTCTTGCTTGACGTCGAACTGGCTCACATCGGCTCCTTGTTGATTGCTTTGGAGTGAATTGCTTGGATGCGATGTCGGGATACATCGCCGTCTCGCGACGTGTGCCGCGAGACAGACCTCTATTCTAGGCCCGGCTAACCGGTGACGACGCCCCCGCCGAGCGCATCCACGAAGTCCTCGGGGTTCGGCGTGTTGATGATCCAGTTTTCGCCGACGAGGAGGTGCGCGGGAATCGCGAGGTCGAGCGCGCTCTGCACGACGCCCTCGATCTGCGAGGGGTCGTTGTAGACCGAGATCACGACCTGGTCGCTGCAGCGCCCCGCGACCGCGTCGTAGTCGCCGGGATCGAGCTCTTCCCAGTTCGGGCACTCGCCGCCCGCCGCGACATACGCGTCGCGCAACTCCTCGACGCTCTCGTAGGAGGTGGGCTCACCCGTAACGCTCGGCGTCGCGTCTCCGCCACCTCCGGCGCATCCCGCGAGCGCGAGGGATGCGAGGCCGAAGGTTGCGAGGAGCCCGGTCGCCGATTTGGGAAGTCGTCGTGTAGTCACACCACGACGATACCGGTCCGCGGGAAGACTCACGGCGCGCATTGCCGCTAGCGCTCACCCCTGCCGAAGTACTGGCCAGGGCAAGCGCTAGCGGCAATGGCCACGCGGTATGCGGCTACTCGGCGGCGAGGCCCTGCGCCGGGGCGATCCGCACGGCGCGCTGCGCCGGCCCGAGCCCCGCGATCACCCCGAGCGCGAGCGCGATGGCAATGGCCAGTGCAATGCCCGTCCACGGCAGCGCGATCACGGTGGAACTCCATCCCAGCGCGCTCACCGCCGCGGCGATGCCGAGCGGAATGCCGATCACTAGCGAAAACGCCGCGCCGATGCCCGCGAGCGTGACCGATTCGATCAGCACCATCCGTCGAGTGTTGCCCCGCGTCAGGCCGAGCGCACGAAGCAGCGCGATCTCGCGCCCCCGCTCGGCGACCGCGAGCGCCATGACACTCGCGAGGCCGATCCCCGAGATCACCACGGTGAGCCCGAGCATCCCGACGACGAAGCCAGCGACCATCGCGAAGATCTGTTCGTAGATCTGCACCATCGGCAGTGAGCCGTAGGCGTCGAGCGTGGCGTAGCTGTCTTGCAGCTCCGTGACCTCATCCATGAGCTCGGTGGACTTGCCGTCGGCCGCGATGACCCAGGCCTGTGTCCCGGCCTGCGCCCCGCTGAGGCGATCAACCGTGCCCTCGCTCGCGATTGCGGCAACCTCGAATCCGGAATCGTTCTGGATCGCATCCGCAAGCGGGGATGCGCGGACCGTCAGCGTGAGCGTGTCGCCTCCGGCGTCTACAACCTCCACGGTTGAGCCCTCGAGGGTGTCGTTCTGCTCGGCCAGCCAGGTGGGGACGATGAGCTCGCTATTCGACACCGCATCCAGGACTCCCCCGTTCCACGCCTCCGGGACAGCGGCCACGGACGTGATCCCCAACGTGTCGCTGAGCGATTCGAGCGGCGCCTCCGTGACCTCGGCCACGTTCGACGTGGCGTCAGAATCGGTGAGCGTCGAAATCACGTCGCTCGAGATCGCCCCACCGTCGTTCGTCGCGACGACGAGGTCGATCGGGAAGTCCTCCGTGAGTGTCTTCTGCAGCGACGCGGATGCGGACTGCAGGGCCGTCAGCATCCCGATGATGAGGCTGCCGCCGAGCGCGATCGCGAGCACGACCGTCCCGGTCCGGCGCGACATGCGCGAGAGGTTCTCCCCCGCGAGTTTCGACACGCTCCCGGCCCCCGCGATCACTCGCGCGATCAGCGGCATGATCGCGCGCACGAGGAGCGGCACCACGATGATGAGCCCGATCGCGAGTACGATGCCGGCCGGGATGAGGAGCGGGAACCAGGCCTGAACCGCGCTGACGATCGCGCCGGCGATTCCAGCCGCGGTGAGGATAAGGCCTACGACCCACTGCCACGTGCGCCGGCTCGAGGTGGTCTCGTCGGTCGTGGCGGATGCGCTGAGCGCGGCCATCGGCGACAGAGTGCTTGCCGAGCGGGCCGGTGCCCAAGCCGAGAATACGGTCAGCGCGACGGTCACGAGCAGTGCCGCGATTAGCCATCCCCAAGCCAACGGCACGCTGCCGGTCGAGAACCCTGCCAGCACCGCGATGCCCCAGCCGAGCGCGACCCCGACCACGAGCCCGGCGATCGCGCCGATCGCGCCGAGCAGGAGAGCCTCGGCGAGCACGGTCCGTTGCACTTGCCTGCCGGAGGCACCGATCAAGCGCAACAGGCCGTTCTCGCGAAGGCGCTGCGCGAGGAGGACCTGGAAGGTGTTGCGAATGACCATCGATGCGGCGAGCAGCGCAATCACGACGAAGATCATGAACAGCGTCGCGAGGAGATCCGTGCCGCCGGCCAAGCCGTCGACTAGCAGCGCAAGATACTGCTGGGCGGTATAGGCCTCGGGCGCGCCATCGGCATCACCGAAGGATGCATTCAGGTCGGCTACGAGCGCCGCGGTGTCGGCGCCCTCCGCGGTCTGCACGATGAGCTCCGTCGGGCTACCGAGCGTCGCCGCATCCGCCGCCGAGGCGTACACGATCGGCGACGAACCATCAGCGCCCGGAGCAAGCTCGATCATGCCGGCGACCGTGAATTCCGATTGCGTCTGCGCGTCCGAGTACACCGAGATCGTCACTGTGTCGCCCACGCCGACCTTGAGCGCGTCGAGTCCCTTCTGGGTGAGGACGATCTCCCCGGCCCCGGGCCACTCGCCTGACGTGAGCGTCATCCACCGCAACGACTCCGTCGCGGGCACCTGCTGAATGTCGAACCACACCTCGCGGCGATCGACCTGCGCGGCGCCGAAGCCGGCGTGCAAGATTTCCTGTGCCACGGCATCCGGATGCGCGGCGACTTCCGCGAGCGCAGCCTCGGTCGGCGAAGTGACCACGACATCCGCGCGGGATGTGGGCGCGGCGAGCTGGTTCTGCAGCGACTCGTTCAGCGAGGTGATGAATGTCCCCGTTGCGGTGATCGCCATCGCGCTGAGGAGTGCTGCGAGCACGATCGCGAGCACGCGGCGCGGGCTGCGGCGGATCTGCTTATCCGCGAGTTCTAGCGTCGCGCTCATGCTCCGACCCCCGCCATGGTCGAGACGATCGCCTCGTAGTTCACGTCATGGAGCTCGTGGGCGATCCGGCCATCCACCAGGATGAGCACCCGGTCCGCAAAGGCGGCCGCGGCCGGGTCGTGGGTCACCATGATGACCGTCTGCTGGCGCTGGCGCGCGGCTGACTGCAGGCTCTCGAGGAGCTCGCGGCCGGTGCGCAGATCGAGCGCGCCGGTCGGTTCGTCGGCGAAGATCACCGCGGGCCGCGTAATGAGGGCCCTCGCGACCGCGACGCGCTGCTGCTGCCCGCCCGAGAGCTGGTGGGGACGGTGCCCGAGGCGCTCGAGGATGCCGAGCCGCGACGCGAGCATGTCGATCTCGCCGTTATCCGGCTGCCCGCCGGCGAGGCGGATCGGCAGCGAGATGTTCTCGCGCGCCGTCAACGTCGGCACCAGGTTGAAGGACTGAAAGATGAAGCCGAGACGATCGCGACGGAGCGTCGTGAGCTCGCGGTCGCGCATCCCGATGATCGAGCGACCCTCGATCGTGATTTCCCCCGAGGTGGGGTTGTCGAGCCCCGCGAGCAGGTGCATCAGCGTGGATTTTCCCGAGCCGGATGGCCCCATGATCGCGGTAAATTCTCCGGTGCGGAAAGTGGCGTCGAGTCCGTTGACCGCGTAGACGAGCGAGTCGCCCTGGCCGTAGACGCGGGTGAGGCCTCGGCATTCGACCGCGACGCTCTGCCCCGGTGTCCTGACCGCTTGTGCCTGATGCTGTGTCATTTCTTCGCTCCCGTCCTCGGGGCTCCGTGTGAGCCCGACGCTGTTGAACTTATGGCGATTACGGGAGCTGGCACATGGTGCGAGCGGGGCAATTGCGGTGGGGAAACCCATACCTTTGGATGGGGTCGAGGCGAACGAGTGCTCCTACCATGGGTGCATGCACGAGAGCTTCATCGCGACCCACGAGCGACCCATGCGGGTCCTGCTCCTCGACGGGGTCACGGGCGGCGTGTTGCTCGCGCTATCGCTGCTCGGCGCAGTCGGTGGGAACGTTTTTGCGTCGATTGCTTTCGTCCCCGCCGTGCTGCTCTTCGCCATCCGAAGGTCTTCGCCAATCACGTTCCTGTGGCTCGCGACCGTGCTCGCCGGAACGAGCTACGCCATGGGGCTCCGCTTTGAGCTCTTCGTTTACCTGATCGTCCTCGTCGGCACCTACGGAGTCGCCGCGTTCGCGCCGCGAAGACTGCGACTCGTCGCATTCGTACCCCTCGTCCTCGCCCTCCTCATGACGGTGTTGGACGGCTGGCTGGGGCTCTTCCCGAGTGCGGGAAACAACTTCTTCTATATGGCCGAACTCCGCCCGGAGGAGCGACTCAATTCGTTGCTGTCACTGGCGGTCGTGTCCACCATTGCGTTCGTCGCAGCCTGGGCCCTCGGGATGCTCCGGCGCAGCCAGCTCATGGACGTCGTCCGCCAGCGCGAACGCGCCGACCTTCTGGAACGCGATGCGCATCGCCTAGCGCAGCTCGCGGTGACCGAGGAGCGCACCCGTATCTCGCGCGAGATGCACGACATCATCGCGCACTCGCTCGCGTCGGTGTTGACGCTCGCCGAGGGCGGCAGGATGCGCACCAAGGGTCCCGGTGACGAGACCTCGTACGCACTCTTCAACGAAATATCTGGCGCGGCCCGCACCGCGCTCGGCGACGTCAAGGTGCTACTGCATCAGGTCGATGGCGCGCAGACCGAGGCCCCGGCCTACGGCGTCGCCGACATTCCGGACCTCGCCGAGAGCGCCAAGCTCGCGGGACTGCCGCTTGAATACGCCGAGGAGGGCGAGCCTCGCGAATTGCCGAGCGGCCAGTCCCTCGCGCTGTATCGGGTCGCGCAGGAATCGATCACGAACATCCTGAAACACGCCCCCGGGCAGCGCGCAGAGCTGACCCTGTCCTGGGGCGAACGTGGCGTCTCGCTGGTAGCCAGAAATTCTCTGCCGTCGAGTACCGGGCCTGTGAGCTCAGGAACGGTGGGCTCAGGAACGGTGGGCTCAGGAACGCTGAGCCTCGCATCCGAATCGGGCACGACCTCGGGGCGGGGGCTCTTCGGGATGCGCGAGCGGGCCGAGCTCTTCGATGGCGATCTTACGGTCCGGCAGACCGACCACCTCTTCGAGGTGCGCGCCGAATGGCCCTACGCGTGAGCGCGACGGAGCGTCCCTCAGACGTTGAAAGGATAGGTATGCCGGAATCCGAACAGATTCGCGTCCTAATCGTGGATGACCAGGCGCTCGTTCGCGAGGGGCTCTCGCTCATCGCGGGCTCGGACCCGCAGATCGAGGTGGTCGGACGTGCCGAGGATGGTCGCGCGGGCGTCGAAGCCGCGCTCAGGCTGCGCCCCGACATCGTGCTGATGGATGTGCGGATGCCGCGGATGGACGGCATTGAGGCGACCGCGCGGATTCTCGCGGGAGAGGCCGAAGCGCAGGCGATTCGCGTGATCGCGCTCACGACGTATGACTCGGAGGATTTCGCGGTGCGGATGCTCGAGGCCGGTGCATCCGGCTTCCTGCTGAAGGATGCGCCGGGCGAGGAACTCGTGCGGGCAATTCACACGGTGCACGCCGGGAACGCGATTATCGATCCTTCGATGACGCGAACCTTGCTCGGGCGGTTCACTTCTGGCGTGCCTCGCGAGGCGTCTGCGGAGGCTGCCGAGCGGGATGCGCAGCGAGAGCGGATGCTCACTAGGCTCACGGCGCGGGAACGCGACGTTCTCGAGCACCTGGTGCTTGGCGAGTCGAACGCGACGATCGCGGCGGAGCTTTTCCTCGCCGAGGTGACGGTGAAGTCGCACGTCGGGCGCATCCTCGAGAAGTTCGATTTGCCCGACCGCGTGCACGTGGTCATCTGGGCGTTCGAGTCGGGGTTTCGTTCGTGATTGGTCGCTAGCTAGCATCGCGTGGGGCGACTTCGTCTCGTCATGGCTCGAGCAAACCCAGATGTTTGAAGGCCGCCGCGAGGCCATCGTGGGCGACATCGCCGGTGACGTAATCGGCGACGGCGAGCACGTCTGGGCTGCTGTTGCCCATCGCAACACCAACCTCGCAGTACTCCAGCATCGGGATGTCGACCCGCGCATCCCCAAACGCGATCGTGTCGGCACGGTCGGCGCCGAGGTACTCCAGCAATGCATCCGCCGCGTGCGCCTTCGTGATGCCCGCGACGCCGAGGTCACCGAACAGTGCCTCCGCGCCGCGGCCGCCCCAGCTGCCCGACTCGAGGTCCGGAAACTCGGCCGTGGCGTCGAGGTGGTCCTGCCACGAGCTCAATATGAAGCTGATCTTGTTCACGTCATCGCGGAAGAGGTTCGCGCCGAACACCATGTCAGGGAAGACGTCTTGAACCATCGTCGCGTCGGCGCCGGGCTCCCCCTTGCCCGCGACGTACTTGCGAATCACGGGCTGTGACGCCGACTCGAAGTGTTCGCTCCCGAACAGGCCCGCGTTGGACTCGAGATAGAACTCGAGGCCGCGCCCGTGGAGCCAGTCGACGACGCGGCGGCACTGGTCCGACGTCAGATGCTGATGCAGCACGACCTGGCCGTTGTCCTCGACGTAGCCGCCGTTCGCTCCGATGAATCCGTCGAAGCCGATCTCCCACAGCTCGTCGTAGATCTCGGCCCTGCTCCTGCCCGTGCTGAGGTACACGCGGTGGCCGGCTTCGCGGGCAGCCCGAATCGCCGCGACGGCTGATTCGGGGATGCTGTTGTCGTAGTCGACGATCGTGCCGTCGATATCAAGGAAGACGATCTTTGGCATGGCGGTCTCCTGTGCAGGACGGTGCGCGCTCGTTGGAGGCGAGACCCTTCCATACTTGCAGGAGCATCCGTTTGTAGCCAGCGTTCGACCTCGATACGCCCCTTCGGGGCTACTCGGTAAGCGGAGACTACTCGGCGAGCGCGCTAGATCGTCAGCGGGATCTCCCTCCCGGGGAACAGCGTCGATTACTGCTTCCTGCAGAGGCGCTCGACGACGAATTGGCACGCGAGTCGAATCGGCAGCGGGATGGTCGCAAAGAACGCTTACTGCTCATCCAGCGGGGTCGTCGCGAGAATCATGCCGAGATAGGCCTCAGAAAACCTTCAGAAGGTCCACTTCCATTTACCTAATCTGCGTCGCGATACGTCCCAGCGCGCCACAAGTCCCGAATTGTGCGCATTGTCTCGAACTCTTATTGTCACCAGGTGTCCGGGGCGTAGGGCCGCGCCCAAAGCGCCGCGGTCAAGGTGACCGCCTTGAACCACGCGTGATACAGCGCATCCAGCCGACCCGCATCCGACTCACCCTTCGCGAGGAAGTCGCGAATCGTCACGGTCAGCGGCACCACGAACCCGATGAGGTCACGCAGCGGCACGTGCGTCGAGGGTGATTTCACCCCGTCGGTCTCGTTTTTGCCGGTTGGATGGTGTCGCCTCGCGATCTCGTTCTGGTACGCGAGCCAATGCTCATCGAAGTCCCGCGTCGTGAGATCGGCGATCCACTGGCCGAAGCGCGCGCGGACTCGATCGAGATACTCGCCGTCTGGCTGGCCGCCCTCCCCCACGAACGTCGCGACGAGATGCGGTGTCGAGCCGACGAAGCCGTACCACACGTCAAGGATGGCATCGGTCTGCGGGATCAGGATCTCGCCCGCGCGTCTCAACGCCTCGGTGTCGGCGTCGCTCCAGAGCAGCGTGGTTTGTAGGTTGCGAAGATCGTCCAACGTCACCGGTGACGGCGCGAGATCCGGGCTGTCATAGGTGTAGCCAGGGATTGTCTCGGACATGAGTTCCTCCTTGAACCTTCGTGAGTTGCTCGCAACGACAGGAGCGCGCGTTGCCGGGATGCGCATCCTGCCTCACGGTTCAAGCATCGCGGGGTGATGGCTCAGAGATGGTTCATTTCGTCCATGGTTTTTACCTATTCGTCTGCCACGCTGATGGCATGGCGAACGAGGAACGCGATGCTGACCGGCTGGGACCGATCCTCGAGCGGTTTCATATTCGCGCGAGGCTGTTCTACCAAGGGCCGCTCTGTGGCGTCACGACCTTTGCCGCGCATCCTGGCCGTGGCTTCTTACACGTGCTTCGCCAGGGCGAGATGGCCGTGACCCACCGGGATGAGGCTGGGGCACTGCACCGAATCGAGGTCACCGAGCCGAGCATGTTGGTGTACCCGCGGCCGCTCGAGCACGCCTTCCACAACGCGCCGACGGAGGATTCCGACTTTGCGTGCGCGACGCTTGAGGTTCCCGAGGGCCACGATCACCCGCTGCTTCGGGCGCTCCCGCCCGTGATTGTGTTGCCGCTCACCTCCGTCAACCGGCTGCAGCCCGCGCTCGACCTCCTCTTTGCCGAAGTCGATGAGGGCCTCAGCGGAGACCGGCTACTGATCGACCGGCTCTTCGACGTCGTACTTATTCAATTCTTTCGGTGGGTTGTGGATCACTCATCAGAGCTCCAACTACCCGCAGGGCTGATCGCCGGACTCTCCGACCCGGATCTTTCCCGAGCGGTCACCGCGATTCACGCGCATCCTTCTCGGCCGTGGACCCTCGAGGCGCTCGCGCGCGAGGCACGCATGGCCCGCAGCACGTTCGCCGAGCGATTTGCCGCGGTGGTCGGCCAGCCGCCTGCCGACTATGTCGCCGAGTGGCGGATGCTCGTGGCCCAGGAACTGCTGCTGCGCGGCGACTCAGTGGGCCAGGTCGCCCAGAATGTTGGCTATGGGACGACGCCCGCGTTTTCGCGAGCCTTCACGCGCCGAATTGGCGTATCGCCGCGGGACTGGGCCGCATCCCACGTGTCTTGATGGTGCGAGGACTAGACAAGAGACGACCGCTCGAGGTCTGACAGTAGGAGAAGATTCGCATGCCTAATTTATTCAGCGACCCGTCACAGCAGAGTTTTGATGCGCGCCTCAATGTGAATCCGGTATTCGTACGACCGGGCGAAGCGACGCAACTGCCGAAGTACGCGATGCCCGAAGGGATGATGGAGTCTGACACGGCCTATCAGATTGTCCACGACACCGCGATGCTCGACGGTAATTCGCGGCTGAATCTCGCAACGTTCGTGTCGACCTGGATGGATGACAACGCGAAGCGGATTTACGCCGAGGCCGCCGACAAGAACATGGTCGACAAGGATGAGTACCCGGCCACGGCCGACATCGAGGACCGCTGCTGGCGGATGCTCGCCGACCTCTGGCACGTGCCCGACCCGGAAGACACCATCGGCACGTCCACCATCGGGTCGTCGGAAGCGTGCATGCTCGGTGGCCTCGCGCTCAAACGACTCTGGCAGGAGCGCCGAAAAGCAAAGGGCGAGTCGACCGCGAATCCGAACCTCGTGCTATCCGCAGGGGTCCAGGTGGTGTGGGAGAAATTCTGCAACTACTGGGAAGTCGAACCGCGCTACGTGCCGGTAACTTCTGACCACCTCGTGCTGGATGGTCACGAGCTCGAGAAGTACGTCGACGAGAACACCATCGGCGTCGTCGCCATCCTCGGCCAGACCTACACGGGCCTGTACGAACCCGTGGCGCAGATTGCGACGAAGCTCGATGAGATCGAGGCTGCTACGGGAATCGACGTGCGCATCCACGTGGACGGCGCCTCGGGAGCGATGGTTGCGCCTTTCTGTCAGCCTGAGCTTGCGTGGGACTTTGCGATCTACCGGGTGAACTCGATCAGCACATCGGGACACAAATACGGACTCGTCTATCCCGGCGTCGGTTGGGTCGTGTGGCGCAACAAACAGGTCTGCCCCGAGAGCCTTATTTTCCGCGTCAGTTATCTCGGCGGCGACATGCCGACCCTTGCCCTCAACTTTTCCCGGCCAGGTGCGCAGGTATTGCTGCAGTACTACCAGTTCCTGCGGCTCGGGCGCGAGGGATATCGAATGGTGCAACAGGAGTCGCTTGACGTCGCCCAGTATCTCTCCTCAGCGATCGAGGCGATGGGGCCGTTCGACCTCATCAGTAGGGGCGACACGATCCCGGTGTTTACTTGGCGGCTTCGTGACGGAGGTGCGAAGAACTGGGACCTTTATGACCTCGCCGATCGACTTCGCATGCGCGGCTGGCTCGTACCGGCCTATCCCATGCCGGATGATTTGTCCGACCTCGTTGTGCAGCGCATTGTGGTTCGTCTCGGCCTGAGTAGAGACCTCGCGGGCCATCTGCTCCAGGCGATTCAGGAGGAGGTTACGTTTCTGGAGTCGCTCACGGTGCCGCTCCCCCGTGATGCCGAAGCCTCCGGGCGTAGCTTCGCGCACTAGTGTCCTGATCCGTTAATTCGTTTCAGGTATTTGGCGATGGATTCGAGGATTTCCTCGGCGGTCTTGGTCCAGATGAACGGCTTCGGGTTCTCGTTCCACGCCTTCACCCAACCGCGGAGGTCTCTCTCGAGCGCTTGCACGCTGCGATGATCGGAACGCTGTAAAAGATCACGAGTAACTTCGGCGAAGAGCCGTTCAACCTGGTTGATCCATGACGAGTAAGTCGGCGTGAAGTGCATGTGAAACCGAGGGTGCTTGGCAAGCCTCGCCTTAACGGTGGGGTGCTTGTGTGTGGAGTAGTTATCGCAGATCACATGCACGTCGAGGTGTTCGGGGACGTTCTTGTCGATCTTCTGGAGGAACTTCTTGAACTCGATCGAGCGATGCTTACGATGAATTGAGGAGATCACCGTCCCGTCAGCGACGTTCAGCGCGGCAAACAAACTCGTGGTGCCATGCCGGACATAGTCGTGTGAGCGCCGTTCGGGGACTCCCGGCATCATCGGGAACGCCGGTTGCGAGCGGGCCAAAGCCTGCACCTGACTTTTCTCATCCACACTGAGCACCACCGCCGACTCGGGTGGGTTCAGATAGAGGCCAACAATGTCGTAGACCTTCTCAGTAAACAGCGGGTCGTTGGAGAGCTTGAACCCTTCCTCCAGGTGGGGCTTCAACCCGAATGCCTTCCAGATCCGCCCCACTGTCGATTTCGACAGCCCCGACTTTTCCGCCATCTTCGCCCGTGACCAGTGCGTCGCGTTCTGCGGCGTCGATTCCAGCGTGTCGATGACCACCTGTTCCACACGGTCCACACTGATCAGCGCGGGGCGACCCGGCCGCGGATCGTCAACGAGCCCGTCCAGCCGCCGCTCCAGAAACCGCGAACGCCACTTGCGCACCGTCGGTAACGACACCGCCATACGATTGGCCACCTCGGAATTCGAAGCCCCAGTCGCGCATTCCAACACGATCCGAGAACGCAACGCGAGATCCTGCGCTGACTTCCGGCGACGCACCCACCGTTCCAGTTGGTCACGCTCAGTTTCAGAGAGCTTCAGTTCGGGAAGAGAAGGTCCACGTGTTGCCATACTCCATTCTACAAAACTAGCAACGAATTAACGGTGCAACACACTAGGTGTTCTTCCCATTGACGTTGCGGCGGGTTCGCGTGACTGGGACCATGACTGGCACCAACCGGGTACCGAGCCACCACCAGGGTTCCACTCTCTAGTGCGCGATACTGGGATCGAACCAGCGCGAAAACTTCAGGGAAGAACGCAACGCGTTCGACCTGTTTTCGCGAGGTCAAGCCACCGGGCACCGAACCCACCACCAGGGTTCCACTCTCTAGTGCGCGATACTGGGATCGAACCAGTGACCTCTTCCGTGTCAGGGAAGCGCGCTACCGCTGCGCCAATCGCGCAAATCTCCACGAGACCTGCAAACAATCACCCCACAAGTGGAGCAACCGAGGTGACGACGGGATTCGAACCCGTGTAGACGGCTTTGCAGGCCGCTGCCTCGCCTCTCGGCCACGTCACCGTGTGTGGGATTCTCATTCCCGTGCAATAGGGCCGACCCAAAGGCCAGCCCCAATCACACTCGAGCGGATGACGAGACTCGAACTCGCGACCCTAACCTTGGCAAGGTTATGCGCTACCAACTGCGCTACATCCGCACTGCACCGTGGCGATAACCCCTCACGGGCGCCTCAGCACTCGAACTACATTACTGCAATTCGGGGTTGATTGCCAACTCGGGCAGGGCTCTTTCAAAGTCCTGGATGAGGCGTGCGCGCGGCGTGGCCGCTTTTAACCGATGAGAACTCCTGTTAATCCGGTGGTTACCACAACCGTTGGAACACAGGAGTTCTCACATGTCATCATCGTTGATCGACCTGATTTGCGCCACCACCACTGCTCCGACCGACTTCGAGGCTGTCCCCGAAATCGATTTCGAGGCCCTCCGCAATCTCCTCGCGACCACCCCAGACCCACGCTCCCGACGCGGCTGCCGGTACGAATTCGCGGAACTCCTCAGCATCTTCGTGGCCGCGGTACTCTGCGGCGCAAAATCCCTCACCATGATCACCGAATGGGCCGCCCACCAAGCCCAAACCCGGCCGTTCCCATCAGGACGAACCCCCTCCCTCGCCACGATGCACCGCGTCGCGACCAGCGCCGACCCGGTCTGGCTCGACGAACACTTAGGCGCGTGGACCCGCAACCAGCACTCCGTCACCAGCAAGGTCGTCGCCATCGACGGCAAAGAAGTCCGCGGCGCGAAACACGCCAACGGGCAACGCGTGTTCCTGATGGCCGCGTTCGATCACGGTACCGGCTGTGTGATCGAGCAAGAACCCATCCCGGAGAAAACGAACGAGATCCCGCACTTCCCGATCCTGCTCGCCAGGCTCGGTGACCTGCAGGGGATGATCGTCACTGCGGACGCGCTCCACACCCAAACATCCCACGCACACTGGTTACACGAGCACGGCGCACACTATGTCTTCACCGTGAAATCGAACCAGCGAGCACTGCGCGATCGGATCATGCAGCAGAACTGGGCCCACCACCAACCCGGCTTTCTCGACACCGAGAAGAAACACGGCAGGATCACTCGCTGGGAAGCGACCTGCCTGCCCGCCCCGACGCGAATCAGGTTCCCGCACGCGGCACAAACAATGCGATTGACGCGCGACCGCACCAACCCCCGCACCCGCGAGTCCACGCGCGAGCACGTGTTCGTGATCACCTCGCTGCCACCCGAACAGGCCAGCCCCGCCGCCCTAGCGAGCTACATTCGCGGGCATTGGGGTATCGAGAACCGGTTGCATTGGATCCGCGATACCGCCTACCGCGAAGATGCTTCCCAGGTCCGTACCGGCAACGCCGCGCACTTGATGGCCACGATCCGAAACCTAGCGATCACCGTGCACCGTTTGGCTGGCGCGACGAACATCACCGCGGCCCTGCGCCATGCTGGCACACGCCCGAACACGATCAGAACCATCACCGGACTTTGAAAGAGCCCTGCAACTCGGGCGGATGCGCTGGGTCATTTGTCGTGGATGTCGGTGGCTCGACTTTTCGTTTTGGCGTCTGGTCACGCTGCGGGCTGGACCACCGCACCTACATTATCCGGCGGGCCGGAAACGTCGGAGGCTCGTCGTAACATCATCCAGATCGAGCAGGTGAGCCTCCGGTTCACGATTTCTCAACCCACCTCCCTCCGAGCAAACGACGGCCGCGACGGAAATGTCGGAGGGTCGACATAACGTAGTCACAAGTTCAAAAATCACCTCCCGAATCCACATCGCCGCCGACAACCACCCAGCCGGAAATGTCGGAGGCTGGAAGTAGATTCGAAGCAACAATCGTCTCCCTCGCCTCACGGCAATTCGTCCCCCCTTGACTCAAGATCCATCACCGTTGATGAGCCAACGTCAAAGGCTCGTCGGAGCCTCAACTAGTCGGCCAGAAACGATTCAGCGAGCACCTTCCGAGGAGGTGAACTGTCCCGTGACCACGAACGCCAAGGAAGAGCCGCAGCCAGCACGAGGACGCTTCACCTCGGCTGATGACCTCTTCAACAAAGAGTTGAAGTCCGCGCTGACCGAGTACAACGAGGCCTACGTGGCGCGAGGCGCCGAGGAGGCGCGGATGCTCCGGGCACTCGCTGCCGCGTACAAGATCGCTTGGGAGCGGTCATCGGCCGCGGTCGCGGCGCCGGATGAGTACCATCCGGGCACGCGGGAGGAAGTGTTCGAGTGGCACTTCTCTTCGATCCTGGGCGAGTTCGCGCTGGGGTCGCATGACTCGGAGCGATCGCTACGCGGTCGGGCACACGACGCCCACCGGCTCGTGACCGAGTTCGCGGAATGGGTGGATGAGATCGAGGCTGGCCTCGTAGATATCCGTCACGCTCGCGCGATGCTGAAGCACACGCGAGTCCTGGAGCCCGAGCACTTCGCCGAGTACTCGGCCCAGGTGCTGGAGTTCGGGCGGCGACACACCGCTGGCCAGACTGATACACAGGCGGAACGTTTGGCCGCGACGATCGCGGCGAAGTCGTTTGAGGAGTCGCACAAGTTGGCCCGCGCGGATAGGTTCGTGAGCCTCCGTCACGACGGCCTCGGCATGTCGATGCTGACGGCGTACCTCCCGACGGAGCTCGCCAGCCCCATCGCGAAGCTGCTCGATGTTCGGGCGCGTGAGACTCGAGAGGCGGACCGAGCCGCGGCCGAGGACCATCGCAGGCAGGCTGGGGCGGCGGAGGCCCGCGGCGAGACTCCCCCGGCGGAGTTCGCGCCGGACACGCGGACCACGGCGCAGATCCGCGCCGATATCTTTGCGGAGACGCTTCTGTGTGCGACTCCCGGTGAGTCGCAGGTGAAGGCGGTTGTGAGCATCGTGGTTCCCGCTTTGAGCCTGCTGACAGGCCGGGCGGATGGGAGCGAGCCGGCGCTCCTGAACGGGATGCACCCCATCAGTTTTGATGAGGCCTGCCAGCTGGCGGGCGAGGCGACAGCGTTCCGGCGGGTCCTGACGGACCCGGTCACGGGCCACACGAGGAGTGTGGAGGCGTACACGCCGGACGCGAGCCTGCGGCGCTTCCTGCAGGTGCGTGATCGCACCTGCAGATTCCCCGGGTGCGTCCGCCCCGCGATGCAGTGCGAGGCGGACCACACGAAGCCCTTCAGCGAGGGCGGCCGTACCTCGGAGTCAAACATGGCTCATCTATGTCGATCTCACCACGTGCAGAAGCACGAAAAGCCTTGGACCGTCACCAACCTCGGTGGCGGGGTTCTCGAGTGGCGGACGCCGCTGGGGCAGGTCGTCACGACCGAGCCGGTCGCAATGGGGCCGAAGTTCGTGCCGACGGACCAGGCCGCTGGCTCCGGTCTTGCGGAGGAGGCACCACCGAAAAGTGGGGCAGAAGAAAATTCTGCCAGTCTGCCCGAAACCGGGGATGAGGACGAAACACCGCCGTTCTAGGCGGTGAGCGTTCTAGGCGGTGAGAATAGGCGACGGAGACATTCGGCCGAACCCACCATCCGGGGGTCCACTCGCGAGGTCACTCCATCGGGCACCGAACCCACCACCAGGGTTCCACTCTCTAGTGCGCGATACTGGGATCGAACCAGTGACCTCTTCCGTGTCAGGGAAGCGCGCTACCGCTGCGCCAATCGCGCAAATCTCCACGAGACCTGCAAACAATCACCCCACAAGTGGAGCAACCGAGGTGACGACGGGATTCGAACCCGTGTAGACGGCTTTGCAGGCCGCTGCCTCGCCTCTCGGCCACGTCACCGTGTGTGGGATTCTCATTCCCGTGCAATAAGGCCGACCCAAAGGCCAGCCCCAATCACACTCGAGCGGATGACGAGACTCGAACTCGCGACCCTAACCTTGGCAAGGTTATGCGCTACCAACTGCGCTACATCCGCACTGCACCGTGGCGATAACCCCTCACGGGCGCCTCAGCACTCGAACTACAGTAGAGCACTCGTCTGGCGAATACCAAATCAAAACCGGAGTTTTTTCCTCAACTCAGCACTGCATCGGCGCAATTACAGCGCAGACACCGGAAGAGACTCGGCGTGTCGCGCGCGTCCCAATTCGCAAACCGCACCGCCTTGTGGCAAGATAAATCTTCGTTATGGGCCATTAGCGCAGTGGTAGCGCGCTTCCTTCACACGGAAGAGGTCACTGGTTCGAACCCAGTATGGCCCACCATCAGATCACTCGGTCAGCCGTCCATGTCGGCCTCGGAGAGCCATTTCTGCGGCCACCAGCACCGCAATCCGCGCGGCCGCCGGCACCGCCATCGCTGCCCGCGCCAGCGCAGCCATCCCCGCGGGCCTGAGCGTCCTGCTCTTAACCCTCACGCATCCTGAATCCGCGAGATCGTCACCTTCTCGTTGATGTCTCGTAAGCGACACTTCGCGTAACAACGCCGGCCTTGGTGATAGTGCGCAGTAGCGTGAAGCCGGACCGTCTCCGGTCTCTAGTCTCAAATCGCAACGAACTGAGGACCTCATGTCAACTTCACCCGCAACACCGAGGCTCGCACATCGACTCGGCGCCGAAGCACTTGGAACTTTCTGGCTCGTGTTTGGCGGTGCTGGCTCAGCGGTACTCGCCGCAAAATTCGTCGGTGACGACCAAATCTCCGTCGGAATCGGACACCTGGGTGTCGCCCTCGCCTTCGGCCTTACTGTCCTGACCATGGCCTACGCTGTCGGGCACGTATCCGGTGGGCACTTCAACCCTGCAGTCACGCTAGGCCTCGCGGTCGCGAAGCGCTTCGAGTGGCGCGACGTGCTCCCCTACGTGATCACGCAGGTCATCGCCGGTGCGCTCGGCGCAGCCGTGCTGTGGCTCATCGCATCGGGTCAGCCAGGCTTCGAACCCGGCGGTTTCGCCTCGAACGGCTACGGCGAACTCTCGCCCGGCGGCTTCAGCCTCGTCGCCGTACTCATCGCCGAGATTGTTCTGACCGCCTTCTTCCTCTTCATCATCCTCGGTGCGACCGACGACCGTGCCCCGGTCGGATTCGCCCCGATCGCGATCGGTCTCGGCCTCGCCCTCATCCACCTAATCTCGATCCCCGTCTCGAACACCTCGGTGAACCCGGCACGCTCGACCGCAACCGCGCTGTTCGGCGGCGGCGAGTACCTCGGCCAGCTCTGGATGTTCTGGGTCGCACCGCTCATCGGCGCGGCAATCGCCGGCCTCACCTACGCCATCATCACGGGTGTGAAGCGCGAGGCGCTCGACATCTCGGGCGAAGTCGAGGACAACAACTAGAGCAAACGCCAGCTAAAGAGGCCAGCAACTAAAACAACTATCAACTAACACCAACAACCAACAACCAACAACCAACAACCAACAACTAACAAGCACAGAGCGAAACGCCACACCGTTAGCGACATCTCGCTGTCACCCAGATTTCGCTCCCACTCACACCCCACTCATAAAAAAACGTGCCCGACGAGTTTGCACTCGACGGGCACGTTCTTTCGCAGGCGCCTAGGCGGGGTTCTTAACCAGCGTCGTGGCTGCGGCACCGGTGGATGCGATGAGTCGCGACACAGAGCGCAGGTACTTCTTGCGGTACCCGCCCTCGATCATCCCGCCACCGAAGATCTGGTCAAGCGGGTGACCGGAAGCGATGACCGGAATCTGCGCGTCGTAGACGCGGTCGATGAACGCGACGAAGCGGAGCGCCTCTGCCTGGTTCGTGAGTTCCTTGACGTCGTCGATCGCGATCGTGTCGATGCCGTCGAGCATCCGCACGTACTTCGAGGGATGCACCTGCGCGAGGTGGTCCACGATCTCCCGGAACGAGTCACGACTCACGGTTTCACCGGCCTCCGCACGCGCCGAAACCGCAGCATCCATCTCATCGGCAGGAGTGACGACGGCCGCACCCTCAACCGCACGACGACGGAAGTCGACACCATCGATCCGGACCGTCTCGAACACATCCGCGAGCTTTGTGATCTCCCGAAGAAAGTCCTGCGCGGCGAAGCGACCCTCACCGAGCGCGTTAGGCGGGGTGTTCGAGGTCGCCATGACGCACGTTCCGGTCGCGACCAGCTCGCCAAGGAGCTTCGACATGACCATCGTGTCGCCCGGGTCGTCGAGCTCGAACTCGTCGATTGCGATGAGCGACGCACCCGTGAATGCCTTAACCGCATTCTGGTAGCCGAGCGCACCGACGAGCGCGGTGTACTCAATGAACGTGCCGAAGTACTTCCGGCCGGGATACGCGTGCCAGGTCGAAGCGAGGAGGTGGGTCTTGCCGACACCGAAGCCACCGTCGAGGTACACGCCGGGCTTCGAAGTGCTCGACTTCTTGCTGAACAGGATCCGTGAAAAGAAACCGCGGCCGCTCGAACTCGAGCCCTTGACGTCGTTCGCGAAGGCACGAGAGATCTCGACCGCCTCGGCCTGCGACGGGTAATCGTCATCAGGAATATACGAGTCGAAGCTCGCGGTCTTGAACTGAGGTGGCGGGACGAGTGCCTTGACCATGTCGTCGGCCGTCATGTGAGGGACCCGGTCGGTTAGCTGGACGATGCCACCTGATGCCACGAAACGCTCCTGCGTAATCTCAAAACTCGGACACTCCAGGGTACGCGGGAATCGCGCGAGAATTAAGCTCTCAGATAACCCGGCCGACATATTCCGGCTTGCGGCTCGCAGGCTCGTCTAGCCTGGGAGCGCGTTATCACCGACCCAGGAGAGTTTTCGTGAGCATTGAAATTGATCCGCACCCGAAGTTTGCCGAGTACGCGCACCCCGAGCGGCTCGTGTCGACGCAGTGGCTGGCCGAAAACCTCGACCGCAAGGGCCTCGTCGTCGTCGAGTCCGACGAAGACGTGCTGTTGTACGACACCGGTCACATCCCGGGATCGGTGAAGATCGACTGGCACACCGACCTCAACGATGAAGTCGTGCGCGATTACGTGGACGGTGAATCGTTCGCGAAGCTCCTCGGCGGGCTCGGCATCGCCCGTAACGACACGGTCGTGATCTACGGCGACCGGTCGAACTGGTGGGCTGCGTACGCGCTCTGGGTGTTCACCCTCTTCGGCCACGAGGATGTGCGACTCCTCGACGGCGGCCGCGACAAGTGGATCGCGGAGGGTCGCGAGCTGACCCGAGAGGTACCGAGCCGCGAGCTCGTCGAGTATCCGATCATCGAGCGCAACGACGCACCCATTCGCGCTACTCGCGAGCACGTGCTCGAGCACCTCGAAGCGAGCGGCCCGCTTCTCGATGTCCGCAGCCCGCTCGAATACTCGGGCGAACGCACGACGATGCCGGACTACCCCGACGAGGGCGCGCTCCGTGGCGGCCACATCCCGACCGCGAAGAGCGTGCCGTGGGCACGCGCCGCGGCCGAGGACAGTACGTTCAAGACTCGTGCCGAGCTGGAGGCCATCTACCAGGACGAGCTCGGCTACAAGCCCGAAGAAGACCTGATCGCATACTGCCGCATCGGCGAACGCTCGAGCCACACGTGGTTCGTGCTGCAGCACCTCCTCGGTTTCGAGAATGTGCGCAATTACGACGGTTCCTGGACAGAGTGGGGTTCGCTCGTCGGTGTGCCGATCGTGAAGGGCGAAGAGCCGGGAGAGCTGAAGACCCGATGAGCGCACTCCCCCAGCAACTCGCTGAGATTCGCGAGGATTTCCTCGCCGTCCCTGATGCCGACAAGCTCACGCTCCTCCTCGAGTTCTCGGATGAGCTGCCCGAAGTCCCCGAGCAGTATGCCGATGTCGAGTTCGAGCAGGTGATTGAGTGCCAGTCACCGGTGTTCATCACGACGGAGGTCTCGGACGACGGTCGCGTGCAGATGTTCGCGAAGGCGCCCGCCGAGGCACCGACCACGCGCGGCTTTGCGTCGATTCTCGTGCAGGGTTTGAGCGGCCTCACCACGGAGGAAATCCTCGACGTCCCTGCCGACTTCCCCTTCGACCTCGGCATCACGAAGCAGGTTTCACCCCTGCGCCTTCGCGGTATGGTCGGGATGCTCGGCCGAGTCAAGCGCCAGGTCAAGGAACACCTCGACCGCCAAGCATCCCAATAATCAGATAACGAGGAACCACCCGTGGCGATTGCAATCGACGCGATGCCAGACCCGGAGCGCCTGCGGGTGCTGGCGTCGCGCAGCGGTACTGCACCGCAGGAACTCGACCTCCGCGATCCTGCGGTTGATGAGCGCATCCGCGAGCTCTATTCCCCGCCGCGCCCGCACTGGGTGCGGATGAATATGATCGGTTCCCTCAACGGTCGGGTGACGGGGTCGGACGGTACCTCCGACTCGCTCTCGAATCGCGCCGACCGTCGCATCCTCTCGGTGATTCGGCGCATGAGTGACGCGATCGTCGTCGGCGCCGAGACGGTCCGCAACGAGCGGCACCTCTCGACCAAGCCGACGTGGCTGTGCGTGGTCACCGCTTCCGGGAATCTCACGGGCCATCGCATCTCCGAGGCGGATGCGGCGGAGTCAGTACTCGTGTGCTGCCCTCCGGATGCGCGTGGAGAGGTCGAGCGCACCATGCCCGGGGCACAGATTCAGGCGCTCGAGCCGCAGGGCGGGCGCATCGCGCTCGAGGAAGTAATCGCAGCGCTCCGCGAGCGCGATCTCCACCAGATCGTGGTCGAAGGCGGCAATCGGCTCATCAGCCAGTTCCTCGATGAGGGGCGCCTCAACGAGATCTGCCTCACGCAGGCCCCCGTGTTCGCGCCCAATGAGGCGACCTCGCTTCCCGGGTCGGTCGCGGGCACGAAATTCGAGCGCGAGCTTCTCCTCGAGGACTCGGCCGAGTTCATCTACCAGCGACTGGTCACGACGCTCTAGCCCCGCATCCGACTCAGCCCCGCTCATCCAACCACTGCCCGACCACGCGCTCCCATCGCTGTGGCTCGCGATTCCAGAGCCGAACGTGCCGGGCACCCGCGAATTCCTCGTACTCGACGAACTCGGGAATTGTCTTCGCGAGCGTGCGGCTGGGGCCGACCGGCACGACGGTGTCGCCCGCGGAGTGCAGCAGGAGCACCGGCACATCGACCTCGTGGGCACGGGCGACGAGGTCGACCTCGTCGAGGTTGATCGGCTCCTTCAGCTGCAGAAACAGCCGACCGGCCTGTGAACTCAGCAGCCAGTTCGCGAATCGCTTCGATTCATCGGGGACCCGGCGCACGATCGGCTGATACTCGAGCGTCGCGCGCCAGTCGACGCCGGGCGACTCGAGCATGATGCCCTCCACTAGCGGACTGTATCGCGAACGGAAATACGTCTGGGTCACGATCGTCCCGCCCATCGACCAACCGACAAGCAGGATGCGCCGCGCGCCACGACCGACCGCCCACTCGATCGCCGCATCTACGTCCCGCCACTCGGTGAGCCCGAGGCCGTAGTGACCTCCGGGCGCGGAGGGCGCCCCGCGGTCGTTTCGGTAAGTGATGACGAGCGAGTTCCAGCCGCGCGCCGCGGCCAGCGGCACGGTGCGCAGCGGCTCGACTCGGGTTGCGCCGCGGCCGTGCACGTGAATGATCCAGTGGCCGGGTTTCGGCTCGGTCGCGGGGATCTGCCACGCAACCGCAGGGCCAAGCTCGGTCGGGTAGGTGACTTCCTCCCACGGCAGACCGAGATCCTTGATGCCCCGCTGCGGCGCCGACATCACGCGCAGCCGCTTCGTGCCCCGAATCGGGATGCCGTCCACCCCGTGAAACCTTCGCGTCACGGTCGTCGCAGTCGCGTCGACGGTCTCGTCGAGGATGGCACGCCCGAGGCCGTGCGCCCACGAGAGCGTGTACTGGCCGGCCTGCTCGGACTCGAGCGTCCGCTGCAGCTCAATCGTGCCTGAACCGGGCGTGCTCGGATCCTCGTTGACCGCATACACGTGCACGTTCTCCGGTGCGGTTGGGCGGCTCGTCACGACATTCTGCGCGAGCAAGACCCCGAGCCCGCCGAGGCCCGCATAGGTGAGGCCCGCGGATCCCGCGAGAAACGCGCAAAGGTTGAGCGGCCACCTGATCGATCGAGCCATACTTTCCGTTCCGTCCCCTTCGTCATCGGCGCGCCTGCGAAATGCTTCCCCAGCGCTTGCCTACCCTCGGTCTCGTGGTGGTCAGTTTGCATCCAGTACCGGCGGAGTTCGATCGCGCCGCAGAGTCAATCCGGGCGGTCGAGTTCCGGAGCGACCTACGCGTGCAAGAAATTCGGCCGCCCGAAGATCTCGCGCCAAATTCATTGGCGCTCGCCGCCGATGTTAGCCCTGGTCAGCTTGAAGGCGACTCACATTTCGGCACCGGCCGATTCATCATGTTGCACGACCTGTCTGAACCGGAGGCATGGCGCGGACAGTTTCGGGTCGTGTGCTTCGCGCAGGCCCCGCTCGAGACCGATATCGGCGCGGATGCGATGCTCCCCGATGTCGCGTGGTCCTGGCTCATGGATGCGCTCGAGGAGGAGCAGGCAGACTACGACTTCGCGTCGGGCACAGTAACTGTCGTGAACTCGAAGGGCTTCGGCGAACTCACCGAGCAGGGTGAGGGCTCGCAGATCGAGATGCGCGCATCTTGGTCTCCGCAGTCGGACGACCTCGCACCGCACGTCGCGGCGTGGAGCACCCTGCTCTGTATGCTGAGTGGCCTGCCGCCCGTCGATTCTAAAGAGGTCCCCGCCATCCGACACATCGCCAGGAACCATGGCCGCGGTTGATGCCCGCCGCGAGGCGCGAGGCGACCTCGACGTCATCGACACCGAGGCCGAGCTCGCAGCCGGAATCGACCGGCTCCAATCGGGCCACGGCCCTGTCGCGATCGACACGGAACGAGCCTCCGGATTCCGCTACTCCGACCGCGCCTACCTCGTGCAAATCTTCCGCCGCGGCACCGGCACGCTACTGATCGACCCCATCCCGTTCGGCTCACTCGCGAATGTCGCCGAGGTGATTCAGGGCGAGCAGTGGATACTCCACGCGGCGACGCAGGATCTCCCGTGCATGCGCGAGATCGATCTCAACCCCACGAACCTGTTCGACACCGAACTCGCCTCGCGCCTCCTCGGGAAAGACCGGGTCGGCCTCGGCGCGGTCGTCGAGGACCAGCTCGGCATCGAGCTTGCCAAAGCGCACTCGGCAGACGACTGGTCGACCAGGCCCCTTCCGACCTCGTGGCTGGCGTATGCTGCGCTCGACGTCGAGCTACTCGTGGATGTGCGAGACCGCATCGCGGAGGAGCTCGTGGATGCGGGCAAGGACGAGTGGGCGCGACAGGAGTTCGAGTACCTCCTCAACTTCCGGCCGAAGCCGCAGGATCCCGAACGCTGGCGACGCCTCGCTCGAGGCACGACGCTGCGCCAACCGCGGCAGCTCGCGGTGGCACGGGAGCTGTGGTTCGCGCGCGACGAGTACGCAAGCGAGACCGACACGGCTCCGGGGCGGATCGTGCCTGACCGCGCGCTCACCGCCGCAGCGGCGGCGCTCCCCCGCACTCGCGGACAGCTCGCGGCGCTGAAGGAATTCAACGGGCGGGAATCGCGCTCACAGCTCGATCGCTGGTGGGCCGCCGTCGAGCGAGGCCTTGAGACCACCGATCTACCAAAGCGAACAACGAGGACCGGCAACGGGATCCCGCATCCGAAGAGTTGGGAACACAAGCGGCCCGAGGCCGCCGAACGCTTCAAGGCGGCGCGTCCCGCCGTGGCTGCACGTGCCGAGGAACTGCACGTTCCCACGGACAACCTCCTCACCCCCGCATTCCTTAGGCAGGTGTGCTGGGAGCCCTCCGGCGAGAGCGCTGAATCGATTTCTCGTCAGCTCGCTAGGCTTGGAGCGCGCGAGTGGCAAATCAACATCACTGCACCGATCATTGCCGACGCATTTGTTGACGCCCAATAAATACGCGTTGCTCAACTAGTACACCATGCATAAGATTGTGACTTGAGTTGCCCGCGAGGATGCGGGCTAAAACTGGCTAAGGAGGATACGTGACCGGATCCGAGGTCTATTACATCGATGGTGCTCGCACACCGTTCGGCCGAGCCGGAGAGAAAGGGATGTACTGGCAGACGCGCGCCGATGACCTCGTGGTCAAGGCAATGCGCGCCCTGATCGAGCGAAACCCCGAAATCCCCACCGATCGATACGACGACGTGGCGATCGCCGCGACCACCCAGCAGGGTGACCAGGGGCTAACTCTCGGCCGCACCTCGGCGCTGCTCGCGGGTCTGCCCAACAGCGTTCCTGGGCTTGCAATCGACCGAATGTGCGCCGGTGCGATGACCGCAGCGTCGCTCATGGGCGGTGCGATCGGCTTCGGCCAGTACGACGTCGCCATCGCCGGTGGGGTTGAGCACATGGGCCGCCACCCGATGGGTCTCGACGCCGATCCGAACCCGCGCTTCGTCTCGGAGGGAATCGTCGAAGCCGACGCCCTCAACATGGGCAAGACCGCCGAGCGCCTCCACGACCGTTTCCCGGAGCTCACGAAGGAGCGCGCCGACCACTTCGCGATGCGCTCGCAGCAGAAGGTCGCCGCGGCCTACGGCGCCCGCAAGTTCGAGCGCGATCTCGTGCCGGTGGCCCTCGAATCCACGAACGGATGGGGCCTCGCGACGCGCGATGAGCATCTGCGTCCCGACACCACGATGGAGGGGCTGCGCGACCTGAAGACCCCGTTCCGCCCGCACGGAAAAGTAACCGCTGGCAACGCCTCGCCGCTCACCGACGGGGCGACCGCATCCATCCTCGCGTCGAAGCAGGCCGTCAAGAAACTCGGCCTCAAGCCCCGGATGCGCCTGGTCTCCTTCGGTTTCGCGGGCGTCCAGCCCGAGGTCATGGGCCTCGGGCCCATCCCGTCGACCGAGCGCGCGCTCGAGCGTGCCGGACTCAAGATCGACGACATCGGGCTCTTCGAACTCAACGAAGCCTTCGCCGTGCAGGTGCTCTCGTTCCTCGACCACTTCGGTATCGCGGATGACGACCCGTCGGTGAACCCCTACGGCGGCGCGATCGCGATGGGACACCCCCTCGCCGCGAGCGGCGTGCGCCTCATGATGCAGCTCGCCAACCAGTTCGAAGAGCACCCTGAAGTCCGTTACGGCGTCACCGCAATGTGCGTCGGCCTCGGCCAGGGCGGCACGATGATCTGGGAAAACCCGAACTGGAACCGCAAGAAGCACGCACGAGCAGGAAAGTAGACACGGCCTTGAAGATTCAGACATTCGATCCCAGCTACTACGACGCGCTCGTCAAGCCCGTCGAGGGTGAGGTCATCACCGAGGCGAAGGTGCGCGACATCACGCTGCCCTCCGGCAAGGTGATCGCCCTCATCACGCTCGACAACAACCACGACTACAAGCGTCCGAACACCCTCGGACCGAACACGCTCGTCGGCCTCGGCACGACCCTCGAGATCCTGCGCACCCGTGCAAAGGCGAAGGAAATCGACGCCGTCGCGATCACCGGCAAGCGCTTCAGCTTCGCCGCGGGCGCCGACCTCTCGCTTGTCAACCAGATTGCGAGCCCCCGCGAGGGTCGGCTCCTCGCCGAGCTCGGCCACAACTCCCTCGGGATGCTGGGCGACATGGGCGTCCCGAGCTTTGCGTTCATTAACGGACTCGCGCTCGGTGGTGGCCTCGAGATCGGGCTGAACTCGAACTACCGCACGATCGACGCATCTTGCCCGGCCATAGCCCTCCCGAGGCCTACCTCGGGCTTGTCCCGGGCTGGGGTGGCGCGAGCATCCTCCCGAACCTGATCGGCATCGAGAACGCCCTCAAGGTCATCATCGAGAACCCGCTCAAGATGAACCGGACGCTCAAGGCGGCCCAGGCGCTGGAGCTCGGCATCGTCGACCGCCTTATCGAACCGATCAACTTCCTCGAGGACTCGCTGAAGTTCGCCGATGCCGTGCTCACTGGCAAGGAGAAGGTCTCGCGACCGAACCAGCCGGGCAAGCTCGAGCGCGTCGCGAAGTGGGACATTGCGATCAAGATCGCCCGCAAGTCGGTCGAATCGAAGCTCGGCACCGTACCGGTCGCGCCGTTCCGCGCGCTCGACATCCTCGCACTCGCGAAGCACAACGACCTCGCGCAGGGCTTCGAAGCCGAGAACGACGCACTGGGCGAGCTCATCACGGGCGACCAGTTCATCGCGTCGATGTACGCGTTCGATCTCGTGCAGAAGCGGGCGAAGCGCCCCGCGGGTGCTCCCGACAAGTCCCTCGCGCGGCCGGTATCCAAGGTCGGAATCGTTGGCGCGGGACTCATGGCGACGCAGTTCGCAACCCTCTTCGTGCGCCGCCTGCAGGTTCCGGTTGTCATGACCGACCTCGATCAGGAGCGCGTCGACCGGGGCGTCGCCGGCGTCCATGCCGAGCTCGACAATCTCGCGGCGAAGGGTCGCCTCGACTCCGACACGCACAACCGCCTCAAGGGCCTCGTGTCGGGTACGACCGACCGCAGCGAATTCGCCGACTGCGACTGGGTCATCGAGGCCGTGTTCGAAGAAGTCAAGGTCAAGCAGGATGTGTTCATCGACCTCGAGAAGATCGTGGCCGAGGATGCGATCCTCGCGACCAACACCTCCTCGCTTTCGGTGGATGAGATTGCCAGCGTCCTCCAGCGCCCCGAGCGCTTCGTCGGTTTCCACTTCTTCAACCCGGTCGCGGTGATGCCGCTGATCGAGGTCGTGAACGCCACTAAGACGAACGAGGCAACCGTGGCCACGGCAATGGCGGTTGCGAAGAACCTGAAGAAGACGGTCGTGATCACCCGCGACCGTCCGGGCTTCGTGGTGAACCGCGTGCTCGCGAAGGTGCTCGGTGAGTCGATGCACGCCGTCGACACGGGCACGCCGATCGAGGTCGTTGACTCCGCGCTCGCCCCGATGGGCCTGCCGATGACGCCGTTCGAACTCCTCGAACTCGTGGGGCTCAAGGTCGGGGTGCACGTGCTCGAGTCCCACCACGCGCCGTTCCCGGAGCGCTTCTTCGAGTCGGCCAACCTGGACAAGCTCGCCGACGCCGGCGCGAAGCTCATTGAGCGCAACGGCAAGGGCGAGAAGACGGGGTACACCAAGGAGTTCAAGCAGATCGTCGGCACCGACGGCAACTCCCCCATGACCGCCGAGCAGTTCCGCGACCGGGTCGAGACGGGCCTCGCCGAAGAGATCCACATCATGCTCGAGGAGCAGGTCGTGGCCGGCGTCGAGGACATCGACCTCTGCCTCATCCTCGGTGCGGGCTTCCCGCTCTACTCGGGCGGCATCACGCCGTACCTCGACCGAGTCGGCGCGAGCGAGAAGACCTTCGGCGGCACGTTCCACACCCCGCAGATCCGCGGCGTAGGGGCCCAGCAATAGCGAGCTCTCTTCGCTAGCGCGAGGGGCGAGAACCTTGAGTAGCGACCGCAGGTCGCATATCCAAAGGCTCTCGCCCTAGCCGTTTTCCCGTCGCCGAACCGGCTGCCGCAAGATCGTCCGCAGCTTCTCCGGCACCGTTTTTCGCGCATCCGAGAGATAGACCTCGTGGTGCGACCCGGTCATCTCGAGCCCCTGCTCCGGAATGAACTCCTCGTGCATTCGCTGCAGCACCGGGCCCTCATCGTCATATGGCCCGACGTGGAGGGTCTGCACGCTGAGTCCCTCCTCGAACGAGCCGAATCGCAGCCGATCTAACGCCGCGAGCGACTTGGCCCGCGCATCCTCGATCGCCTCGGCGATGATCTCCGCGGTGACGTAATCGGGCTGGGCGATCATCATGGTCCAGTCCCAATCGTCCTTCCGGCGATCGACGAACGAGGACATGTCTGCGGCCGTCCACAAGCCCTCGAGTGGCGCGACCGTGTGCTTCCGCTCGAGACGAGTCTTACAGATTCTCCGTGCGCCGTAGCTCACGGTGTATAGCGCCTGGAGTGCCGCCCCGTACTCGGCCGACGAGTTGGGGTCACCGTGGCCGTCAACCTGCAGGTATACCAGCTCCGGCACCTCGACGAGCGTGAACTGTCCGCGCTTGGCCGTGTACAGCTCGCGGTGGACCCGCTTGAGGTCGAGGTTGTCCATGTTTGCCATGCTGTCACACACCTTGCCGACCTACCATGAAAGCAATCGCGCCCGGCGACTGAGAAGCCGCGGAGACGGATGTCAAGGAGATGACGGGAGGCGCGGATGGAGTGGTTACGCGAGTTCGCATGGCTCGCCTGGATCGGCGCCGCGCTCCTTCTCGGCCTCGTGGAGGTCGCGTCGCTCGACTTCGTGTTCGTAATGCTCATGGTTGGTGCGCTGGCCGCCTCGGGCACGGCATTCTTCGGCGGCACGCTCGTCGCCCAGGTGCTCGTGTTCGCCGGGGTCTCGGCGCTCCTGCTGATGGTCGTGCGACCGATCGCGCTGCGCAAGCTCAAGCCGGCGGGACCTGGCGAGCTCACGAACGCCGACGCGTACGTGGGGCGCGACGGCGAAGTACTCGAGACCGTGACCGGCCGCGACGGTCTCATCAAGGTCATCGGCGAGACCTGGAGCGCGCGCAGTTACGACCCAGACAAGACCGTGGCCGTCGGTCAAAAGATTCGCATCGTCCGCATTGACGGCGCGACCGCGATCGTTGAGGAGGCATCCTGATGCCCGGATTTACCGTGGGCGACATTGTCCTGTTCGTCGTCCTGCTACTCGTTATCTTGTTCACCGTGGTCGTTCTTGCACGGGCTGTGCGAATCGTGCCACAGGCCACCGCGCTCATCATCGAGCGACTCGGCCGCTACAACCGGACCCTGCATCCCGGACTTCACTTCATCATCCCGTTTATCGACCGCGCGCGAGCCAATGTCGATCTTCGCGAGCAGGTCGTCTCGTTCCCGCCGCAGCCGGTGATTACCTCCGACAACCTGGTCGTGAGCATCGACACCGTGATCTTCTTCCAGCCGACCGATCCGAAGGCCGCGACCTACGAAATCGCCAGCTATATCCAGGGTATCGAGCAGCTCACCGTCACGACGCTCCGTAACGTCATCGGCTCGCTCGATCTCGAGGAGACCTTGACGAGCCGCGATCGCATCAACAGCCAGCTGCGCGGGGTGCTCGACGATGCGACCGGACGTTGGGGCATCCGAGTGAATCGCGTCGAGCTGAAGGCGATCGATCCGCCGCCGAGCGTGCAGGAGTCGATGGAGAAGCAGATGCGCGCCGAGCGTGACCGGCGCGCGACGATTCTCAATGCCGAGGGCATCAAGCAATCCGAGATCCTCCGCGCCGAGGGTGACAAGCAGGCCCAGATCCTCCGCGCCGAAGGTAACGCCCAGGCGCAGATTCTCGAGGCGCAGGGCGAGGCGCGCGCGATCCTGCAGGTGTTCGACGCGATCCACCGCGGGAACGCCGACTCCAAGCTCCTCGCGTACCAGTACTTGCAGACGCTGCCCGAGATCGCGAAGGGTGACTCGAACACGATGTGGATCGTCCCGAGCGAGCTCGCGAAGGCGCTCCAGGGAGTCGCGGATGCGCTCGGCACGCAGGTGCCGGGGAGGGAATCCGACCTCGATGCCCCGCCGAGCGGACTTCGCGAAAACCGGCAGGGCGAGCACACCGACATCCGGTTCGAGGAACACGGGCTCGAGGACCCGGATGAGGCGCTCCGAAAGGCGCACAAGGATGCGGCGACCGCGACCGAGGAGGCAGAGGTCGCCGAGCGGTCCGCGCCGGGTTCGGGCGCTCGCCCGACCGCCGCAACTACTCCAGCGGCCGGCTCCGATTCAGCTGCGATACCTGATCAAAATCCGTAATCACTGCCTCGTCGGCGAACTTGTCCACGCTCGGCACCTCGGGCCGAGCGTGTGGGATGCGCGTGCCGAGTACCTGGTCGACGACGTCGCGAGCGATCTGCCGGGAGGTGAGTCCCGCATCCTCGAGAATCTGCCCGCGCGAAGCGTGCTCGAGGAAGGCATCGGGCAGCCCGAGCTCGGTCACGGGCGTGTCGACCTCGGCCTCGCGAAGCGACTGCCGGATGCGCGTGCCGACGCCGCCGACCTTCACGCCGTCCTCGATGGACACGACGAGGCGGTGGTCGCGGGCGAGGTCGATGACTGATGCGGCGACGGGCACGACCCAGCGTGGGTCGACGACGGTGACGCTGATCCCCTGCGCCTCGACGAACTCGGCGACTTCGAGTGCGATTTCGGCCATCGACCCGACTGACACGATCAGCACGTCGGGACTCGAGCCGGCACGCAGAATATCGACGCCGTCCGCGAGCCGTACAACCGCCTCGATCTCGCTGCCCACCTGACCCTTCGAGTAGCGCAGCAGCGTCGGGCCATCATCGACGGCCACGGCCTCGCGAAGTTCCTCGCGCAGCCGGGTGGCGTCGCGCGGAGCCGCAACGCGCATCCCCGGCACGATCTGAAAGAGCGCGAGATCCCACATCCCGTGATGACTCGGACCATCCGGACCGGTGACCCCGGCCCGGTCGAGCGCGAAAGTGACGGGCGCCTTGTGGAGCGCGACGTCCATGAGCACCTGGTCGAACGCGCGGTTCATGAAGGTCGCGTAGATCGCGACGACTGGATGTAGCCCGCCGTAGGCCATGCCCGCGGCCGAGGCGACCGCGTGTTGCTCGGCGATGCCCACATCCAAGACACGATCGGGAAACGCGGCCTTCATCGGCGCGAGGCCAACCGGCCGCAGCATCGCCGCGGTGACGCCGACGATGTCCTCTCGCTCGTGAGAGAGCTGGACCATTTCCGCGCCGAATACGCTTGTCCACGACTCGCCGGTCGCAGCGCGCAGCGGCGAACCCGTCGCGGGGTCGATCTGCCCGACAGCGTGGAACTGGTCGTTTCGGTCCTCGGTCGCGGGGCGGTATCCGTGCCCCTTCTCCGTGATCGCGTGCACGATGACCGGGCCCGGGTAGCGCTTCGCCTGCTGCAGCGCCTCCTCGAGTGCGAGCTGATCGTGACCGTCGATTGGCCCGAGGTATTTGATGTCGAGGTTCGAATAGAGCCGGTCGACGTTTGAAAAGCGCGAGAGGAAGCCGTGCATCCCGCCCCGGACCGCGCGAAACACGCTGCGTCCAAGCTTGCCGCCTACCCGCGAAAAAGCCTCGCCGGAGCGCCGCTGCAGGTCGGTATAGGTCTGGTCGGTGCGCACCCGGTTGAGGAAGCGTGCGACTCCGCCAATCGTGGGTGCGTATGAACGACCGTTGTCGTTCACGACGATGACCATGCGGCGGCTGTTGTCGTCCGAGATATTGTTGAGCGCCTCCCACGTCATGCCGCCGGTGAGCGCGCCGTCGCCGATCACCGTGACGACCGTGCGATCGTCCTCCCCCGCGATATGCCACGCGCGCGAGATGCCGTCGGCCCAGCTCAGCGAGCTGGATGCGTGCGAGGACTCGACGATGTCGTGTTCCGATTCGGTGCGCTGCGGGTAGCCCGCGAGGCCGTCGCGCTCACGGAGTCCGTCGAAGTCCTGCCGGCCCGTGACAAGCTTGTGCACGTACGACTGGTGACCGGTGTCGAAGATGATCGCGTCGCGCGGCGACTCGAACACGCGGTGTATTGCGAGGGTGAGCTCGACGACCCCGAGGTTCGGACCCAGGTGCCCGCCGCTGCGGGAGACATGCTCGATCAGGAATTCGCGAATCTCGCTGGCCAGCATGCGAAGCTCGCGCGAGCTGAGTGACCGGAGATCTTCGGGCCCGTGAATATTCGGAAGGATCGAGCTACCCACTGCATCCCCTCACTCCCTCGGCTGGCGACTCAAGCGGTCACCCGATAGTGCCCCATCCTAACGCCACGTGAACGACGCTGGCTTGCGGGACTCGATCTGGCCCGCCGGACAGTAGGCCGGGAAACGACAAGCGCCCCGTCAAACCGAAGTTCGACGGGGCGCTTGTTCGAGCGAATTACTTCTGCTTCTCGACGAGCGAGCGCAGCACGTACTGCAGGATGCCGCCGTTACGGTAGTAGTCGGCCTCACCCGGGGTGTCGATGCGGACGACCGCGTCGAAGACGACAGGCTCGCGGCCCTCGGCCGAGAACTCGGTCGGGGTTGCGGTGACCTTGACGGTCTTCGGGGTGCGACCCTCGTTGAGCTCCGTGAGGCCCTCGATCGAGAAGGTCTCGGTGCCGTCGAGGCCGAGCGAGTCTGCCGACTCGCCCGCCGGGAACTGCAGCGGCACGACGCCCATACCGATCAGGTTCGAGCGGTGGATGCGCTCGAAGCTCTCGGTGATGACGGCCTTGACACCGAGGAGGCTCGTGCCCTTGGCCGCCCAGTCACGCGACGAACCGGTGCCGTACTCCTTGCCCGCGAGGACAACGAGCGGGGTGTTCTGCTCGGCGTAGTTCTGCGCTGCGTCGTAGATGAACGACTGCGGGCCGCCATCCTGCGAGAAGTCGCGGGTGTGGCCACCCTCGATGCCGTCAAGCAGCAGGTTCTTCAGGCGGATGTTCGCGAAGGTACCGCGGATCATGATCTCGTGGTTACCACGGCGCGAGCCGTACGAGTTGAAGTCGCGACGCTCGACACCGTGGTCGGCGAGGTACTTACCCGCGGGGCTATTCGCGGCGATCGAACCGGCCGGCGAGATGTGGTCGGTCGTGGTCGAGTCGCCGAGCTTTGCCAGCACGCGGGCATCCTTGATGTCCTCGACCGGGGTCAGCTCGAGCGTCATGCCGTCGAAGTACGAGGGCTTGCGCACATAGGTCGACTTCTCGTCCCACTCGAACGTCGCGCCGGTCGGCGTCGGCAGCGAACGCCAGCGCTCGTCACCCTCGAAGACCGAAGCGTACTCGTTGGTGTACATGTCGGTGTCGATCGACTCGTCGATGACCTTCTGCACCTCGTCCGCGGCGGGCCAGATGTCCTTGAGGAACACATCCTCGCCGTCCTTGCCCTTGCCGAGCGCCTCGTTCTCGAAGTCGAAGTCCATCGACCCAGCGAGCGCGTAGGCGACGACGAGCGGCGGCGACGCGAGGTAGTTCATCTTCACGTCGGGGTTGATGCGACCCTCGAAGTTACGGTTACCCGAGAGCACCGCGGTCACAGCGAGGTCGTTGTCGTTGACCGCCTGCGAGATCGGGTCGTCGAGCGGGCCCGAGTTTCCGATGCAGGTGGTGCAGCCGTAGCCGACGAGGTAGAAGCCCAGCTCGTCGAGGTACTCGGTGAGACCCGACTTGTCGTAGTAGTTCGTGACAACCTTCGAGCCCGGTGCGAGCGTGGTCTTCACCCAGGGCTTCGTCTCGAGGCCCTTCTCGACCGCGTTCCGGGCGAGAAGACCGGCCGCCATCATGACCGACGGGTTCGAGGTGTTGGTGCACGAGGTGATCGCGGCGATGGCGACCGAGCCGTGGTCGATCTCGAACTCGCTGCCGTTGTTGCTCACGGTAACGGGCTTGGATGCGCGGTTGTGCGGGTGCGCCGGGCGCTCGTAGTGGAGCGACTCGGCGTCTTCATCCAGCATCTTGCCGGGGTCGGATGCGGGGAAGCTCGCCTCGCTCATGACGTCGACGAAGTCCATCGGGGTGTCGGCGTAGTCGCCGAGGTCGGTCGCGAACTGCGACTTGGCCTCGGTGAGCTCGATGCGGTCTTGCGGACGGCGGGGACCAGCGATCGACGGTACAACCGTCGAGAGGTCGAGCTCGAGGTACTCCGAGAACTCGGGCTCGATCGACGGGTCGTGCCAGAGGTGCTGCTCCTTCGAGTAGGCCTCGACGAGCTTCACCTGCTCTTCCGAGCGGCCCGTGAAGCGGAGGTAGTTGAGGGTCTCTTCGTCGATCGGGAACATTGCGGCGGTCGAGCCGAACTCCGGCGACATGTTACCGATGGTGGCGCGGTTTGCGAGCGGCACCTGGCCGACGCCGTCGCCGTAGAACTCGACGAACTTACCGACGACGCCGTGCTGGCGGAGCATGTCCGTGATGGTGAGCACGACGTCGGTCGCGGTGACGCCCATGGGGATCGCACCCTTGAGCTTGAAACCGACGACCTTCGGGATGAGCATCGAGACGGGCTGGCCGAGCATAGCGGCCTCTGCCTCGATACCGCCAACGCCCCAACCGAGGACGCCGAGGCCGTTGACCATCGTGGTGTGTGAGTCGGTACCAACGAGCGTGTCAGGGTATGCCTGCTTGACGCCGTCGACGTCGCGCACGAAGGTCACGCGCGCGAGGTACTCGATGTTGACCTGGTGGACGATACCGGTCCCCGGGGGAACAACCTTGAAGTCTTCGAACGCGCCCTGGCCCCAGCGAAGGAACTGGTAACGCTCGCCGTTGCGCTGGTACTCGATCTCAACGTTGCGCTCGAATGCGTCCGAGTTGCCGAAGAGCTCGGCAATCACGGAGTGGTCGATCACGAGCTCTGCGGGAGCCTGCGGGTTGATCGACTCGGGGTCGCCACCGAGCTCCTTGACGGCCTCGCGCATGGTCGCGAGGTCAACGACACAGGGAACACCGGTGAAGTCCTGCATCACCACGCGTGCCGGGGTGAACTGGATCTCGGTGTTGGGCTCTGCCTTCGGGTCCCAGCTGCCGAGGCTACGGATCTGGTTGGCCGTTACGTTCGCCCCGTCCTCGGTGCGAAGCTGGTTCTCAAGCAGGACCTTGAGGCTGAAGGGCAGCTTTTCGTAGCCCTCAACCTTGTCGATTCGGTAAATCTCGTAATCGGTGCCGTCGACGTTTAGGACGTCTTTGGCCCCGAAGCTATTTACTGCGCTCACGGTGCTCCTAACGATCGGGAAAAGTCTCTCGACATCAAGATACCTTACCCTTTTCGGTTTCTTGGTTACTTTCGACGATCGGGGCGAACACCGCGCGCACGAAGAGCACCGTGATCACCACCAATACGGCGAATAGTGGTGCCCCCATCAGGAGGCGAGCAACGCCGAGTGCCTCTACGGCACCGGCGAAGTACAGCGGGAGTTGGACCGCGAGTCGCGCCAAAAAGAAGCCGACCCACACTCCCGTAATGACCTGCATCCAGACGAGCACACGCGGGTGCTGTCGCCAGTCTTTCCATGACCCGTACAGCGCGCCAGAGACGATGCCAATGAGCGGCCAGCCGACAACCATGGAAATAAGCAGGGCGAGCCCATACGCCGAATTGGTCCAGAACCCGACCAGGAAGTAGTCGGCTCCGTCACCGCTTCGCAGTGCGAAGAAGCCGCTCACGATCAGGCCGATCAGCCCACCGAGCGCGGAGGCCTTCGGCTCCTTCCGCACGAATCGCACGAGCAGAAACACGAGGCCAGCGATCGCGGGTACGCCCACGGACACGACGAGCGGGTCGAGTCCGAATGGGAGTGTCCCACCGTTCGTCGTCACCCGCCCGGTCACAACGTAGAGCACGAGGAACAGGATGCCCGGAAGCAGTGCCTCGATAATCCCCCGCCAGCCGCCCATCGCGACGAGCAGCGCCTCGCCGGTCGAGTCGGAGTCCGCGACCTTGCCGATCGCCGAACTCTCCGCAGCTGCACGAAGCCGTTCCTGCAGCTGCTCGTCCTCGACGCTCTGTCGCTCAGCCTGTCGCTCAGCATTCATCGGCTCGGCACCATCCTCGCCCGCACCCGTGTCCTGCGTCATTGGCTACTGACCGGCCTGCTGCTCGCGCTGTTTCGCGGCCATCGCGGTGCGCTGTGCGCGCTGCTGCGCGGCCGAGGCGGCCATCTGATTGGCCATCGCCTCGGGCACCGTCAACGCGAGCAGATCGCGCGGAGGCACGGGGCGGTCACCGCGGTCGACGATCACGCCGCGGAAGATCTCGATCATCTGCTCGAGCTTCGCCTCGTCGCTCGTCGCCTGGCCCGAGACAACCCCGCGCAGGAACCAGCGGGGCCCGTCAACGCCGAGGAACTGCACGACGCGAAGCTTGTCGCTACCTTGCACGATCGGCACCGACGTGCGCAGCATCGTGCCTACCTCGGCTACCTTCTCCTCGGCGCGACCACCCTGCTTCTTGACCTGCGCAGCGAGCTTGGTGCGCACATCCCGCCAGAGCCCACTCGAGCGCGGCGAGGCGAAGGCCTGCACCTGCATCGTCGAACCCTCGTAGTCGAGCCCCACGGCGATCACGCGCTGCGTCTTGTCCTCGAACTCGAGGCGAAGCGCGAGCCCCTCGCGCATCGGGATACGCAGGGCACCGAGGTCAAGATACGCGCCCTCGGCCTCAATCTCGCCGCGGTCGAACGGCCCATTCTCGGCTCGGTCCTCCGGGGCTTCCTTCGCGAAGTCCTCGAAGTCCTCTTCCTCGACGGCCTCGGCCTCCTCGGCGGTCGCCTCCGCGTCCTCGTCTTCGACGACGAGTCGATCGGCCTTGATGGTTTCTTCCTTGCGCTTGAAAATGTCGAACAGTCCCATGACTTACCTCCCTAGCCCGCGTAGCCGGTCGACCCGAATCCGGCCTCGCCGCGCTCGCCTTCCGGCAGCTCGGCAACGGTGACGAATTCGACTGCCGGGATGGGCAGCACGAGCAATTGCGCGATCCGGTCACCAGCCGTGATGGTGTAGGGCTCGGATGCGTCCGTGTTGAGCAGCGTGACCTTGAGTTCGCCCCGGTAACCGGAGTCGATGACACCTGGCGCGTTCACGATCGTGATGCCGTGCTTGGCCGCGAGTCCGGAGCGAGGGGCAACGAGGCCCACAGTGCGCTCGGGCAACGCGATCGCCGTTCCGGTGCCAACGACGGCTCGGGCACCCGGCTCAAGCGTCACGGTTTCGGATGCATAAAGATCGGCGCCTGCATCCCCCGGATTTGCGTGCGTGGGGGCCTGGCCAGTGTGTGGAATCTGAATCGGTGCGGTCACTCTGAAAGGCTAGCCGAACTGGCCTGAAGACTCAGGATCCTCCAGAACGGAGGTGGTGAAATGAACTAGTGATTTACCGCGAACGAGTCTCTCCGTCTATCTGGGTTTATGCTGCCGGAGCGATGATCGTCCCGGCCGTTTTTGTTGTGTTCATGCCGATCAACATGCTCGTCGGCACGATCCTGGGTCTGGCCCTTTACGGCGGTTACCTCATCGCGCTCTATACCGGCTCCCCGATTATCGAGGTGGATCGAACGACGCTGCGCGTGGGTTCCGCTCAGGTGCCCCTGCAACACGTCGGTGAGGCGCACGCACATGCGACGGCGGAGGAAGCGCGGATGCAGGCCGGCCCGAAGCTGGATGCGCGCGCCTGGACGTGCCTGCGGGGCTGGTGTTCGACCTCCGCGCGCGTCGAGATCGCGGACGAAAACGACCCCATTCCGTACTGGCTCTTCTCGACGCGCCACCCCGACAAAGTGGTCGCCGCGATTCGCGAGGCGCGCTCGCAGCTGCCGGAAACTAAATAGCCCCGACTCCGAGGAGCCGGGGCGTCAAAGACTTTGGCTAAGCCGCGCAGTCGTTGCAGATCGGGTTGTCCGGAGTGGAGTCCGGCGACAGCTGCGAACGATTCTTGATGAGGAAGCACTCCATGCAGGTGAACTCGTCTTCCTGACGCGGAATCACCACGGTCTCGATCTCGACATCGCTGAGGTCGGATGCCTCGAGATCGAACCCGTGCACGCCGTCACCCTGGTCGATATCGACGTTGGGCGAGCCGGAAGCCGGAACGCGTTCCTTGAGCGCCTCGATCGAGTCGGTGTCTTCTTCTGTCTTACGCGGAGCGTCGTAGTCGGTGGCCATAACCGTCCAAATATGTCGAGATCTGTAAGGAGGATTATTTACCCCCATCGGCGCGCTATTCTGCACCAACTTTTGCGATTCCGCAAGTCCCAGCATTTGAGCGCACAGATTCGGCGGCACGCGGAGCGCTTTGCGGTCGCATCCGGTTGCATCTGTGAAGCTTGGCAAGATCCAAATTGGAGGAGGCACATATGCAGGAACTACGCTTCGTCGGCCTCGAAGACGATTGGCTCATCGCCACGAACGACAACGGTGAGCGGTTTCGGCTGCGCGCGGACGAATCGCTTCGTGAAGCCCTGCGACCTCGTCCTGCCGCTCGCCCGGAGGGGCCGCGCGTCCCACCCCGCCAGATTCAGCAGCTTATCCGCGCTGGGCGAACAGTTGACGAAGTCGTCGAACTGACCGGCGCCGATTCCGAAACCGTCGAACGTTTCGAGGGGCCGATCCTCGCGGAACGCGGATACATCGTCGAACAGGCACGTGGAGTGGCGGTCCGCCTGCAATCGCAGATCGACCCACTCTCCCGCGAGGGCGCGACCTTTGGGACGACGATCGATGACCGCCTCGAGCAGCTCGGCGCCAAAGACGTCCGCTGGGATGCATGGAAAGACCCGGAGACGGGCTGGCACGTCGGGCTCAACTTCGTCACGGAGGATGTGTCCCGCAACGCGCTCTGGACATTCGACTCGCGCGCTCACTCGCTCCACCCATCCTCCCCCGCCGCTGTAACGCTCTCGCAGCAGGGCGAACCGTCCTCGCTCATGGGACCCCACCTGCGGGCCGTCAAGCGCGACCCCACCGACCGGGTCATCCCCCTCGACAGTTTCGAGACTGCCACCGAAGAGCTCAGCACCCCGACCGATCAGGACCTCACGACGCACGAGACGGCCGACCTCCTCGAGGCACTACGACGCCGGCGGGGGGAACGCCAGCACGCAACCTATGAGGAAGAGGCCGAGTTCAGCGTCACCGATTCCGGCTCGAATGAGGCCGCTGACGTCGAGAGCTCAGGCTCCGGCTCAGAGCGCGTAACCCCGTTCGCGCGCCCGCGGACCACTGCGGCGGATGCTGGCGCCGACCGGGGCAACGCAGCTGCACCGGGCAACAGCGCGTCCGGGGACAGCGCGTCAGGCGACGGCGCGTCAGGCGACCGTGCGCCCTGGGCCAGTGTGTCCGGCAACAGCGCGACCGGAGACAGCGTGTCGGGCGACAGCACTGCCGATGACGCCACCGGCCACATGAACAGCGCCCACCGCGCAGACAAGCCCGAGCCATCCGACAAGTCAGCGCAGGTGCCGCTCGACACCCTCGAGCCGGCCGAGGCGCCACGCGGCGCACGGGGCAAGGCGGGCCGCAAGCGCGGCGGTCGTCCCTCAATGCCGAGCTGGGACGAGATCGTCTTCGGCACCAAAGGCGACGACGAGTAGACGACGCATTATCGCGCCGACTTAGTCCCAGCTAAAAGGCACCGTGTCGAATGAGCGGCACGATCGTTTCTTCGTTCGTGAGCGAACCGTGCTGGCCGATCATGAGCCGCATGCTCGCGGGCATCCCGGGCGTGAAGTAGGTGACGCGGTCACGAGCGGCGACCACGAGGTCCCCGATGCGTTCGCGGGCGGCCTCAGCGACATTCGAGCCGTAGAGCCCGGTGGCGAGGAGTTCCTCACGCGTGAAGACCCAGGCTCGCTCGCCCTCCGCATCCTCGTACCGACGCGCGAGCGCGCGGGCGTCTGCCGCCTCGTCGAGGTAAATGTGCCGCAGGCGAGGCTCGCCCGCGACGGCGAGCACACCCTGGAGCAGGTCGCCCTCGAAGTCGATCTGTTCCTCGTGCGGGATGTCGATCATGCCGTGGTCGGCGGTGACGAGGACGCCGATATCGGCGGGCAGCTGATCGAGCAACTGCGAAATCGAGTAGTCGAGTTCCTCGAGCTTCTCGAGCCAGTTGCCCGACTCCGAGCCGTGCTTGTGCCCCGCCTGGTCGAGCTCGGCGTGGTAGAGATACACGAGCGGCCGCTTGACCTTTCGGCACAGTGTGGCCGCAAGCTCGGCGCGGTCGGTCATCGTCTCTGCGCCGTGATAGTCGCCACCGCGAAGGGATGCCTGCGTGAGCCCGGAGCTGCGATAGTCCTCGGTCGACACGATGACGGGAGTGATCGGCGAGCGCTCGGCGACGATCGACTCGAACACGGTGCTGCGAAGCTGCCAGGTCGCGGGATCCATGCCGTCGCCCCAACCCGAGAGCTGGTTGCGGTACTCGTCGGCACGACGATCCCAGATCGAGTAGCCAACCAGCCCGTGCTCCCCCGCGTAGGCACCTGTCATGAGCGACGTAATCCCAGCGACCGTCGTGGATGGGAAGCTCACCGCGATGTGTTCGGGCTGCCAACCGCGTACTGTGTGACGAGCGTGACCGCCGCGCGTGCGCAGCAGCGACTCACCGAGTCCGTCCACGAGCACCACCACGACGCCGCGCACTGCCGGGAGCCCGAGGCAGTTCGGCTGGCCGTTCATCGCGGCGATGCAGTTCGGCAACACGTCGGCGAGCGTTGGCACGTTTTCCGGGCGGTTGAATACGATTGGCTCCATCCGACCATCTTTCCACAGCCGGACCGGCGCGTTCCGACGCCCGGCCCCGCTACAGGCACGAATCTAGACCAGACACGAAGCGAGACGCATGGCGACGACCCCCTCTTCACACTCCGAGTTCGACCGGATTGAGGACGTCGACGTTTCCACAGAGATGCGCGGCTCCTTCCTGGAGTACGCGTATTCGGTGATCTACTCGCGCGCGCTCCCGGACGCGCGCGACGGCATGAAGCCGGTGCAGCGACGCATCCTGTACCAGATGACCGAGATGGGGCTGCGCCCCGACAGGGGCCACGTGAAGTCTGCCCGCGTCGTCGGCGACGTGATGGGCAAGCTGCACCCGCACGGCGACTCCGCAATCTATGACGCGATGGCTCGCCTCGCGCAGCCCTTTACGCAGCGCGTGCCGCTCATCGACGGGCACGGCAACTTCGGCTCACTCGACGACGGCCCCGCCGCACCCCGCTACACCGAGGCACGACTCACCGCCGCGGCCCTCGCCCTTACCGAATCGCTCGACGAGGACGTCGTCGACTTCGTCCCGAACTACGACAACTCGCTCCAGCAGCCCGAGGTCCTCCCCGCGGCGTGGCCCAACCTGCTCGTCAACGGCGCATCCGGAATCGCCGTCGGCATGGCGACCAACATGGCCCCGCACAATCTCGGCGAGGTGATCTCGGCCGCGCAGCACCTCCTCGAGCATCCGGACGCCACGCTCGCCGAGCTCATGCGGCACGTGCCAGGGCCGGACCTACCTGGCGGTGCGAGGATCATCGGCCTCGACGGCGTCCGCGAGGCGTACGAGACCGGGCGAGGGTCGTTCAGGATGCGCGCCACGGCGGCCATCGAGAACGTCACGGCGCGGCGCAAGGGCATCGTGATTAGCGAGCTCCCCTACCTCGTCGGTCCCGAGAAGGTCATCGAGCGCATCAAGCAGGGCGTGCAGTCGAAGAAGCTCACTGGCATTTCCTCGGTGACCGACCTCACCGACCGTAAGCACGGCATGAAGCTCGTCATCGAGCTCAAGACCGGATTCGTGCCCGAGGCCGTGCTCGAGCAGCTGTACCGACACACGCCGCTCGAAGAGTCGTTCCACATCAACAACGTCGCCCTCGTCGACGGCGCCCCGCAGACCCTTGGGCTACGCGAGCTGCTCGACGTCTACCTGCGCCACCGTATCTCGGTCGTGCGTCGCCGCAGCGAGTTCCGCCTCGGCAAGCGTCGCGATCGCCTACACCTCATCGAGGGTCTGCTGATCGCGATCCTCGACATCGACGAGGTCATCCAGATCATTCGCTCCTCGGACGACGCCGATGAGGCCCGCGGCCGGCTCCAGATCGTCTTCGACCTCTCGGAGCGTCAGGCGGAATACATCCTCGAGCTGCGGCTGCGCCGCCTCACCAAGTTCTCACGCATCGAGCTCGAGGCCGAGGCAGACCAGTTGCGTCGCGAGATCGAGGAACTCGAGGCGCTCCTCGGTTCGGAAGACCTGCTGCGCATGCAGGTCAGCCGCGAGCTCGGGGAAGCCGCAGATCAGTTTTCGACGCCCCGCCGCACGGTGCTCATCGAGGGCGACGCGCAGGTGCAGGCGACCTCGCGCTCGGCGAAGGCTCCGAGCGCCGACGCCCTTCAGATGCCGGACGTGCCGACGCGCGTGCTGCTGTCGACCACCGGCAAGATCCTGCGCGTCGAGCTCGAGGAGGACGGCAGCTTCCCGCGGCCGCGACGACGCTCGAAGCACGACGCGATCCTCGCCGATGTCCCGACTTCGACGCTCTCCGACATCGGCGCGGTGACGAATACGGGGGTCGTGTATCGCGCGACTCCCGTGTCCCTCCCCGCCTCCCCCGCCGCATCCGCGCTGATGAGCGCGGGTGTGTCGGCGCGCGAGTACTTCGGCATCACCGACCGCAAGGAACAAATCGTGGGCCTCGTGCCCCTCGGCGTTGAGACGCCACTCGCCCTCGCCACGAAGCAGGGCGTGGTCAAGCGCGTCAACCCCGCCGAGTGGAAGGCGCAGCACGAGATGAGCGCGATCGCGCTCAAGCCAGGCGATGAGGTGGTCGGTGCCGCGCGTGCCAACGACGATGCCGAGCTCGTGTTCGTCACGAGCGACGCGCAGCTCCTCCACTACTCGGCGTCGCTAGTGCGTCCGCAGGGCGCAGGTGCTGGCGGCATGGCTGGCATCCGCCTCGGTGAGGATGCGCGAGTCATCAGCTTCTCGGTGCTCCAGGCCGAGGAGATCGACCACGCGGTCGTCGTCACGATCGCGGAGCCACCTGCCGATGAGGCGCTCTTTGGCGACGTGCTCGGCAGCGCCAAGATCAGCGAGTTTGGCGAGTTCCCGGCCAAGGGCCGCGCCACGGGAGGCGTGCGCGCGCAACGCTTCGTCCGCTCCGAGACGGCGCTCGCGCTCGCGTGGGTCGGCCCGACTCCGGTGCGGGCCACATCAAAGGATGGTTCGGTACGGCCGCTCCCCGATGGCTTCGCGAAGCGGGATGCGTCGGGCACACAGCTTGAAGCCCCCGTGGATGCGCTGGGCTGCGCCATGGGTGACGCGCCCAGCGAATCCGACTAGGGGCTTGGTTCGTGGTGGGTGCCTAGCGCCCGCGGAACTCAGGCTTGCGCTTCTCCTGGAAGGCCTTGAATCCCTCTGCGTAGTCCTCGCTTAGGCAAAGGTCTCCCTGTGCGCGGTTTTCCGCGTCGATCGACTCCCACATGCCAATTCGCTCATCGCGAATCTGCTGCACGAGCTTCTTCGACGTCGCGAAGGCGAGCTGCGCGCCCGCGGCAACACGCTGGACGCGTTCCCGGGTGAACTCGAGCAGCTCGTCGTCGGCGACCCAGCGGCTGAAGAGACCCTGTTCGACCGCTTCCCGGCCGGACATGAACTCGGCCGTATAGATGAGGTCGAGCGTGCGGTGCGCGCCGAGTCGTTCGGTGAACAGCCAGTGCCCGCCCGAGTCGAGCGTCGCGCCAAGATTCGCAAACGGCGAGCCGATCTTTGCGCTCTCCGCCACGTACACGACATCCGCCGCGATCGCGAGACCGAGACCGACACCGAGGCACGCGCCCTGGACGGCCGCGAAGGTCGGCGCAGGAAACTCACTGATCTTCTTGAGGACACCGGTCACTCGGTTCCCGAGGAAGTCGGCCACATCATCCGTCTTCGGGTCGACGCCCGAGATGTCGCGGCCCGCGCAGAATGCGCGCCCCTCGCCGCGCAGCAGGAGCGCCTTGGCCCTCGCCGCAGCGGCCTCGTCCAGCTTTTCATTGAGCTCGGCGAGGTCAGCCTCGCCGAGCGAGTTCAGCTTCTTCGGTGCGTTCAGGACGATCTCGGCGGCGCCGTCGACGATGCTCAGCTCAATCATTCCCATGGGGGCTTGCCTTTCGGGTTGTACGTCGGGATATTCAGCGTCGACAAGTTCAGCGTCGACGAATTACGCGTCGAAGTCGACCGCGACCTTGTCGGTGGTCGGCCGCGACTGGCACGTCAGGACGTAGCCGTTAGCGACGTCGTCCTTCTCAAGCGCGTAGTTCTCGGCCATGTCGACGCTGCCGAGGGTGACCTTGGCGCGGCACGTGCCGCACACACCACCCGCGCACGCGAAGGGCACATCGGGACGCACGCGGAGTGCCGCGTTGAGGACCGTTTCGCGCGCATCCTTCGGCGACTTGACCTCGCCGCTGAGCCCGTCGAGGACAAAGCTGATCTCGAAGTTGTCGCCCTCCGGGTCGACCTCAACAGGGCGACCCGCGCTCGACTGCGCGCCCTCACCCGGCTGGCCGGTCGAGAAGAGCTCGAAGCGCACCTTCTCGTCCGGAACGTCGCGGCTGGAGAGCTCGTCGCGCACGAGCTGCACGAGCTCGAACGGACCGCACAGGAACCACTCGTCGACGTTTGGCACGTCGATGATGTACTCAAACAGCTGCGAGAGTTTCTCCGCGTCGAGTCGTCCCGAGTAGATCGGTGCCTGGCGCTGCTCGCGCGAAAGCACGTGGTGCACCGCGAGTCGAGTCGGATAGCGGTCCTTGAGATCGGCGAGGTCCTCGAGGAACATCACGTCGGACGCCGCGCGGTTCGCGTAGATCAGGTCGACCTGGGTGTTCGGATGTTCGAGGAGGGACTTCGCAATGGCAATCACCGGGGTGATGCCGGAGCCTGCTGCCGCCGCGACGAAGTGGCTCGCGCCGTCGGCCACGGCCTCCGCGCTCACCTTGTCCGCGTCGTTCATCCCGGTCAGCTGGTGCTTCGAGACGAACACGCCCTGCGGGCTCATCACGTCCATCTCGAAACCGGCCTCGAGGTTGTCGTTCGCCCAGTTCGAGAAGAGTCCACCGAGGTCGCGCTTAATTCCCACCTTGATGGTCCCGGGAGTCGGGGCCTCACAAATCGAGTAACTGCGACGCACCTCTTGGCCGTCGATAGTTGCGCGCAGAGCCACATACTGGCCGGCGGCGTAGTCGTACTCACTCTGGAGGTCTTCCGGGACGGCGAACGAGACCTCGATCGCTTTCTCGGTCAGCTTGCGCACGCCACTCACCTCGAGGGTGTGGAACACGGCCCGCCGCTTGCCCGTGCCGGCCCCGTTGTCGGCGTTGGATTCAATCGTTGCTTCAGTCACTAGTGCACCTTGAAGTAGTCGAACGGTTCCTGACAGTTGGCGCACTGATACAGCGCCTTGCAGGAGGTCGAGCCGAATCGGCTCAGTTCATTAGTCTTAATGGATCCGCAGCGGGGGCAGCGCACCGCGAGCGAGAGTCGCTTCGGGCCGCGCTGCATCCCCACCGCCGCGCTGCCGGTGGGCGGCGCGATGCCGTATTCCTCGAGCTTTTTCTTGCCCTCGGGGGTCATCCAGTCGGTCGTCCATGCGGGAGCGAGCACGAGCGTCACCTCGGACCGCTCATACCCCGCGTCGCGCAGGGCCTGCTCGACGTCGGCCTTGATCGTGTCCATCGCCGGGCAGCCCGAATAGGTCGGCGTGATGATCACCTGCGGGGTGCCGTCGGAGCCGACCAGCACATCCCGCAGGATGCCGATGTCGATAATCGAAAGCACCGGAATTTCCGGGTCGGTCACCTTACCGACGATGTCCCACACACGGGCGGCCTCAGGGTCCTTCGGCCGCTGCGCGAGGTTCTTGTCGATCTGTTCAATCATGATTTCCTACCAAGTGACGCCGGGGTGCTTGCGCGCAAGCACCTGCATCTCGGCCAGAAGGTGGCCGAGGGCCTCGCGGTGCTCGCCGCGGCGGCCGCCGGTGACCGCCTGCTTGACCTCGGGAACGCGGAGGCCTGCCTCCTCGATCGCGGTTGTGATGCGGGCCATGACGTCTTCGCGCAGCTCGGACGGACGCACCGCGACGGGGCCGAGCTTCTCGATAAATTCATCGTCTTCGAACAGCTCGTCGATGTAGGGCCAGAAGTAGTCGAGGCCGGCCTGGAGGCGGCGGTTCGACTCTTCAGTGCCAAGACCGAGTCGCTGCGTCCACTGCTCGGCGTGGTCGACGTGATAATCGAGTTCCTTGGATGCCTTCGCCGCGATCGCCGCGATGGTCGCATCCGCCGAGTTCTCGAGCCGCTTCCACTGCTCGAACGCATAGTGGGAGAAGATGAGCTGGCGCGCGATCGTCTCTCCGAAGTCGTGGCCGGGGAACTGCACGAGGTGCAGGCACCGGAACTCCTCTTCCTCGCGGAAGTAGGCCAGGTCATCCTCGCTCTTGCCCGACGCCGAACCGGCGAACGTGAGCAGCACGCGAGCGTGACCGAGCAGGTCGAGGGCCACGTTACCGAGGGCGATGTCTTCCTCGAGTTCGGGTGCACGGGAGACCCACCACAGCATGTTCTGCGCGAGGATCAGCGCATCATCGCCGAGGCGAAGCGCGTATTCCGCAACGTCATCCGAGGCCTGGACGCCGCTCGAGGCGAGCTCCTCCGAGGTGAGCGCGTAGCCCGCCGAGATGAGGGTGGCCGAATCAAAACCGCTACCGCCGCTCACAGGTGCTTCACCCCTTCAGACTTCGTGTAGTAGGTGGCGTGACGGTAGTTCTTGCCCTGCGAGGACTCGAAAAACGAGTCCTTGTTGTCCGGGTCCGAAGCAGCAATGTCTTCGCTACGGACGACCCAGAGGGACACGCCCTCGTTGCGGCGCGTGTAAAGGTCGCGGGCGTTGCGAAGCGCCATCTTGGCGTCCGGGGCGTGCAACGAACCGGCGTGCACGTGGCTGAGGCCGCGCGAGGACCGGACAAAGACCTCCCAAAGCGGCCACTGGTTACGCGGCGGGGTCGCAGCGGTATTGGACTGTTCGCTCATTGCGTTTCTCTCCGTTGAGGATCATGGGGCCAATCCGGATGCGGATTGGCCCGCAAAATTTGTTTCTAGTTAGGCGACGGCCGCGGACTGCGACTGCGCGTCGGCCTGCTTGCGCGCATACTCTGCGGCGGCCTCACGAACCCATGCGCCGTTGTCGTGTGCGGCGCGACGGTGTGCGAGACGCTGCGCGTTCGCGGGGCCGTGGCCCTTGATTACGCCGAAGAACTCGTCCCAGTCGAGCTCTCCATAGTCGTAGTGACCGCGCTCTTCGTTCCACTTGAGGTCCGGGTCCGGAAGCGTCAGCCCGAGGGCCTCGGCCTGCGGCACGATCATGTCGACGAAGCGCTGGCGCAGCTCGTCGTTCGAGAAGCGCTTGATGTTCCACGCCATCGACTGCTTTGAGTTAGGCGACTGGTCGTCCGGCGGACCGAACATCTGCAGCGCGGGGCCGTAGGTGCGGTTGACCGCTTCCTGCGCCATCTGCTTCTGCGCTGGGGTGCCGTTCGAGAGGGTGTACAGAATCTCCCAGCCCTGGCGCTGGTGGAACGACTCTTCCTTACAGATTCGCACCATCGCGCGACCGTAGGGGCCGTAGGAGCAGCGGCACAGCGGCACCTGGTTGGCGATCGCGGCGCCGTCGACGAGCCAGCCGATCGCGCCCATGTCCGCCCACGTGCGCGCGGGGTAGTTGAAGATCGACGAGTACTTCGCACGGCCGTCCAGCAGCTGCTGCGTCATCTCGTCGCGGGAGGTGCCGAGGGTCTCGGCGGCCGAGTAGAGGTAAAGGCCGTGACCCGCCTCATCCTGCACCTTCGCGGTGAGGATAGCCTTGCGCTTCAGCGAGGGGGCGCGGGTGATCCAGTTACCCTCGGGCTGCATACCGATGATCTCGGAGTGCGCGTGCTGGGCAATCTGTCGGGTGAGCGTCTTGCGGTAGGCGTCGGGCATCCAGTCGGCGGGCTCGATTCGGGAGTCCTTCGCGATGATGCCGTCGAAGTACGCCTGAGCGCGCTCCTGGTCAGCCTCGTCGCGATGTGGCATCTCGGTTACGTTGTTCGTCATGCGGGGGTCTCCTTAACTCTCGCAGCGTGAAGCAGCACTGCCTCAACATTACAGACCGTGCGTTCAGTTTATGCAATTTCCGAGGCACGTCAAGTCATTCTCACCGGGTTTCATCAGAGAATCACGAACTGTGACCTCGCTGGAATTTGACTTGACTTTCCCCACGATCCAAACTTTTCTGTAAGACTGTTCAGGAATTCACGAAGGAGTGGAAAAACTATGAATTCAACGAAGAACACAGTCGCCTACAAGGAGCTTGCTGATCACCACCCGATCTTGAAGGATGACTTCGCGAGCGAGTGGATGGGCATCCGCGTCGTCAAAGCCGAGTATGGCGACGTCGAGATCGAAATGGATCTCCGCAAGGAGATGCTCAACGGGTTCGCGATCGCTCACGGCGGCATGGTCTTCGCGTTTGCAGACAGCGCCTTTGCGATGGCGTGCAACTCGCACGAGGAGAACGGCACGATGACCGTCGCCTCCGGCGTTGACGTGAACTTCCTACGCCCAGCTCAGGTCGGGCAGACCCTTCGCGCCAAGGCCCGCGCGGTCCACGAAGGTCGTAGCGGTGTCTACGACATCGAGGTCACCGCGCAGGGGCCGAACGACCCCGAGCCGATCTTAATCATGATCTTCCGTGGCCGCAGTCGGACCATCCCGAAGCCCGCTTCCCGCTCCTAGTCCCCCTCCCAATATTTACTAACCGCTCCCAGAGCGTCAACGACGACCAAAGATGAAGGTAAACCTGTGACCACCGCATTTGACCTCGACCGGCTCGACCCCGAAGAACAAATGAGCCGCGAGGAAATCGAGGCTCTCCAGCTTGAGCGACTCAAGTGGACCGTGCGACACGCGTACGAGAACGTGCCGATGTACACGAAGAAGTTTGACGAGCACGGCGTCTCCCCCGACGACCTCCAGACGCTCGAGGACCTCGCGAAGTTCCCCTTCACCACGAAGGACGACCTGCGCGAGAACTACCCCTTCAAGACCTTCGCCGTGCCGATGGAGCAGGTTCGCCGCATCCACGCATCCTCCGGTACCACCGGTCGCCCGACGGTCGTGGGTTATACCGACCGCGACCTCGATGTCTGGGCGCAGGGCGTCGCTCGAGTCCTTCGCCTCTCGGGCGCGCGCAAGGGCGACCTCGTCCACAACGCCTACGGCTACGGACTCTTCACGGGCGGTCTCGGCGCGCACAGCGGCGTCGAGCGCGCCGGCCTCACGGTGATCCCGATGTCGGGTGGCCAGACGGCCCGCCAGGTGCAGATGATGCATGACTTCGGCCCGCGCATCATCATGTGCACACCGTCGTACCTCCTCACGATCCTCGACTACATGCGCCAGCACGGCATGGATGCGCGTGACACGCCGATCGAGATCGCGGTCCTCGGCGCCGAGCCCTGGAGCGAGGAGATGCGCCGCGAGATCGAAGAGGGCTTCAACCTCAAGGCAGTCGACATCTACGGGCTCTCAGAACTGATGGGCCCCGGCATGGCCGGCGAATCGGTCGAGCACCAGGAAGGCTCCACGATTTGGGAGGACTTCTTCCGCCCCGAGATCGTTAACAAGGATGACCTCACCCAGGTGCTGCCCGACGGCGAGGAGGGCGAGCTCGTCTTCACGTCGCTCACCAAGGAAGCGATGCCCATCATCCGCTACCGCACGAAGGACCTCTCGGTGCTGCTGCCGGGCGACGCGCGCCCAGGCATGCGTCGGATGCGCAAGGTCCGTTCGCGTACCGACGACATGATCATCCTCCGCGGCGTGAACATGTTCCCGTCGCAGATCGAGGAACTCGCGCTCAACCAGAAAGCGCTCAGCCCCTACTACCACCTCGAGCTCACGAAGCCGAAGCGAATGGATGAGCTCACTGTCGTGATCGAGCGTCGTCCCGAGTTCACGATGGAGGAGGCCGAGGCCTGCGGCCGCGCGCTCCAGTCGGACATCAAGATTCGCATCGGATCCTCGGTGCGCATCCACGTTGTTGACCCGAACACCGTGGCACGCTCGGAGGGCAAAGCAAAGCGCATCTACGATTATCGGGATCGCGACTTTAGCGAGTACCCCGCCCACCACCTTCCGATTCACCGCTAACACGCGAAGGATCGGTCCAGGTCCGCGGGTGGTCGATTCTGTCGGCCACCCGCGGATGACGTTAACCCACAGCGCAGGAGGAACCTTGCCTGAACAGACCACGACCGCAGCACGACGAGGCCGCCCCGGCAATGACCGAAGCGACGTCATCAACGCCGCGGTCGCGCTGTTTAATCAGCACGGCTACGAGGCAACGACCGTAGGGATGATCGCCGAGCAACTCGGGGTCTCAAAATCCGCGATCTATCACCACGTGACGAGCAAGGAGGATCTCCTCGCAAGCGCCCTCGACCGCGCGCTTTCCTCGCTCGAGGGGATGCTCGCCGAGGCCAAGGAATCGGGGGCGACGCCGGTGGACCGGCTGGAGCGGACGATTCGCGGCACAGTCACCGTCTTGATCGAGGAGCTCCAGTCGGTCACGCTCCTGCTCCGGCTACGCGGCAACACCGACCTTGAACGCGCCGCGCTCGATCGGCGGCGTAAGTTCAACGTCTCCGTGGCGGAACTCATGAACGAGGCGGACGAGACCGGGTCGCTGCGCACCGATATTGACCCCGGCGTTGCCACCCGTTTCGTCTTCGGCATGGTCAACTCCATCATCGACTGGTATCGGCCCGGAGGACCTTTGGATGCCGACATGATCGGCGACCATATCGTGGGAGTTGTCTTCGACGGCCTGCGGCCGAGGTCGTAGCCGCGTTCCTGGCGAGGCCAAGTCCTCGCAGCCCCACAGACCAGCCACACGCCTACGCAAACGAGGCCCCGAAACAACTCGGCTTAGAGTTGTTTCGGGGCCTCGTTTGCGTTCTCGCTAGTTACCGCCGAGCGCCTGCTCTTCGCGCTTCGCGACGAGAGTCATGACATCGTAGGTAGCGACGATCTCGTCGTTCTGGTTCAGCAGCAGAGCATCCCATACGACTTCGCCGTAGTCCTCGGTCTCGCGCGGCGTGATGCGCTTGGCCGTGAGTTCGACGCGGATGGAGTCATCAATCCCAACCGGCGTGAGGAACCGCAGGTTCTCCATGCCGTAGTTCGCATACACCGCGCTGCGGCCCGGGGCGACGAACAGTCCCGCAGCCCAGCTCACGAGCAGGTAGCCGTGCGCGACAATGCCCGGGAAGAACGGGTTCGCTTCCGCAGCAGCCGGGTCGGTGTGCGCGTAGAACACATCACCGGTCGAGTTGGCGAAGTCGGTGATCTCCTGCTCCGTCGCCTGGCGCAGGCCGGACACGAACGCGTCACCGATCTTCAGCGTCTCGAGCGACTTACGGAACGGGTGCACCGCGCCGTTCTCGCCCTCGGGAACCCCGCCGTACTCGGGGTCGCCGACACGTTCCTGTGCCGCGCCGCGATGCCACTCGCCCGTGACCGCGGTGAGAAGGTCCGGGGTGCCTTGCACCGCGGTGCGCTGCATGTAGTGCTTGATGCCACGGACACCACCGAGCTCCTCGCCACCGCCTGCGCGGCCGGGGCCACCGTGCACGAGCGTCGGCAGCGGCGAGCCGTGGCCGGTCGAGGTACGGGCGTTATCGCGGTTGAGCATGTGGATGCGGCCGTGGTACCCGGCGATCCCACGAGCGAGCTCGCCCGCCTGCTCCATGTCGTACGTGCACACCGTGGCCACAAGCGAGCCGTCACCGAGCGCGGCCAGTTCGATCGCTTCTGCGGTTGTCTCGTAGCCGAGCACCGACGATACTGGGCCGAACGCCTCGGTCGCGTGCAGCGCCTCGGCCCGGTTGTCGTCCCACTTGAGCACAACCGGCGACAGGAACGCACCCTGCTGGTCGTCGTCCCAGTCGTTGCTGCCGTACGCGATGCTGCCACCCGCATCCACCAGCGAGTCGACGGCGGCGCGCACGTCGCGAAGCTGGTCGAAGGAGGCGAGCGCGCCCATCGTGTTCCCCTCGACGCGCGGGTCGCCGACCGTGACCTTTTCGTCGAGACGCGCGGCCAGCGCATCCACGACCGGCTCGACAAGCGCGTGCGGCACGATGACCCGGCGAATCGCGGTGCACTTCTGCCCCGCTTTCACCTGCATCTCGTTCACGACCGCGCGGATGAACGCGGGGAACTCAGGCGAGTCGGTCGTCACGTCGGTGCCAAGAATGGCCGCGTTGAGCGAATCTGCCTCGGCGGTAAAGCGCACGCCGCCCTGCTGCACGTTGGGGTGCTGGCGCAGGCGGTCGGCCGTCGCCTTGGAACCGGTGAAGGTGACCATGTCCCGGTAGTCGAGGTGGTCGATGAGGTCGCGCGCGGAGCCCGCGATGAACTGCAGCGAGCCCTCGGGCAGGATGCCGGATTCGACGATGAGCTGAACCAGCGCCGCCGTGATATTGCTCGTGGGCGTCGCGGGCTTCACGATCGTCGGCACACCGGCAACGAATGCGGGCGCGAACTTCTCGAGCATTCCCCAGACCGGGAAGTTGAACGCGTTGATCTCGACCGTGATGCCGGGGATGCGACTGTAGATGTGCTCACCGATGAACGAGCCGTCCTTCGACATGGGCTCGACCGCGCCATCCACGATGACGTTCGTGTTCGGCAGCTCGCGGCGACCCTTCGAGCTCATCGTGAACAGGACGCCGATGCCACCGTCGACGTCGAAGAAGCAGTCGCCCTTCGTTGCGCCGTTGGCCATCGACAGCTCGTACAGCACGTCCTTGCGATCGTTGAGGTAGAGCGCGAGTTCCTTGAGCTTGAGGGCACGCTTGTGAATCGTGAGTTCGCCGAGGCCCTTGCGACCGGTGGCGCGGGCGTAATCGACTACTTCGGCGATGTTCAGGCCCTCACTCGAGACGAGTGCGAGTTGCTCACCGGTCGAGGTGTCGCGGATGGGCGTTGCATTCACCCCTGCAGCGGGGGTCCACCAAGCGCCACTCACGTAGCTGGGAACAAATTCTGCGGTCTTCGACTCTGACATCGTGTCGGTCATCCTTGTCCGTTTCTCTTTTCCGTGCAGCGCCGCACGGTCGGGGTGAACATGTTTCCTGACCGATGGGTCGGGAATCCACGTCCAGGGTACACGCTCACCCCGATCGGGGCCTACTCCCAGTCGTAGAAGCCCTTGCCTGACTTCCGACCAAGTTCGCCGCGAGCGACCTTATCCCGCAGGATCTGCGGCGGGGCGAATCGCTCCCCCAGGTGCTCCGCGAGATACTCCGCGATGCCGAGCCGCACATCCAGCCCGACGATATCGGTCGTCTTCAACGGCCCGGTCGGATGCTTGTAGCCAAGCTCCATCGCCGCGTCGATATCCTTCGCGCTCGCGACGCCCTCCTCGACCATCCGCATGGCCTCGAGAGCGATGGCAACGCCGAGGCGAGAGGACGCGAATCCCGGCGAGTCCTTAACGACAACCGGGGTCTTGCCGAGCGTCTCGACCCATGCTGGCGCGGATGCGGCAACATCGGGCCGAGTACCGGGTGCAATCACAACTTCGATGAGAGTGGATGCGGGCACCGGGTTGAAGAAGTGCAGCCCCAGGAACTGAGCGGGACGCTCGAGTTCCGCAGCGAGGGTGGCGAGCGAAATAGACGAGGTGTTGGATGCGAGCACCGAGTCGGCCGCCAGCACGCGCTCGGCGCTCTTCAGCGCCTCAACCTTCGCGCCGAAGTCCTCGAATACCGCTTCGACCACGAGGTTCGCCTCGGCGAGCGCGCCGTAGTCGATCTCGACGCGAAGCCGCTGCACGACCTCGTCGAGGTTCGCATCCGTGGCCCCGCGCTCGATCGACTTCGCGACCGAGCTCTCGATTCGCTCTCGGGCAGCTTCTGCCGCGATCGGCTCGCGCTCAATCACGGTGACGCTTGAACCCGCCATTAGGAAGGCGTGGGCGATACCGCCGCCCATGCGACCGCCGCCGATCACACCGACATTGCTGGGGAAAGGAATTGTTGCGCTCATGTTCTCTTCAACTTTCCGTTAGACGCGTTCCAGGGCGATCGCGGTGCCCTGCCCGACTCCGACACACATCGTGGCGAGGCCTCGATCGACGCCCTCCTGCTCCATCCGGTTGAGGAGCGTGATCGTGATGCGCGCGCCGGAGGAACCAAGGGGGTGACCGAGCGCGATCGCGCCGCCGTTGCGGTTGACGATCTCCTGGTCGAGACCGAGCTCGCGAATTGTCGCGAGCGACTGCGTCGCGAACGCCTCGTTGAGCTCGACCGCACCGAGGTCATCGATGTTCCAGCCGGCCCGGTCGAGCACCTTGCGCGTCGCGGGGATCGGACCGATACCCATGATCTCGGGGTCGACACCGGCCGATGCCCCGCGCACCACGCGCGCGCGGGGGACGAGGTCGTACTTCTTAAGCGCGTCCTCGGATGCGATTACGAGCGCCGAGGCGCCGTCGTTTAACGAGGACGAGTTGCCCGCGGTCACGACGCCGCCCGGCTTGACGACCGGTCGCAGCTTGGCGAGGACTTCCGCGGTCGTGCCCTCGCGCGGCCCCTCGTCGGTGTCGACTACCGAAACGGCGCCCTTGCGACCAACCACCTCGACCGGAACGATCTCGTTGTCAAAGCGCCCAGCGTTAATGGCCGCGAACGACCGCTCGTGCGATTGCACGGCGAACGCGTCCGCATCCTCGCGGGAGATGTTAAACCGCTCGGCAACCTCCTCCGCCGTCTCGGGCATCGAGTAGGTCATCTTGCCATCGCGCGCGAGGTCGCCCGACTCGAACCGCGGGTTCGTGAATCGCCAGCCAATCGAGGTGTCGAAAGACGCACCGGGCTTGGCCCACGCGCTCCCCGGCTTCTCGACCACCCAGGGTGCGCGCGTCATCGACTCGACGCCGCCCACCACGACGATGTCGGCATCCCCGGAGCGAATCATCTGCGAGGCGCTGATGATCGCCGTCATGCCGGATGCGCACAGCCGGTTCACCGTGAAGCCCGGCACTTCGCGCGGCAGGTCGGCGAGCAGCCACGCCATACGGGCGACGTTCCGGTTCTCCTCGCCAGCGCCGTTCGCGTTGCCGAAGATGACTTCCTCGACCTTCGATGGGTCAATCTTCGAGCGCTTTACCACCTCGCCGATCACGAGCGCCGCGAGGTCATCGGGACGAACGCCCGCAAGCGCACCACCGTATCGGCCAACCGGTGTGCGAACTCCATCGATAATGTATGCCTCAGGCATAGGACAACTCCCTTGTTTGTCGGTGCTCGTGTGTGTCGGGGCCCTTCGCCGAAGACTCGACGACCAGGCTCCCTCGCCTACATTACTGTGCAATCGGTCAGTTTTGTTTGTAATCCGGCCCGCCTGGTTACGAATCCGGCACGCCCTTGCGGAAATAATAAAGGGGCCGGGCGCACAAACGCCCGACCCCCATGTCAATTATTGTTACGGTGCCTTGCGACCGCGAGTGACGGCCTCGTAAATAGCGGTGACGATAAGGGCACCAACGAGTGCGAACAACCACACCCAGATGTTAAAGAAGCCCTGGAGTGACTCTGGGCCGATGATCAAGCCGCCAATCCATCCGCCGAGAATGCCGCCAACGATCCCTAGAATAATGGTCAACCACAGCGGGTGCTTGCGCTTGTCCTTCGTAATCGCCTGAGCGATGAGGCCCACGATAAGACCGATGATGATCCAGCTAATCCAACTGAGTGACATAGTGTCCTCCCTTTTCGGTGAAGCTCAGAGTCTCGATACGAAGCCCGTATCGCTCCGAGCCTAGCGAAAACTTGGTGATCAGCGCGAAAAACGGGCGAAGTTTGCCAATTCAGCCCCGGTGTCGCGGCGCCCGGGCGGAAGGTTTCCGACCGTGCAATAGGAAATAAACAATGAAGACGACCGCGATCCAGCCGGTCATGAGGCCAAACAATTCGGTGAACGCGAACCCGAGGCCGACGATGACCCCGAGCACGATCGGACCGAGCCCCATCCCCGAGTCCATGCCGATAAAGAACGTCGAAATCCCCATCGAGGTTCGCGGCGCGCCGGCGTCTCCCGAACCGCGATCGTCTGCATCAGCGAGGTCAGGCTGCCGTAACCGACCGCGAGGCAAATGGCGGCACCGAAGTAGCCCGCCACCCCGAGGTCGAGGGCCAAGAGCGCCACGCCTAATAAGTACGGGATAAACGCGGGGACCACGATTGCGTTGTCGCTGAAGCGATCAAGCAGGGCCCCCACGAGTGGCCGGCTGACCGCGAGCGTGACCGCATACACGATGAAACAGAGGCTCGAGTACGCCGTCAGCCCAACTTCCGCCGCGTATCCGGACATGAAGGTCAGGATGCCGGAATAGGGGAAAATGAGCAGGAAGGCCATGAGCCCCATCGGCAGGGCCTTCGGCTCAAGGATGCGATCGAACCGCCAGCTCGTCAGTTCGGCGCGCTCGGCCGCCGAGATTTTTGGCTGCTTCACTGGAAGTGCCGCGGAAATGAGCGCCACAGCCGCACACAACCCGACGCCGGTGAGGAACACCGCGTTGATGCTGCCGTTGGCAACGAGCCAGAGCCCGAGCGCGGGCCCGAGTGCCTGGCCAATCGTGAGCGAGAGCGTAAACCAGCCCGTCCCTTCGCCCTTACGGTCTTTCGGCATCAGCGCCATCGCGACCGTGTTCGTGACGTTATTCACTGCACCGAACGCCGCACCCTGGACGAGACGGACGACCACAAGAACCGCGTAGCTGTCGGCCACAAAATAGCCAAGCGAGCCCGCGAGCAGGACGACTGCCGAGAGCACGAGCATCCGCTTTCGCCCGAAGATGTCGGTGTACTTGCCAACAAAGACCCGCGTCACGAGGGCCCCGATGACGAAGGAACTGGCCGCTAACCCGGCTTGCGCCTCCCCCACGCCGAACCGCTCGACGGCGTAGCCGGTCATGAACGTCATAAGCAGCAGGAAGTTCAGTGAGGTCAGCCCGTTGACCGCCATGACGCCGACGAACGGCGCGGTCCAGAGTCGCGGTTCGGGCTGCGAGGACTCAGCCCTCATAGGCGCGACCGTCGACGACCGCCTGCTGCCACGCCTTGGTATAGCGCGGCATGATCACCACAAAGGAAAACAGGAAACCAATCGCGAAGGTCCACAGGAACATCGTGAACATGTTCGACATGAGCGTGATCGGCAAGAACCCGACCGCGAAGCCGCCGCAAGTTGCCGAAAACGACTCGGCGAGGGCTAGCTTGAGCAACTCCCGTTCCGCGAACGGACGCTGTCCAGTTGAAACCTTGCGAAGCACGATATAGCCGAGCCCGTATCCGCCACACACGAGCGCGGCGATGATGAGCCAGCTTACGAAAATGGCGAGAAAACCACTCGTGTCGAGCTGGGAACGGCCCAGGTCGGTCCCGTACGTAAAGAGAAAGAACGAGACGACCCAGGCCGCAAACGTGGTGCCAATGATCGCGAGTGTGGTGCTGCGAACCGGTGTACGAAATTCCCACGCAACTACGCGTGTTGTCGGTTGACTTAAATCTCGCGGCTTGGCCATTCCAGCAGTGTATGCCTATTCGGAGAACCCAGATTCCACGAGGGAGACGAGGCCGTCGATGGCCTCCTGTGCTTGTGCACCCGTTGCGACCAGCTCGAGCTCGGTGCCCTTCTTGGCACCCATCGCCATGATGCCGAGCAAGCTCTTGGCGTCGGTGCCGTTGACCTTGATCTGCGCGTCGTAGGCGCTCGCGGTCTTCACGAACTCTGCGGCGGGTCGGGCGTGCAGACCGGTCTCGTTGATGAGTGTGACCGTGCTACGGATTTCATTCGACATGGTTGTTCCTCTTTCTCCCTGTTCGGTGGTCGTTCAATTGGTAGCAATAAATACCGCTTGCGCCGCGGCCTACTCGTCGTCTTTGAGGCGATTCGTCGTTTCCACGAACGTATCGACCTGCGCCAGCGCCCTTCCGGACGCAATCGTCTCGCGAGCCACTTCAATCTTCTCAGTCAGCCGGTCACGAATTGGTCTTTCCACCGAGTCCGGATCCTTCGCCAAGTCAAACGCGACCATACCGGCCGCCGAATTCAAGAGGACGATGTCGCGCACCGCATCCTTGCCGCCACCGCCGAGTGTCTCGCGCGCGATCGCCGCGTTTTCCTCGGGCGTGCCACCCAGCAGCTCCTCGATCTCATAGGTGCCGAGTCCGAGGTCACGCGGGTGGATGTCGTGCTCGGCAATATCGCCGCGCGCAACTTCCCAGATGTGTGAGTACCCCGTCACGGTGAGCTCGTCGAGCCCGTCATCACCACGGAACACCAGTGCCGCTGCCCCGCGGGTACGGAACACGCCCGTGATGAGCGGAATCGCTTCCAGCTTGGCAACTCCGACTGCCGAAGCCTCGGCGCGAGCGGGATTCGTGAGCGGCCCGAGATAATTGAACACCGTCGAAACACCGAGTTCCTTACGCGCGGGGCCCGCATGCGCGAAACCGGGGTGGAACAGCGACGCATAGAGGAACGTCATGCCAGTTTCGTCAAACGTCTGCTTAAGCGCACCCGGAACCGAGCTGTGGTGCGCACCCAGTGCGGTGAGGACGTCCGATGCCCCAGACTTCGCCGACGCCGCACGGCCACCGTGCTTTATCACGGGCACACCGGATGCGGCAATCACGAACGAGGACATCGTCGAGACGTTGACCGTCCCGATCATGTCGCCGCCGGTGCCGACGATGTCGAGGCCCCAGGACGTGATGTCGATCGGCAGTGCGTGCGCGAGCACGGCGTCACGGAAACCGACGAGCTCCTCGACGCTCTCGCCCTTCGCGCGAAGTGCGATCAACCAGGCGGCCAATTTGGCCTCGGAGATGTTCCCCTGCATGACCTGTTCCATCGCCCACGTGGCCTGACGAACCGAGAGATTCTCGCCGTTCAGGAGGGATTCGAGCATTTGTGGCCAAGTGAGCAGATCCGTCATAGCAAGAAGTGTATCCCCCAGATCCCCCGGGGAAAACGAACCAATTCCCACTATCGAGACTCGCCACGGCGCGCGAACTTTGCGAACCTGGGAAATCGGTCATAATGGGAACTGTGACTTCCCTAAATCCTGCATCTTCAGCACCGAGAGTGCACCGCCCAAACACCGTAGCCATTGGCACCATCGTGTGGCTTGGCTCGGAAGTGATGTTCTTCGCAGGCCTGTTTGCGATCTATTTCACGCTCCGCGCGATGGCGCCTGAGCAGTTCGCCGCAGGCCACGCGATCATGAACATCCCCTTCGCCGTCATTAACACGCTCATCCTGATCTCGAGCTCGGTGACCTGTCAGCTGGGCGTCATGGCCGCCGAGCGTGGCCAGAAGAGCCGCATTAAGGGCAAGGGCTGGGGAACGATTGAGTGGTACTACCTCTCGGCGGTTCTCGGCTCGATCTTCATGGGCGGCCAGGTTTGGGAATACGCGACGCTGGTGAGCGAGGGCTACGTCCTTAACCTCAACGCATTCACGAGCTCCTTCTTCATGGCAACCGGCTTCCACGGCCTCCACGTGCTTGGCGGAATCCTCGCCTTCTTCGTGGTCATCGTGCGCCTCTACGCGGTGAAGAAGATGGGTCAGCGCGAAATGCAGAGCGCCATGGCCATTTCGTACTACTGGCACTTCGTTGACGTGGTCTGGGTAGGCCTCTTCTTCGTCATTTACCTTCTTCCGTTCATCGCCTAACGGCGACAAGCCCCAGTCGAGAGAGTTTTTCAATGTCACTTGCCACGAAGTCCCGGTCGTCTGCGAAGAAGTCACGTAAACGTTCACGCCGGACCCCGCTTGCAACTGCCGCACTGCTCGGCGTCGGACTCCTCCTCTCGGGCGGTGCCTACGGAGCCGTAGACACGCTCGTCGCGAATGCGGCAGAGGACGCTGTCGAGGTCGACATGACCGCCACGGAGACCATCGCCGAGGGTGAGGCGCTCTTCAACGCGAACTGCGCGACCTGCCACGGCATGGACGCGGTCGGCTCGGACAACGGTCCGAGCCTCATCGGTGTCGGCGCCGCCTCGGTGCACTTCCAGGTTGGCACTGGTCGTATGCCGATGCAGATGAACGGCCCCCAGGCACAGGTCAAGCCTGTTCAGTTCACCGAAGAGCAGACCCTGCAGATGTCGGCCTATGTCGCATCCCTCGCCCCCGGACCCGCCATTCCGGACGCGCAGTACACGCAGGCGGACGGTGACGCGGCGCACGGCGCCGAACTCTTCCGCATCAATTGCGCAATGTGCCACAACGTGGCCGCTGCCGGTGGTGCCCTCACCGAGGGTAAGTTCGCGCCGGAGCTTCAGACGGTCGACCCCGTCCACATCTACGAGGCCATGCAGACCGGCCCGCAGAACATGCCGGTCTTCAACGACACGAACCTCACGCCGCAGGACAAGGCCGACATCATCACGGCCATCAGCTGGATGACCGAGAACACCAACATGGTTGGTGGCTACAACCTCGGTGGTGTGGGCCCGGTTGCTGAAGGTCTCTTCATCTGGGTATTCGGCATCGGTGGCGCTGTTGCGTTTGCCATCTGGCTGACCTCGCGCCCGAACTAACACTTCCCAAGAACTAGTTTTTACTTCGCATTTCAACCCAGAAAGGGACAACCATGGCTGAAGACGAACACGGCGGGGAGCTCCGTACCGCCAATTCGTCCGATCGCTCGGGGAACTCCGGAACGGCGATTATCGCCGCAGACAGTTTCGAAGACCCGGGGCATCCGGAACACGGACACCGAGTGACCGACAGCGACCCGCAGAAGTCCAATAACGCGCAGCGTTGGATTGTAGGTCTCTTCTGGTTCTCGCTGGTCGCATCGATCTTCGCGATCGCCGCCTACTTCATCTGGCCTATCGACCGCGAAGACATCACGTCGGTTCGCTGGAACAGTCTCTTCATCGGCATCGGCATCGCGTTTGCGATGCTCGCCGTGGGTATCGGTATGGTCGCCTGGGCGAAGTACCTCATGAAGGACGAGGAGATGGCGGAGGCCCGTCACACGACGGCCGGAACCCCCGCGACGCAGAAGCGTGCTGTCGAAATCTTCGCGCAGGCTGACGAGGAATCTGGCTTCAGCCGCCGCAAGCTCCTGCGTAACTCGATGATCACTGCGGTTCTCGCGCTGCCGCTTCCCGGCATCGTGCTGTTGCGTGACCTCTACAACGGCAACAACGAAAGCCCGGTCAAGCTGCTCCACGAGACGATGTGGGATGAGGGCGTTCGCCTCGTTCGCGACCCGTCCGGCACGCCGATCAAGGCCTCGGACGTCACCGTCGGCTCCGCATTCCACGTCATCCCCGAGGGACTCAACGACCTCGGCCACGACGAACTGCTGAACGCCAAGGCAAAGGCCATCGTGCTGCTCATGCGTCTGCCCGAGGAGAAGCTCAACGAGCGTCCCGAGCGCGAAGGCTGGTCGTACCACGGCATCGTTGCCTACTCGAAGGTGTGCACGCACGTCGGCTGCCCTGTCGCGCTTTACGAGCAGCAGACCCACCACCTCCTCTGCCCCTGCCACCAGTCGCAGTTCGACGTGACCAACCACTGTGAGGTCATCTTCGGACCGGCCGGTCGTCCGCTCCCCCAGCTGCCGATCACCGTCGACAACGACGGCTACCTGGTGGCTCAGAGCGACTTCCACGAACCTGTTGGCCCGACCTTCTGGGAGCGTCGTAATGACTACAACGTATAAGTCACCTGTCGCAGAAGACAGCGCTATTGCCAAGGCTTCCGTTTGGATCGAGGAGCGCACCAGCCTTTCGGGTGCGGTCAAGGAATTTGGTCGAAAGATCTTCCCTGACCACTGGTCGTTCATGCTCGGTGAAGTCGCTATCTATAGCTTCATCGCCATCCTTCTGTCGGGTACCTTCCTGACGTTCTTCTTCGACCCCACGATGACGCACACGACCTATCAGGGTCAGTACGTCCCGCTCAAGGGCGTCGGAATGTCGGGCGCCATGGCCTCGACGCTGGACATCTCCTTCGACGTTCGCGGTGGCCTGCTCATGCGCCAGGTGCACCACTGGGCAGCTCTGTTGTTCGTCGCGTCGATCATGCTGCACATGGCCCGCGTCTTCTTCACCGGGGCATTCCGCAAGCCGCGCGAGCTGAACTGGCTCATCGGTCTCGTCCTCTGGATCATCGCAATGCTCGAAGGTTTCTCGGGCTACTCGCTTCCGGATGACCTGCTCTCGGGTAACGGTCTTCGCATCGTCGACGGCATGATCAAGGCAATTCCGCTCATCGGTACCTGGATCTCGTTCCTCATGTTCGGTGGCGAGTTCCCTGGCACCGACATCGTCGGTCGCCTCTACTCGCTGCACATCATGATCCTGCCGGCGCTGCTAATCGTCTTCCTGGCCCTGCACCTCGTGCTCATGGTCGTCAGCAAGCACACGCAGTACCCAGGCCCAGGCCGTACCGAGCAGAACGTTGTCGGTAACCCTGTCCTTCCCGTCTTTGCGGGCAAGGCACTCGGCTTCATGATGATCATCCTCGGCTTCATCTTCCTCATCGCGTCGCTCTTCCAGATCAACCCGGTGTGGAACTACGGCCCGTACGACCCCTCCCCCGTCTCCGCCGGTACCCAGCCTGACTGGTACATCGGCTTCGGTGACGGCATGCTCAGGCTTATTCCGCCGGGCTGGGAGATCCCGCTCGGGAACTACACGCTCTCCCTCGCGGTCCTCGTGCCGTTCTTGTTCATGGGTCTCTTCGTTATCGGCCTGTTCGTATACCCGTTCCTCGAGGCGTGGGTCACCGGCGACAAGCGCGAGCACCACATCCTCGACCGCCCGCGCAACGTGCCGTTCCGTACCGCACTCGGTGCAGCGTGGATGAACTTCTACGCAGCGATGTGGGCGGCGGCATCTTCCGACCTCATCGCGACCCACTTCCACCTCGCGATGGAGCACGTGATTCACTTCCTGCAGTTCTGGCTGATCATCGGTTCGATCATCGTCTTCTTCGTTACGCACCGCGCTTGCATCGCGCTGCAGAAGCAGGACCGCGCGACCGCGTTGCACGGCCACGAGTCGGGACGCGTCATTCGCCTCCCACACGGCGAGTTCCAGGAGATCCACGTGCCGCTCACGGAGGAAGAGCAGTACTCGATCAACACCTACGAGTCCTACGCACCGGTCAAGCCCTACGTCGACCCCAAGACGGGCAAGACCAAGGGCAAGGCGCGTTCGCGACTGTCGCGCTGGTTCTTCGCCGACCGTGTCGAGGCCACCACGCCGGCCGAGGTCGAGGCCGCGAAACACCACCACGGCGAGCTGCACTAGTCGCTCCCCCACCGCTGCACGCTGATCAGCAACCGCCGCCCAGCAAGCAGTAACGCAGTCGGGCCCCGAGAATTATTCTCGGGGCCCGACTGCGTTTCCGGTTAAGCAACTAGCTGCGGGATTAGCGATGCGGATACCGCGCAAACTCCCGTGCGAGCGCAGCAATCGCACGCTGCGACAGCGGCCTCTCGAACGGCGTTACCTCGAGTCGCCGGTTCTTACCGCTGCCAACGCTCGCCCAGGTCGCGACGAGCCGACCCTTGACGTACACAACTGGTTTGAACACCCCGTTGCGCGCAACATCGATCTTGGAGTGATGATCGTCGTGCACGAGCGCCGAGCGATCCTGGTACCCGAGCAGCAGCTCGTCAAACGGCGGCAGGAGCCTAGGAGACGCGAGCTTAGCCTCGGTCGCGCTCACGGTTGCCGTTAGCCCCGGAGGCCCCCACAGCTCCTCGCGAGCGCCGTTCAGGCCATAGTGCTCGAGTTCGGATTCCGTGAGGTACGCATCCTTCGCCTTGCGAATCTGTCCGAGCGGTAGTTTCGTCCACCACGAGAAGTCCCGCAGCGTTGCGGGACCGTGGCCCATCAGGTACCGGCGAAGCCACTCGGCGGTCGCGGCGAGCTCATCACCGTTGAACCTCGCTTCCAACGACCCCGAGGCGGGCAGCCAGTCAGCTGCTGACACCACCAGGTGCTCGGAGCCCGAGATCGGGCCGTAGAGCAGCACGCCGGAGGCGATCAGCGTGAACAGCGTGTGATATCGCTGCGGAGAGGTCAGCGGCAGTCCCCGCTCCGCGAGCCGATCCCCGAGCTCGTTGCGCGTGAGCGCCCCACCGGGCTCGTCACGCAGTAGCTCGAGAATAGCCTCCGTGAGCTGCGCGATCCGCGCATCCGATAGCTCGAGCTCTTCGCGGCGACGCGTAGCGCCCTGCACCGACCGGGGTCCACCGAGCGAGGTGAGCCACCCCGCGTCATTGGCCGACATCGCAAACACTGTGCCACGCATCGGATACCCACGAACGAGAGCGCCCGCGTTGAACGCATCCACGACCTCGGCGGCCGTTGTTCCAGAGCGAAGCGCGAGCGCCGCGATGACCCCGCCGAGGTGCTGCCCCTGTGCACAGGAGAGCAGCTCAGCGGCCTCCTGCGGGCTCGTGGCGGCCTCCGCAGGTAAGAGCCCCTGGGCGACGAACCGATGCGCCGAGAGCGCGGGAAATGACAAGGGAGCCTGCTCAGACATGTCGCACAGTGTATGCGACGAGCCCGAGCAGGCTCCCTTACGAGGTGTGGCTAGCGCAAAGTCTTAGTGACCGAACTTGCCACGGTAGGTTTCGAACATCCAGCCGAGAAGGCCGACGATGGCGACCGGGGCGAACCAGAATGCGGGCCACCAACCGAACGCAATGCTCGCGAACACTGCGCCGACACCGGCGGCAGTGATGAACGGCCACATCGAGCCCGGCGAGAAGAACCCGAGGTCCTCATCCGCATCCGAGATCTCGGCCTCTTCGCGGTCTTCCGGTAGCGGCTTCTTCGCGAACGGCTTGTTCTCAAAGCCCATGTAGAACGCGATGAACGCGGTGAACAGACCCATCAGCCAGAAGGCGACGATACCGACCCACTCTGGGTTGCCTTCAATGGGTCCGGTCCAGATCGTGTAACCGAGTGCCACGATCACGTAGAAAACGGTCAGACCCCAAAGAATATTTCTAGTTGAGCGCATGGTCTTGCTCTATGCCTTTCCGCCTACGGTGACCGGCTCGTCGTGCGAGCCCGGAGCCGAATACTCGGGGTGATTGAGGTCGAACGCCGGACGCTCCGAGCGGATGCGCGGAATCGACGTGAAGTTGTGGCGCGGCGGCGGGCAGCTGGTCGCCCATTCGAGCGAGCCGCCGTATCCCCACGGGTCGTTCACGGTTACCTTCTTGCCACGGGTGTGGGTGAGGAAGACGTTGAGGAAGAACGGGATCATCGAGATCGCGAGCACGATCGCACCGATCGTCGAGACCTGGTTCATCCACGTGAAGTTGTCCTCGGGCTGGTACGTGTAGTAACGACGCGGCATACCCATGACACCGAGCCAGTGCTGGACGAGGAACGTCAGGTGGAAACCGATGAACAGCAACCAGAAGTGAATCTTGCCGAGGCCCTCGTTGAGCATCTTGCCCGTCCACTTCGGCCACCAGAAGTAGAATCCGGCGAACATTGCGAACACGACGGTACCGAAGATCACGTAGTGGAAGTGAGCCACTACGAAGTAGGTGTCGGAGATGTGGAAGTCGAGCACCGGCGACGCGAGGATGACACCGGTCAGACCACCGAAGAGGAACGACACGAGGAAGCCGAGCGACCAGAGCATCGGAGTCTCGAAGGTAATCGAGCCGCGCCACATGGTTCCGAGCCAGTTGAAGATCTTCACACCGGTCGGAACTGCGATCAGCATCGTCATGAGCGCGAAGAATGGCAGCAGTACCGAGCCGGTCACGTACATGTGGTGCGCCCACACCGAAGCCGACAGAGCGGCGATCGAGATGGTTGCCAGGATGAGCGTCTTGTAGCCGAAAATCGGCTTGCGGCTGAAGACCGGGAAGATCTCCGAGACGATACCGAAGAACGGTAGCGCGATGACGTACACCTCTGGGTGACCGAAGAACCAGAACAGGTGCTGGTAGAGGATCGTGCCTCCCGCATCCACGTCATATATGTGCGTCAACAAGACACGGTCCATGAGGAGCGCGAACCAGGCGACGGTCAGGACGGGGAAGGCGAACAGCACGAGGATCGAGGTGATCATGATGTTCCAGGTGAACACCGGCATGCGCCACATGGTCATACCCGGCGCACGCATCGTGACGATCGTCGTGATGAAGTTCACTGCACCGAAGATCGTCGCATAACCGGTCAGAGCCAGGCCCGCGATCCAGAGGTTGCCACCGACTCCCGGCGAGAATGTCGACAGCGACAGCGGCGTATATGCCGTCCAACCGAACGAAGCCGCACCCTGCGGGGTAAGGAAGCCCATCACCGCGATGATCGCACCGAACGAGTAGAGCCAGAACGCGAAGGCGTTCAGACGCGGGAAGGCGACATCCGCCGTACCGATCTGCAGCGGAACCATGACGTTGGCGAAGCCCGAGAACAGCGGCGTCGCGAACATCAGCAACATGATCGTGCCATGCATGGTGAACAGCTGGTTGTACTGCTCCTTGTTTGCGATGAGCTCCATGCCCGGCTCAAACAGCTGAGCGCGGATGAGCAGTGCCATCACACCACCGATGCAGAACCAGACGACCGACGAGACGAGGTACATGTACCCGATCATCTTGTGGTCGGTGGTCGTAAGCATCTTCAAAATCAGATTGCCCTTGTTGCCGGTCTTGTTTGTCCCAAGATCCTGCTCTGCGACCGGCTTATCGCCGGCGGCAGCGGGCCTATTCAGTGTCGAAGTCATTTCGCCCTGCCCTAGTGCTCTTCTTCTTCATGCTGGATGACCGGGACGCTGGTTCCCGGGTTGTCAAGTTCGCGGTTGTAGTCGTCACCGCGTGCGCCGTCGTTGCCCTGGTCGCGGAGCGACTGGATGTAGTCGTTGTACTCGGCTTCCGAGACAACCTCTACCTGGAACAACATCATCGAGTGGAACTCACCACATAGCTCGGCACACTTACCCATGTAGGTGCCCTCGCGCTCAGCGACGAACGAGAACTGGTTCGTCTTGCCGGGGATGGTGTCTTCCTTGTAGTTGAATTCGGGGACCCAGAATGAGTGCGCGACGTCGCGCGACTTCAGGTCGAGCGTGACGTTCGCACCGACGGGAACGTACAGCTTCGGCAGCTGGCCGTAGTCAATTTCGCCAGTGGTCTTACCCTCTGCGTCGCGGAGCTCGACGGCCTGCACACCCTGGTAGAAGACGCCACCGTCATACTGCGACCCCTCAACGTCGAGGTAGTTGAAGTCCCACGCCCACTGCTTGCCGTAGACCTCGATGTGAACGTCGAGGTCTTCTGCTGAGTAGTTGTCTTCGATGATGGCCTGGTCACGCGCGGTGAACGCGAAGAAGCCGCCAACGAGAACGATTGGGAGGATCGTAAAGAGCATCTCGATGGGCATGTGATAGCGCATCTGGACGGGGAGGCCGGTCTCGTTCTTCCGGCGACGGTAGACGACGGTTGCCCAGATGATGAGCCCCCAGACGAAGAAACCGATGGCGAGGAGGATGACCCAGGAGTTCACCCAGAACGTCGCGGTCATGTCTCCCACGTCGGTGGTCCCCGGAAGGCCCGGCATGTAGCCATTGAGTTCCTGTGCCGTGCAACCTGAGAGCACGAGCGCTAGGACACCGCTCAGCGAGAGCGCTGTCCACTTTTTACGGTGGTTCTTCCGCACGTTGGACCTTTCGAGAAGACGCATACAGACGATTCCCAGTGTAGCCCTATTCGGTCATCGGCTTGCCAATCGAGGGGGCCCGCGTGGCGTGTTTCACGAGATTGATAACCGCGATCGCCGCGGAAAAACACAACGGGGCGCGAGCATCCTCCCGGATACGTGCGCCCCTTGTGGCGTTTTGAGCCTTAGTGGAACGAATCACCGCACGCGCAGCTGCCCTGCGCGTTGGGGTTATCAATATTGAAACCCTGCTTCTCAATCGTGTCGGAGAAGTCGATTGATGCGCCATCGAGATAGGGCACGCTCATCTCGTCAATGATGAGCTCGACGCCGTCGAAATCGACACTCGCGTCGTTCTCGAGCTCGCGCTCGTCGAAGTAGAGCTGGTAGATCAGGCCCGAGCATCCGCCCGGCTGCACTGCCACGCGCAGGCGCAGGTCGGGGCGCCCCTCCTGGTTCAGCAGCGACTTCACCTTGTCCACCGCGGTCTGCGTGAGCGAGACGTTGTGGCCGTTCTCGGTGACGGTAATGCCCGTGAGCGCTGTCGTCATGGTTCCTCCTGAAAAAACTTTTCGTGACGCCAGTCTGCGCCGTATTTGGCTCAACGCCAAGTGTTTGTAAATTATTCCACGCCCGCGCGCGTTGCGTCACTGACTTGCGCATCGAGCGTCGCGGCAAGGAATCGGGCCTCCGATTCGATGGCCCGCCGCAGTACGCCGAGGTGCTGGGACTCGTTCGGCGAGTGTGCCATCGTGCCCGGATCCTCGACGCCGGTGACGAGTACCTCCGCGTCCGGGAATCGTTCCGTGATTTCGGAGATCATCGGGATCGAGCCACCGATGCCCGCAAGCGTCGGGTGCGTGTCCCAGGCCTCGCCCATGGCGTCGAACATCCGGGCAGTGCCCTGGCCACCGAGGTCGACGAGGAAGGGTTCCCCGCAGTCGAGCGAGTCGACTTCGAGTTCCGCGCCGAACGGCGCATTGTCGCGCAGGTGCTCGAGTAGTGCATCCGCATACTCCTTCGCCGACTGCCCGGGGGCGACGCGGCCCGAAATCCGCACGCGCACCTCCGGCAGCAGGGTGTTGGATGCGTTGGCCACGTTGGGTGCGTCGATACCAGTGATCGTGATGGCCGGCTGGTACCACATCCGCGCGTTGTGGGGGCCGCGGCCAATGAGCTTGCCGCCGAGGACGCCGGCCTCCTCGATGAGCTGCCGCTCGTCGGCCTCCGGCACCTCGGCGTCGTGCGAACGCAGGCCGGGAACGGCGACCGCGCCACCCTCATCCCAGAGCGTGTTGAGCAGGCGCACCGTCGCGAGCATCGCATCCGGGGCGAGGCCACCATACATACCCGAGTGAGACGCGTGCTCGAGCGTGCGCACGGTGAGGTTGAACGTCACGTTACCGCGGAGCGCCACGGTGAGCGAGGGCGTCCGCACCCCCGCGTTGTCGCTGTCCGCGATGATGATGTAGTCGGCCTCGAGCTGCGGCCGGTGTTCGTCGAGGAAACGCGAGAAGCTGCGGGAGCCGTTCTCTTCTTCGCCCTCGATGAGGATCGAGATACCGAGGCCGAACGGCTCACGCCGTGCCTCAAGCACATCCCGCAGCGCCTCGAGCGCGGCGACATGCACGAGTACCCCGGCCTTGTCGTCGCTCGCGCCGCGCGCGTACAGGCGGTCGCCGATGACGGTTGGCTCGAATGCGGGTGTGCGCCACTTCGCGTCGTCGCCGGGAGGCTGAACGTCGTGGTGCGCATAGAGCAGCACGGTGGGATAGCCCGAAAGCGGCGGCCGATGGGCGAGCACGGCGGGCTGGCCGAGGCGACCGGCCGCATCCTCGTATTGCTGCACCTCGATCAAGTCGAAGAGCCCAGTCGCCTCGAAGAGCTCGCGGGTGGCCTCCGCGCTGCGCCGCACCTCGTCGCGGTCGAACTCGTCCCAGCTCA